>NZ_JASJVL010000004.1:0-340036 GCF_035019745.1 Pseudomonas sp. 10S5
TAGCTCAGCTGGGAGAGCGCTTGCATGGCATGCAAGAGGTCAACGGTTCGATCCCGTTTAGCTCCACCAATTTGTACAGTTCAAGGTCTGGCCACACCGACCTTGAATCGATCAAGACTCAGTCGTGATCATGGTGCATAGAAGGTTAAGTCCCCTTCGTCTAGTGGCCTAGGACACCGCCCTTTCACGGCGGTAACAGGGGTTCGAGTCCCCTAGGGGACGCCAGTTTCAAGAAGCAGCTGTGAAGAGCTGCTCCGCCGCAGGGCGATAAATTCGGGGCTATAGCTCAGCTGGGAGAGCGCTTGCATGGCATGCAAGAGGTCAACGGTTCGATCCCGTTTAGCTCCACCAATTTGTACGGTTCGAGGTTTGGCCACACAAACCTTGAATCGACCAGCCTCAGGCTGGTCATGTGTATAGAAGGTTTTGCGTCCCCTTCGTCTAGTGGCCTAGGACACCGCCCTTTCACGGCGGTAACAGGGGTTCGAGTCCCCTAGGGGACGCCACGATTTTCCCGTTCTACGGGACCAAGGGTCATTCAATTATTGAATGACCCTTTTGTTTTTGTGCCGCGTTTTTTCTTCCTGGCCATTCCCTCGTTTACCGGTGTCTGATCCGCAGAGAAAAAGTCGGATTGCTACTATTATTATGTAAATAATATTCTCTACGTAGTGTCAGGAGGCCGCGTGAACGATAAGAAAGCTCACACCCGAGACCGAATTCTTCAGGCTGCCAGTTCTGCCTTGATCACCCGCGGCACGATCGAACCTAGCGTCAGCGAAGTAATGGGGGCGGCCGGTCTGACCGTCGGTGGTTTCTATGCACACTTTGAAAGCAAAGACGCCATGATGCTAGAGGTCTTTAGCCAGCTTCTGTCGCGCCGCCGTGAAGCGCTAGACGCTATCAGTGGCGATTTGCCGGGCCAACAGCGCCGGGCATTACTGGCTGCGTTCTATCTGTCTCGCCAACACCGAGACGCTTGCGAGCAGGCGTGCCCATTACCCGCCACCGTGGGCGAGCTGATGCGGTTGCCGGACGGTTTCCGTGAGGCGCTGATCGAGCACGTGGAGCTCATGACCGCGCAATTGTCCTCCAGTCCTGAAGAAGCCAACATCGCGCTTGCTGACCTGGCGTTGATGCTCGGTGGCTTGGCGCTGGCGCGTGCGCTAGGCCCCGGCGACCTGTCGGATCGGGTGCTGCGCGCCGCTAAATCTGCCGTCCTCTGACGGTCCCGCGCCCATTGACCCGACCTTCCGTTACACTGCTCGCCAGTGACTTGCCGCCAATGGTAAGCAGGAAGGAGCGAGCATGAGTTGGGATCTGGTTACGCCATTCGTCATCGACTTGAGAGTGACGTCCGACGATATCGATGGGCTGGGCCACGCCAATAACGCGGTGTACGTCACTTGGCTTGAGCGTTGCGCGTGGCGGCATTCGCAGCAACTTGGGCTGGACCTGGCCGAATACCGGCGAATCGACCGTGCAATGGCCGTGGTCCGCCACGAAATCGATTACCTGGCCAGCGCCTATGAAGATGACGAACTGCAACTGGCGACCTGGATTGTCAGCTCAGACCAGCGTCTGAAAATGACCCGCCGATTTCAGCTCAAGCGTCCCAGCGATGGCGTGACCTTGCTGCGCGCTCAGACCACGTTTGTCTGCATTGAGTTGTCCACCGGCAAGCCCAAGCGCATGCCTGCGGAGTTCATTGAGGGGTACGGGCCGGCGCTGATAAACCCTCCCGCATAAAGTCGGCAGCGCATAAACGTTTCCAATCCGGGAGCTGCCCCGTAAACTGCCGGACTTTTTTCGAGTGTGACCCATGCAAATTGCTTTGGCGCCCATGGAGGGTTTGGTCGACGACATCCTGCGCGATGTGCTGACCCAGGTCGGCGGCATCGACTGGTGCGTGACTGAGTTCATCCGCGTGTCCGAACGCTTGATGCCCGCTCACTACTTCTACAAATACGCTTCTGAGCTGCACAAGGGCGCGAAAACCGACGCTGGCGTACCGTTACGCCTGCAATTGCTCGGTTCCGACCCGGTATGCCTAGCCGAAAATGCCGCCTTCGCCTGCGAGCTTGGTGCGCCTGTCATGGACCTGAACTTTGGTTGCCCAGCCAAAACCGTCAATCGCTCCCGTGGCGGCGCCATCCTGCTTAAAGAGCCGGAGTTGCTGCACCGGATTGTCGAGCATGTAAGGCGGGCGGTGCCTGCGCACATCCCGGTGACCGCCAAAATGCGCCTCGGTTACGAAAGCCCCGAGGGTGCGCTGGATTGCGCACGGGCGTTGGCCAACGGCGGTGCCGAGCAAATCGTGGTGCATGCCCGGACCAAGGTCGACGGCTATAAACCGCCTGCTCATTGGGAATGGATCGCCCGCATTCAGGACGTGGTTAAAGTGCCAGTGGTTGCCAATGGCGAAATCTGGACCGTGGACGACTGGCGGCGTTGCCGGGAAATCTGTGGTGCCCGAGACATCATGATCGGCCGCGGGCTGGTGGCGCGCCCTGACCTGGCGCGGCAGATCGCAGCTGCCGAAGCGGGTGAAGAGGTGGTCGAGATGACGTGGTCAGAACTGCTGCCCATCGTGCACGTGTTCTGGCTGCACGCGCTGGAGAAAATGACCCCCATTCAAGCCCCCGGTCGTTTGAAGCAATGGTTAGCCCTGTTGACCAAAAGCTATCCCGAAGCCACTGAACTGTTCAATACCCTGCGCCGCGAAACCGATTGCCAGCGTATTGGGCAATTGATTGGGTTCAAGCGCCGCGAAGCGGCTTGAGCGCGTATCCGTGATCCGCGATCAAAACCCTTGATCTCCACTCAGCAACCCGACCAGTCCCTCTAGCGGCAACGGCTCGCTAAACAAGTACCCTTGATACAAATGACAGCCCAGTTGTTCCAGAAACCGCAACTGCTCGGGTTTTTCCACGCCTTCGGCAATCACGACCAAGTTCAAACTTTGCGCCATGGCGACAATGGCACGGATGATTTCGGCGTCGTTGGGGTCGGTCGTGGAGTCACGGACGAAGGACTGGTCAATCTTCAGCGCGTCTACCGGCAACCGCTTGAGGTAAGTCAGGGACGAATACCCGGTCCCGAAGTCGTCCATGGCAAAGGTGACGCCCATTTTTTTCAGGCGGCGCATCTTGGCGATAGTGTCTTCCACATTCTGGATCACGATGCCTTCGGTTATTTCCAACTTCAGCAGTCGTGCAGAAAAGTTGTGGATTCGCAAGCTGCGTTCTACGCGTTCGACGAAGTCGCTTTGACGAAACTGCCGTGGGCTGATGTTGACGCACATGCTGAAATTCGAATCGATCAGCGCTTTGTGCAATAACTCGCCGCCCACTTTACAGGCTTCGTCAAGAATCCAGCTGCCCACTTCAAGGATCATCCCGCTGTCTTCCAGCACCCGAATAAATTGCGTTGGTGACATGGAGCCCATTTGCGGGTGATGCCAGCGCAGCAATGCCTCCGCGCCAACGATGCGGTTGTCCCTGGCATCTACCTGCGGTTGATAGTGCAAGCTGAACTCACCACGAGCCAATGCTAGACGCAGGTCGTTTTCCAGGCGTAAACGTTCGCTGGCGGCTTTTTGCATGGTGCTATGAAACAGTTGCGTCGTATTACGGCCCGAGTCTTTGGCCCGATAAAGCGCAATGTCTGCACGTTTGAGCAGGTCGGCCGGTGTCGAGCCATGATCTGGGATCAGCGCAACGCCGATGCTCGGTGTGACCTGCAGGCGCTGGCCGTCGAGGAACATCGGTTCGGCGAGCAATTGGCGCAATTTATCGGCCAGACCACGCACTTGATCTGTGACCTCGGCCCGGGAGCCTTTCAAGCCGCCCAGCAGCACCACGAACTCATCGCCACCCAGTCGCGCAACGGTATCTTCCATGCGCACACTGGCTTCCAGTCGTGCGGTGATGATTTTCAATACGCTATCGCCCACGGGATGACCGAGGGAGTCGTTAATGTGCTTGAAGTGATCAAGGTCAAGAAACAGCAAGGCGCCGCGCAGATTTTGACGTTTGAGCACTTCGATTTGTTCGCTCAGGCGCTCCATCAGCAGCGCCCGATTAGGCAGGTCGGTGAGGGGGTCGTGATAAGCCAAGTGCTCAATCTGTGCTTGAGCATTCTTCAATTGACTGACGTCGCGGGTGGTCATGAGCAGGCACGGGATTTCATTGAGCGTGATCGGTTCCACCGACACCTCAACCGTCAACACCTCTCCTTTTTTATTGCGGGCGAGCATCTCCCGGTGATGCACCCGGCCGTGCTCGCGCAGATCATTGATGATTAAGCTGCGTTGCGCCTGGTCAGCCCAGATGCCAATTTCAAAGGCGGTACGGCCCACGACATAGTTACAGTCGTAGCCGGTGAGCCGATAGAAACCGTCATTAACCTCAAGGTAGCGACCTGAATCGCGCTCGGTGATGGTGATGGCGTCGGGACTTGAGTGAAATGCTTTGGCAAATTTCTCTTCGCTGGCCTTGAGGGCTGCCTCAGCTCGTTGCTGTTGGGTGACATTGCGCAAGGTGGTGACGATGCATTGTTGTTGCTCGACTACGATCAAGCGGCTAGAGATGACGCAGGTCAGCAATTCACCGTCTTTGTTTTTTAGCAATACTTCGAAGTTATCCAGGCCCTTGTCGCGCTTGATTTGATTGTTACGGTCAACGCGCTTTGATGGGTCCGCCCAGAAATGGATGTCCTCTACGTTTCGGCCAATAACTTCATTTGCGGTCCAACCGAACGTTTGAGTGAAGCTGGGGTTGATCTCAATGAACTGACCGGTATCGAATTGGGTGACACACACCGGATCGGGGCTGGCTTGAAACAGGCTGGCGAATTTTTCTTCAGAACTGATCAAGCGCTGTTCGCGCTCAACCTGCTCGGTGATATCGAGCAAGATGCCCGCCATGCGCAAAGGTTCACCTTGGGCATCGCGATGCAAGCGGGCGCGGCTTTCTAGAAAACGTGAGGAGCCGTCCTCCAACTGAATGCGGTAAGTGACCTGATAGCTGCCCGCAGGACCTTCACGTAAGCTGCGATACGCCTGACGCATGTTGTCGCGGTCTTCACCGGGAATGCCGTCAAAAAATGAGTCGAATAGTTCATGAAAGGGTTCGGCCGGCATGCCGTGCAACTCTGCTGAACGAGCCGATCCATATAGCATGCCTGAGGGGATGTGCCAGTCCCAAGTTCCCAGTTGCGCAGAGTTCAACGCCAGGTCCAGGCGCTCCTGACTTTCCTTGAGTGCCTGTTCAGCGCGCTTGTGTTCGGTAGTGTCGAGAAAGGTACTGAGGACATAAGCACAACCGTCCAGGTCGATTTTCTGGACGCAAAGCATGCCGTCGTGCACGCAGCCGTCACGAGCGTTGAATTGAACCTCAAGGCTGACAGGTTTGGGCTCGCCTTCGATCATGCGCAATATCTGCAAACGCTGAGCAGGTTCGGTCCACAAACCGATGTCGACGGTGGTGCGGCCCAGAACAGACTTGATTGGCCATCCCAGCGAACTCTCGAAATAGCGATTGGCCTCGCAAATCAGGCCATCCTCCAAGCGCGTCAAAAGTACGACGTTGGGGCTGAGGTCGTATAGGGTCGCAAAGCGTCGTTCTGATCCGCTGAGCTCAGTCGATTGGCTGAGTGCAAGGAAGGGCAAGCTTTCAGCTGTCTTGGGCATCGTTCAACAAACCTTGAGGCGCTGCGAGCAAGTGGGCCCCTTCAGCCCGGTGGAGGCTGGCGGCAGGGGGAATGATTTGTGCGTCCAACAACGCCATGAATGCCCTGGCAGCGTTGGATAATGTTCGCTCGGTGTGCACGATATAGCCTAGCTGGCGCGTCAGTTGTATACCTGGTAAAGCAATACGCGCCACCTGATTGTCGAGCATGGTACGGGGCAGCACACTCCAGGCCAAACCGATGGAGACCATCATCTTGATGGTCTCCATATAGTTGGTGCTCATGGCAATATTCGGTTTCAATCCCTGAGCTTCGCACAACCGGCTGACAATGTGGTGGGTGAAGGTGTTTTCCCCCGGGAATACTGCCGGATAGCGCGCGACGTCGGTCAAACTGATAGGGCTATTGTTGACCAGCGGGTGCTCCGGGGCGGCCACGAAATCCAGTGGGTCATCCCAGACCAGTACAGCCTTTATCAACGCATGGGGCTGCGGCGCCAAGGTAATGACCGCCAGCTCAGCGCGGCCATGGAGGATTTCGTCATAGGCCACTTCCGAGTCGAGAAACTGGATGTCCAGCGCAACCTCGGGATAGCGGCGGGTGTATTCGCGCAATAGTGGCGGCAGACGGTGCAGTCCAATGTGGTGGCTGGTGGCTAATGTCAGGCGCCCGCTAACTTCACCGGTCAGGTTGGTCAACGCTCGGCGGGTATCGTCCAGCACGCTAAGAATTTGATAGGCCCTTGGCAGCAGCGCCCGGCCGGCCTCAGTCAAACTTACTTCCCGGCCTAATCGGTCGAACAGCCTGACGTTAAGTTGCTGCTCCAAGCCGGCAATGCGCTTGCTGATAGCGGGCTGGGTGAGGTGCAAGCGCTCGCCTGCCGAAGAGAAACCACCGGTCTCGGCAATCGCGATAAACGCATTAAGGTTGGCCAAATCCATGGATCTATTCCAGTAAGTTATCCAAAGCATAAAAAATATGAATTTGAGTTATTTAATCATACCTCATAGGATTCACCCCACAAGCCATAGGTCATTGTGTTGAGCGATTAAAAATCGGCGCGCGGTGATTGGCATAGATAGACCGCTGATGAGGAAACGTCTGATGGCCGGCAAAACGCTCTACGACAAGCTTTGGGAGTCGCACGTGGTTAAACAGCGCGATGATGGTTCCGCGCTGATTTATATCGACCGTCACATCATTCATGAGGTGACCTCGCCGCAAGCCTTTGAAGGGTTGCGACTGGCCAAGCGCGCACCTTGGCGGATCGACGCCAACATCGCCACCGTAGACCACAACGTGCCGACCACTCCGGACCGCTTGGGCGGGATCGAAGCCATCGTCGACCAAGTGTCGCGCCTGCAAGTCCAGACCCTGGATGACAACTGCGACGAATATGGCATTACCGAATTCAAGATGAATGATCCACGTCAGGGTATCGTTCATGTGATCGGTCCCGAGCAGGGTGCGACCTTGCCAGGCATGACCGTGGTCTGCGGCGATTCGCACACCTCCACGCACGGTGCGTTTGGAGCCTTGGCTCACGGTATTGGCACATCGGAGGTTGAGCACGTGCTCGCCACCCAATGCCTGGTCGCCAAGAAAATGAAAAATATGTTGGTCTCGGTCGAAGGCAAGCTGCCGTTTGGCGTCACGGCCAAAGACATCGTGCTGGCGATCATCGGCAAGATCGGCACCGCAGGCGGCAATGGCCATGCCATTGAATTTGCCGGTAGCGCCATCCGCGACTTGTCGGTTGAAGGCCGCATGACCATCTGCAACATGTCCATCGAAGCCGGCGCCCGGGTGGGCCTGGTCGCCGCCGATGAGAAAACGGTGGCTTACGTTAAAGGTCGTCCATTTGCCCCGAAAGGCGCGGAATGGGACATGGCGGTACATGCCTGGAAAGACTTGGTGTCCGACACGGATGCAACATTCGATACCGTGGTTAAACTTGACGCTACCCAGATCAAGCCACAAGTCAGCTGGGGCACATCCCCGGAAATGGTCTTGGCGGTGGATCAAAACGTGCCTGACCCGGCTCAAGAAGCTGATTTGGTCAAACGCGGCTCCATTGAGCGTGCTCTGAAATACATGGGTTTGAAAGCCAATCAGGCGATCACCGATATCCAATTGGATCGGGTGTTCATCGGTTCTTGCACCAACTCGCGAATCGAAGACTTGCGCGCGGCAGCCGACATCGCCAAGGGCAACAAAGTCGCCTCGACTATCAAGCAAGCGATCGTGGTGCCGGGTTCGGGTTTGGTCAAAGCGCAGGCTGAGAAAGAAGGGCTGGACAAGATCTTCATCGAAGCCGGTTTTGAGTGGCGTGAACCGGGCTGTTCCATGTGCCTGGCGATGAACCCGGACCGTTTGGAATCCGGCGAGCATTGCGCGTCCACCTCCAACCGTAACTTCGAAGGCCGTCAAGGCGCGGGCGGTCGTACTCACTTGGTCAGCCCGGCCATGGCGGCAGCGGCGGCTATTAACGGTCGATTTGTCGACGTTCGCAACTTGATCCAACACTGAGGAGCCCAGCATGAAAGCATTTACTCAGCACACCGGCCTTGTCGCTCCGCTGGATCGCGCCAACGTTGACACCGATCAGATCATTCCAAAGCAGTTTTTGAAGTCGATTAGGCGCACCGGTTTTGGCCCGAACCTGTTTGATGAATGGCGTTATCTGGACATCGGGCAGCCTTACCAAGACAACTCCAAGCGCCCGCTGAACAACGACTTCGTGCTCAACCACGAACGTTATCAAGGGGCGAGCGTATTGCTCGCCCGTGAAAATTTCGGCTGCGGCTCCAGCCGTGAGCACGCGCCGTGGGCGTTGGAAGAATATGGTTTTTGCAGCGTTATCGCGCCGAGCTATGCCGACATCTTCTTCAATAACAGCTTCAAGAATGGCTTGTTGCCCATCATCCTTAGCGATGCCGAAGTCGATGAGCTGTTCGAGCAAGTCGAAGCCAATCCGGGTTATCAGCTAAGCATTGATTTGGCAGCGCAGACGGTGACCCGTCCAGACGGTAAAGTGTTGCGCTTTGAAGTCGACGCGTTCCGCAAGCATTGCTTACTCAACGGTTTGGATGACATCGGCTTGACCTTGATGGACGCCGATGCGATTGCCAGTTTTGAAGGTAAGCACCGGGCTAGCCAGCCCTGGTTGTTTCGCGACTGAATTGACACATCCCCTGTAAGAGCTGCCGAAGGCTGCGATCCGGTTCACCTACCGCATTGCGGTCGATCGCTGCCTAAGGCAGCTTCTGCAGGAGGTCTGGTTCTATCTTATTTAAAGAATTGAGGAAACCATGAGCAAGCAGATTCTGATTCTTCCGGGTGATGGCATCGGTCCTGAAATAATGGCTGAAGCGGTCAAGGTGCTGGAACTGGCCAATGATAAATATCAGCTGGGATTTGAACTCAGTCACGATCTGATTGGTGGTTCGGCCATTGATAGGCATGGCGTGCCATTGGCTGATGAGACCCTGGCCCGTGCACAGGCGGCTGATGCCGTATTGCTTGGTGCTGTGGGTGGACCGAAATGGGACAAACTGGATCGTTCGATTCGCCCGGAAAAAGGCCTGTTGAAGATCCGGTCGGAACTGAAGCTGTTCGCTAACCTGCGTCCGGCCATTTTATACCCACAATTGGCTGATGCCTCGACCCTGAGGCCAGAAGTGGTGTCGGGGCTGAATATTCTCATCGTTCGCGAACTGACCGGTGGTATCTATTTCGGAGCCCCACGCGGCATCCGAACGCTCGATAATGGCGAGCGCGAAGGCTTCAACACGCTGCCATACAGCGAGAGCGAAATCCGTCGCATCGCCCGTGTCGGTTTTGACATGGCACGCTTGCGCAGTAAGAAACTGTGCTCGGTCGACAAAGCCAACGTACTTGAAGCCAGCCAGCTGTGGCGCGAAGTGGTCGAAGAGGTAGCGAAGGATTATCCGGACATAGAGTTAAGCCACATGTACGTCGATAACGCCGCCATGCAATTGGTCAAGGCGCCGAAACAGTTTGATGTGATCGTCACCGAAAATATGTTTGGCGATATCTTGTCCGATCAGGCGTCAATGCTAACAGGCTCGATCGGCATGCTGCCCTCGGCGTCGCTGGACATCAACAATAAGGGTATGTATGAGCCATGCCACGGTTCGGCGCCAGACATCGCCGGGCAGGGCATTGCCAATCCATTGGCAACGATTTTGTCGGTATCGATGATGTTGCGATATAGCTTTAATCTGATCGAGGTGGCCGATGCCATCGAAAAGGCAGTGAGTCTGGTTTTGGATCAAGGTTTGCGTACCGGTGACATCTGGTCTGTGGGCAACGCCAAAGTCCGAACAGAGGAAATGGGCGATGCAGTAGTCGCCGCGCTGTGGAATCTGTAATCTCTCGGGCCCGCTGCCTCCGAAGTCGTTAGAGGTAGCGCCCCACTTTTTGTTAAGGGTGTAGTTGCGATGAAACGTGTAGGTCTGATCGGTTGGCGCGGTATGGTCGGTTCCGTGCTCATGCAGCGGATGCTGGAAGAGCAGGATTTTGATCTCATCGAGCCAGTGTTCTTTTCCACGTCCAACGTGGGTGGCCAAGGCCCGGCTGTAGGTAAGGATACTGCACCGCTGAAAGATGCTTACAGCATCGACGAACTCAAAACCCTTGATGTGGTTCTGACCTGTCAGGGTGGCGACTACACCAATGAAGTATTCCCCAAGCTGCGTGAAGCGGGCTGGAAGGGTTACTGGATTGATGCCGCGTCGAGCCTGCGTATGCAGGATGACGCAGTGATTGTGCTGGACCCGGTCAACCGCCGGGTTATTGATCAGCAGCTGGATGCAGGCACCAAGAATTACATCGGCGGTAATTGCACTGTCAGCTTGATGCTCATGGGCTTGGGTGGTTTGTTCGAAGCCGGTCTGGTTGAGTGGATGAACGTCATGACTTATCAGGCGGCCTCTGGGGCTGGCGCGCAGAACATGCGTGAACTGATCAAGCAAATGGGTGCTGCCCACGCCTCGGTGGCGGAAGAGCTCGCGAATCCTGCCAGCGCAATCCTCGACATCGACCGCAAGGTGGCTGAAGCCATGCGCAGCGAAGGATTCCCCACGGAAAACTTCGGTGTACCCTTGGCAGGCAGCTTAATCCCTTGGATTGACAAGGAATTGCCAAACGGTCAGAGCCGCGAAGAATGGAAAGGCCAGGCTGAGACCAACAAGATTCTGGGTCGCTTCAAGAGCCCAATTCCGGTGGATGGTATCTGCGTGCGCATCGGCGCCATGCGCTGCCACAGCCAGGCGCTAACCATCAAGCTGAACAAAGACGTACCGATTGCCGACATCGAAGGTATGATCAGCCAGCACAATCCATGGGTGAAACTGGTGCCAAACCACCGGGAGGCCAGTATTCAAGACCTGAGCCCTACGGCGGTAACCGGCACCATGAGCATTCCAGTAGGGCGTTTGCGCAAGCTGAACATGGGCTCGCAATACTTGGGCGCGTTTACTGTTGGCGATCAGTTGCTATGGGGTGCAGCCGAACCGCTGCGTCGCATGCTGCGGATTTTGCTGGAGCGTTGATTCAGAAGATTGAGCATGCCTGAAACGTCCGCGGCGGGCTTCCTGAATTCATTCGGGAAGCCGTTGGGTCACGCTGCTGTCATCGCCACCCACGCCACGCCATCGTTGTCCCAGCGCTATACCGGGCAGTTCGATATACCGATGGGTCAAGGTTGATATTCCCAACACTGCAATCAGCTCAACGACGATCATTACGTTATCCAGCAAGGCACTGCCGGTGCTGACGTACCGTGTCGTGGCGCCCGGTAGCTCAACCATTAACGCCAATCCTGTGATTTTAGCGACCATCATCACAAAGACAGTGGTCACGAAAATCACTGCAGCGTGGGTCATGTAGATCGAAAACCAGCGCTCTCCAAGCCATACCAATAGACGCCCGCGCAGCAGTAACGATATCGCACCTGCCTCAAACGCAAAGACCCCGACCGCCACACAGAACAGTATCGCCAGCGCGGCGTCCTGTGGTGTTTCGCTGCGCGTCATGACGGCATAGATGAGCCCAAGAATCATCACTTCCGACACGCTACCCGATAACAGACCCTGGCGCAGATGGCGCCAGTGCATGTAGATCCGATAAACGATCCCGCCCGCGAAGAAACAACCCACACCGCGTAACACGTTGTCCGCCAGCGGCGTATTGCCCAGATACAGGGCCGCTAAGGCCAACGCAGACAGCGCGCCAAAGGCCATGGTCGATCGTTGCCGCAGTATCAGCGCGGTCACGCCAAACAACAGATAAACGTAATACTCGACGCTGACTATCCATGAGGGATAGTTGAACGACAAGGCGTTGAACCCCGACCACCACGCTTGAATCAGCAGCAGGTTCGGCACTATCTCGCCCACGGACCGGTCCCCTGTAAAACTAAGGTTATTCAGGGTAATACCCCGGCGCTCAAGGATCAGTTTGAGGCATTCGAAACCGACAAAGACCAACAGCATAAACAGGTGGAGCGGATACACACGGCAGGTACGCGAAATCATGAACTGACGCAATTGCGGCGTCGAACCCAACGAATGGGCATAGCGCTGGTACAAGACAAAACCGCTCAACGCGAAAAAGAATTCGACGAGGTAATTGGCATGCTTGAAAAACGATTCTTCAGTGATGCTTTGCAACACATGTGAATGGTGAACAACCACGGCTAACGCAAACAGGCCACGAAGACTGTTCAATGCTTGAAATCGCTTCATTGCGCTCATCCCTGGAAGTAGCCTGACCGTTTAAGTAATGCCAGAGTAGAACAACTATCATCTTTACGTTTTTATCCCTATATATGGGATATGAATTTACATATTGAGATCGATGTTGATTCGGGCTTATAGTCAACCTCGCCACAAGAATGACTACTTCATATCCGAACAATAAAAGGTGAAGCGATGCTGGCGCAATTAATCGCGCTCGACTGGGGAACGACTTCCCTTCGTGCTTATAGACTTGGCGAATACGGCCAAGTTCTAGACCAGCGCTCTCTGAGCGCAGGCATTATGCAGTTGCCCACCACACCAAGATTGATCGCTGGCGTGATCTGTACCAATGGATTTGAATTAGCGTTCGACGAGGCATGTGGCGACTGGCTCGACGCACAGCCGGGGATTCCGGTTATTGCCTGCGGCATGGTCGGTAGTGCTCAAGGTTGGCGCGAAGCGGTGTACCGCGAAACGCCAGCGGATCTCGCTGCCCTAAGCGCTGCACTGCAAACAGTGCGCAGCGTGCGCGGAGTTGACGTCCACATTGTCCCTGGCGTGTTGCAACGGTCGACGTTGCCCAACGTGATGCGCGGCGAAGAAACTCAAGTCCTAGGCGTTCTCGCCAGCTTGACCGCTGGCACCCCAGAGCATTCCTGGTTGATCGGCTTACCAGGCAGCCATTCCAAATGGGTTCAGGTGGCTGACGGTTGTATCGTGCACTTCGATACATTCATGACCGGTGAGGTATATGCCGCGCTCAGCGCCCACACCATCCTCGGTCGTACTATGCGTATCAGTGAAATTTTCGACGAGGCCGCATTTGATCGAGGCGTTGCGGTTGCGTTGTCAAAAGATGGCGCCGCTGGACCGCTGTCGACCATATTCAGTTGCCGAACCTTGGGGTTAACCGGTGAACTAAGTGCCGACGCTCAGCCGGACTACCTGTCCGGGCTGTTGATTGGTCATGAACTGGTCGCGCTGGCCGCCTTAAAGCAGCAACGCCAAGCTCCAGATAAACGTCTTCCCCCCATCATCCTGATCGGCAATGCCCAGCTCTGCGTGCGTTACTCTCGTGCGCTGGCTGCCTGCGGTTTCGCTCAGGTGACCTTGGCCGAACAGGCCACCGAACGCGGTTTGTGGCAGTTGGCGGTGCAGGCCAACTTGCTCAAATCCACTCTTGCAGAGGTCTGACATGCTTAAACAAGCATTGGTTAAAAACGGCTTGATCGCCATTCTTCGTGGCCTGCGCCCGGAAGAAGCAGCGGCCATTGGTGACGTCTTGTACAAGGCCGGTTTTCGGGTCATCGAAGTGCCGCTCAACTCGCCGGAACCCTACGACAGCATCCGTATATTGCGTCAATCGCTGCCTGCTGATTGCCTGATCGGCGCAGGCACGGTGTTAACCCCTGAACAAGTAGGCTTAGTCAAAGAGGCGGGCGGGCAGGTTATCGTTATGCCCCACAGCGACGCCAAGGTGCTACGTGCCGCCAAAGCTGCAGGATTGTTCCTTTCGCCGGGCGTTGCGACTCCGACAGAAGCATTTGCGGCGCTGGCTGAAGGCGCGGATGTGCTGAAACTGTTCCCGGCTGAACAAATGGGCCCGGCGGTAGTGAAGGCGTTCCTCGCGGTACTGCCCAAGGGCACCGCGTTGATTCCGGTGGGTGGCATCACGCCGGACAACATGCAGGTGTTCATCGACGCCGGTGTGTCGGGGTTTGGTCTAGGTTCCGGGTTGTTCAAACCGGGCATGAGCGCTGCTGACGTCGCTGAGCGGGCCAAGACATACGTGTCCGCCTGGAACCAATTGCATTGATCTGATCGACGCCCCGAGCGTCGAATTGAATAAGAGAGCGCACCCATGAAAATCATCAAACTCACGACGTTCATCGTCCCGCCGCGCTGGCTGTTTCTCAAGATAGAAACCGATGAAGGCGTCACTGGCTGGGGCGAGCCGGTAGTCGAAGGTCGCGCGCACACGGTGGCCGCAGCGGTAGAAGAATTGTCTGATTACTTGATTGGCAAAGACCCACGCAATATCGAAGATATCTGGACCGTGTTATATCGCGGTGGCTTCTACCGTGGCGGCGCGATCCACATGAGTGCGCTGGCCGGCATCGATCAGGCATTGTGGGACATCAAGGGCAAGGCGTTGGGTGTCTCGGTCAGTGATCTACTGGGTGGTCAGGTGCGGGACAAGATCCGCGTGTATTCATGGATCGGCGGCGATCGACCTGCAGAAACCGCGAAGGCGGCCAAAGATGCGGTGGAGCGCGGTTTTACTGCGGTGAAGATGAACGGCACCGAAGAGCTGCAATTTCTCGATTCCTTTGAAAAAGTTGAGCTGGCGCTGGCCAATGTCGCCGCTGTGCGTGATGCCGTAGGGCCTAACGTCGGCATCGGCGTTGACTTTCATGGCCGGGTGCACAAACCCATGGCCAAAGTGCTGATGAAGGAACTGGATCAGTTCAAGCTGATGTTCATCGAAGAGCCGGTGCTCAGCGAGAACTACGAAGCGCTCAAGGAACTGGCGCCGTTGACCAGCACGCCGATTGCCTTGGGTGAACGGTTGTTCTCGCGCTGGGATTTCAAGCGGATCTTGAGTGAGGGCTACGTCGACATCATTCAGCCGGATGCTTCCCACGCGGGCGGTATTACGGAAACCCGCAAAATTGCCAACATGGCCGAAGCTTACGACGTTGCGCTGGCGTTGCATTGTCCGTTGGGTCCGATTGCACTGGCAGCGTGTTTACAGCTGGATGCGGTCTGCTACAACGCATTCATCCAAGAGCAGAGCCTGGGCATCCACTACAACGAAAGCAACGACCTGCTGGATTACATCAAGAACCCGGAAGTCTTCGATTACGACAAAGGCATGGTGAAGATCCCTAACGGACCGGGCCTGGGCATCGAAATCAACGAGGAATACGTCATAGAGCGCGCAGCCATCGGCCACCGCTGGCGCAACCCGATCTGGCGCCACGCCGATGGCAGTTTTGCTGAGTGGTAGACCGTAAAACTGACTAGATAGTGTGGGAGCAGGCTTGCCTGCGAAGGCGGTTTGTCTGACACACCGCATTCTGCCATTCGCAGGCAAGCCTACTCCCGCAGGTTCTACAGCGCCCTCAAATAACCATAAAAAGAGGCACTCGCCATGCAACCTCAAGCCATCGCGGCCAAGACGTCGCTTGTAACGCCCAGCCGTAAGCGTTTCTTCATCATGGTGCTGCTGTTCATCACCGTGGTGATCAATTATCTCGACCGCAGCAATCTGTCGATTGCCGCTCCGGCCTTGACCACTGAGTTGGGCATCGATCCGATTCACGTCGGCCTGATTTTCTCCGCTTTCGGTTGGACCTACGCCGCCATGCAACTCCCCGGCGGCTGGTTGGTTGACCGCGTGCCGCCGCGAATCCTCTACACCGTCGCGCTGGTGTTGTGGTCACTGGCCACGATCTTGCTGGGATTCGCCGCCAGCTTTATCGCACTGTTCTTCCTGCGTCTGGCAGTGGGAGCGATGGAAGCACCGGCCTATCCGATCAACAGCCGGGTCGTTACCACTTGGTTTCCAGAGCGTGAACGGGCAACTGCTATCGGCTTTTATACATCCGGTCAATTCGTTGGCCTGGCCTTTCTGACCCCAGTGTTAGCGTGGCTACAAGCGCAATTCGGCTGGCACATGGTGTTCATCAGCACCGGTGTGGCCGGTATGATTTGGGCGTTGATCTGGTTTGCGGTGTATCGCGAACCGAGAGATTTCAAGGGCATCAATGAAGCGGAAATCGAGCTGATTCGCGACGGTGGCGGGTTGGTAGATATCCAGGCCACCACCGAGAAAGAGAAGCGTCGTTTCAGTTGGTTGGACTTGGGGATCGTACTGAGCAAACGCAAACTTTGGGGTATTTACCTCGGCCAGTTTTGCTTGAACTCCACGTTGTGGTTTTTTCTGACGTGGTTTCCGACTTATCTGGTGAAATACCGTGGCATGGACTTTATCAAGTCCGGGCTGCTGGCATCGCTGCCATTTCTCGCTGCGTTCGTAGGGGTGTTGTGCTCGGGATTCTTTTCCGATTGGCTAATTCGGCGGGGCACCAGTGTTGGGTTTGCCCGCAAGTTGCCGATTATCGGCGGGTTGCTGATTTCCACTTCGATCATTGGCGCTAACTACGTTGAATCGACACCGGTGGTGATTGCCTTTCTCGCTTTGGCGTTCTTCGGTAACGGCTTGGCGTCTATCACGTGGTCATTGGTGTCCACCTTGGCCCCGGCGCGGTTGCTGGGTCTGACTGGTGGTACGTTCAACTTCATAGGTAATCTGGCGGCCATCACCACGCCGATTGTGATCGGCTTTTTAGCAACCGGTGATTCCTTCGCGCCGGCCATTACCTACGTGGCTGCGTTGGCGTTGGTCGGTGCGCTGTCTTACATTTTGCTGGTGGGCAAGGTCGAACGCATTGAGTTGTAACCGCTGCAAGCGGGCGGCGATAATGTTGCCCGCTTTTTGAATGGATAAGGCGCTGATATGCAGCACGAATCAATCGTCTTGGCGAACAACGGCGCGGTCAAGGACAAGGACGCAGCACCCACCGGCACGCAAACCTTGTTGCGAGGCCTTGGCGTGGTCCAAGCGGTCGCCAATGGTGCCCGCGACCTCAAAGAGATTGCGCGCATTATCGGTACCACGCGCAGCACGACTCACCGTCTGGCCAGTTGCCTGGTAGACGAACGCTATCTGCGCGTGATGCCGCACGTGGGTTATTTGTTGGGACCGAAGCTGATCGAACTGGGTTTTCAGGCTCGCGAAGAGGTGCCGCTGGCAGTACTGGCGCGCCCGTATTTGGATGAGCTGTCTTCGTTGACCGGCGACACCGTTCATCTGGCAGTTCGCGAAAGCGATGACGTGCTATACCTGCACAAAAATCCCGGCCGTAATGGCCCGGAAATGCGTTCGCGTGTAGGCCACCGCATGCCGTTGGCGCGCACTGGAATTGGTAAGGCATTGATGATTGATTGCGGGCCGGAAGAATGGCTGCGTTTATACCGAATCAGTCTGCCAACCGATGGTAGAACCACGACATGGCCGCAGCACCAGGAGCCATCTTGGGAGCAGTTTCAGCAGCGGATGCAGGAGTATGTCGCGGGGGGCTATGCGTTTGATCTGGAAGACAACGAACCGTCGATTCGCTGTGTGGCTGCGCCAGTGCGTGATGCCAGCAACTTGATTGTTGCCGGCATCAGCATCGCCAGTACCTTGCCCTATATGCCCTTGGAGAAAATGGCCGAGTTGATTCCGCTGATCAAAAACACCGCAGCGCGACTCTCGGCCGAGTTAGGGGCAAGGCCCTGATCAGGCTTTCAACGTTTTCATGTCGATCACGAAGCGATATTTCACGTCGCCTTTGACGACACGCTCAAAGGCTTCATTGATATTTTTGATGTCGAGCATTTCGATGTCGCAGGTGATGCCGTGCTCAGCACAGAAATCCAGCACTTCCTGAGTTTCCGCTAAGCCGCCGATCATTGAGCCCGCGATGATGCGACGCTTGGCCACAAGGTTGAAGCCGTGCACAGGCGGATCAATCGGTTCGATCAAGCCGACCAGGATATGCACGCCGTCGAAACGCAGGGTTTGCAGGTACGGGTTGAGGTCGTGTTTCACCGGAATGGTGTCCAGCAAGAAGTTGAAACGCCCAGCGGCGTCTTTCATCTGGCCCTCGTTGGTGGAGACAATCACGTGATCCGCGCCCTGACGACGGCCTTCTTCGGCCTTGGCTTCCGAGCGGGTGAACAGGGTGACTTCAGCGCCCATGGCTTTGGCGAACTTAATGCCCATGTGGCCCAGACCGCCCATGCCGAGTACGCCGACCTTGTCGCCAGGCTTGACGCCAAAATGCTTCAGCGGCGAATAGGTCGTGATGCCGGCACACAGAATCGGTGCGGCGCTGGCCAGGTCCAGTTTTTCTGGGATACGCACCACGAAACGCTCACTGACTACCATGGCGTTTGAATAGCCACCCATGGTCAGGGTGCCATCGACGCGGTCGCGAGAGGCGTAAGTTTGAGTTGGGCCTTCGAGGCAATATTGCTCGAGATTAGCCTCACAGGCTTCGCACGTACGGCACGAGTCGACCAGGCAACCCACGCCAACGATGTCGCCGACTTTGTATTTGGTGACGTCTGTGCCGACAGAGGTGACTTTGCCGACAATTTCATGGCCGGGCATCAATGGGTAGCTGGCGAAGCCCCACTCGTTGCGTGCCTGGTGAATGTCGGAGTGGCACACGCCGCAGAACAGGACCTCAAGGGCCACATCATCGGCGCGTGGAGCGCGGCGTTCGAACGTCATGGGGGCTAGGGGTGCGGTCGCTGATTGAGCGGCGTAACCAATGGCTTTGAACATGTTGAACCTCGCAAAAGCGTTAACTGGAATGACACAGACCATTCTCCCCGTGCGTCGTTTTATCGGCTATGGCAATTCCTCCGCCTGTTATGCTTATTCCTCCGACATAACCTGTAATGGGTCGAATCCCGGGTTAGATCTGCGATGATGCAACCATCCACTCTTTATGAAGCATCGGCCATGTTATTGACGCGTCACCTCGAAGCTAACGCCACGCTGGTTTCCCTGCTACAGCCGCTCGCCCTGCGTACCGGCTTGGTATCGACGTTATTGCCTGAGGTAAACGTCTGGTCTGCAGACCGAAATGTCGCACGCTGCCCGCAGATCTATGAGCCTAGTCTGGTCATCATCGCCCAAGGCAGCAAAATCGCGTATTTGGGTGATCGAACCCTGGAATATGGTGCTGGCCATTACTTGATTCAGGCGTTGCCGGTGCCCTTCGAGTATGAAACCTACGCCTCGCCGGAGGCGCCTTTGCTGGGCGTCTCCATCGACATCGATCGGATAGTGCTGGGCGAGTTGGTATTGGCCATGGGGTTGATGCCGGGTTCTAGCGCTCAAGTACAAACCCCGGAGTCCATGACGTCGGTGGCGCTGGATACGGAAATGCGCGAGAGCGTTGAACGGTTATTGCGCTGTCTGCATGACCCATTGGAATGCCGGATCATGGGCCGCGCGCGGCTGCGGGAAGTGTTGTATGCCGCGTTGCGTGGGCCGCAAGCGGGCGTGTTGCGCGCCTTGGTCGAGCAACACGGGCAATTTGCCCGGGTGGCGGCTTCGTTGACTCACCTGCACACGCACTTTGCTGAGCCGCTCAGCGTTGACACCTTGGCCCGCTGCGCGAACATGAGCGCCTCGACCTTTCATGAGCATTTCAAACGCAGCACGTTGCTGTCGCCGGTTCAGTATTTGAAACGTTTGCGGCTGCTAAAGGCGCAACAGATTTTGGTCGCCGAAGGCCTTGGAGTGGCGCAAGTGGCGATGCGGGTCGGCTATCAAAGCACCTCGCAATTCAGCCGCGAATATAAGCGCTACTTTGAGCGAAACCCTGGGGAGGAGGGGGTTGGCGTGCGGTTTTAAGGTCTAAAACACACACCGTCTGTAGGCGCCAACGTGTGGGCGAAGCAATTTGATGTACAGCACATCAGGACGCCTCGCCAACCAGTTGGCTTCTACCGTTGGGCTTACATATTCGGGTAAGTCGGGCCGCCGCTGCCTTCTGGCGCCACCCAGGTGATGTTCTGCGACGGGTCTTTGATGTCGCAGGTTTTACAGTGGACGCAGTTTTGCGCGTTGATCTGGAAGCGCTTCTCACCGTCTTCCTTGGTGATCACTTCGTACACGCCAGCCGGGCAGTAACGCTGCGCCGGTTCGTCATACAACGGCAGGTTGATGCTGATCGGAATGCTTGGGTCGGTCAGCTTCAGGTGGCACGGCTGCTCTTCTTCATGGTTGGTGCTGGAGAGGAAGACCGAGCTGAGCTTGTCGAAACTGAGTTTGCCGTCCGGTTTCGGGTAGGCAATCTTCGTCGAGTCGGCCGCCAGCTTCATGCACGCGTAGTCCGGCTGAGTGTCGTGCAGGGTGAACGGGATCTTGCCGCCAAACAGGTTCTGATCGACGAAGTTGAATGCGCCGCCCATGATCGGGCCGAACTTGTGCAGCGCCGGGCCGAAGTTGCGGCTGGCGAACAATTCCTCGTACAACCAACTGGCTTTGAACGCATCAACGTAGGTGGTCAGTTCATCGCCGCCTTCATTGCCAGCGAACAGCGCGTCAGCCACGGCGTCCGCTGCGAGCATGCCGGACTTCATGGCGGTGTGGCTGCCTTTGATTTTGGCGAAGTTCAGGGTGCCCAGTTCGCAACCGATCAGCGCGCCGCCGGGGAAAACCATCTTCGGCAGGGAATTCAGGCCGCCTTTGCAGATAGCCCGCGCGCCGTAACTGATGCGCTTGCCGCCTTCCAGGTATTGGCTGATGACCGGGTGGTGCTTGAGGCGCTGAAATTCGTCGAACGGCGACAAGAAGGCGTTGCTGTACGACAGATCAACGATCAATCCGACAACCACCTGATTGTTTTCCAGGTGATAAAGGAAAGAACCACCGGTGTTCTCGCTGCTCATCACGTCCAGCGGCCAGCCGGCAGTGTGAACCACCAGACCTTGTTCGTGCTTGGCTGGATCGACTTCCCAAATCTCTTTCAGGCCAATGCCGTAATGCTGGGTGTCGGCTTCGACGTCCAGGTTGAAGCGTTTGAGCAATTGTTTGCCAATGTGCCCACGGCAGCCTTCGGCGAACAGCGTGTATTTGCCGCGCAGCTCCATGCCGGGGGTGAAACTGTCTTTCGGGTGGCCTTGACGGTCGACGCCCAAATCGCCGGTAAGAATCCCGGTGACTGCGCCTTTGTCGTCGATCAGTGCTTCCTGGGCAGCAAAGCCAGGGTAGATTTCCACCCCGAGGTTTTCGGCCTGCTGAGCCAGCCAGCGGCACAGGTTACCCAGCGAGATAATGTAATTGCCTTCGTTGTGCATGGTTTTAGGCACAAGGAAGTTAGGCACTTTAGTGGCGGTGTCAGCGGTTCTAAGGACGAAAATATCGTCACGCTTGACCGGCGTATGCAGCGGGGCGCCCAGTTCTTTCCAGTTCGGAAACAGTTCGTTGAGCGCACGGGGCTCGAACACTGCGCCTGAGAGAATGTGAGCGCCCACTTCGGAGCCTTTTTCAACCACGCAGACGCTGATCTCCTTTCCGGCTTCGGTAGCCTTTTGTTTCAGGCGGCAAGCGGCGGAAAGGCCCGCGGGGCCGGCACCGACGATGACGACGTCGAATTCCATGTATTCGCGTTCCACAGGCTATCTCCTACTCAGGGCTCAACAGTATTTTTTATAAGTAATAAATGAAGTGCCGCGCACCTAACATTCTTACCGTCGCGCACGGTCAAAGGGGCGCATTATATCTACACCAACGCGCAGGTCCAATACAAACGTTTGTTTGAATTCTTTCTAACCCTGATAAATCAAAGTGGTGCGGCTTATAACTGGCCATTTTGGCGTATTGACCAGAAAAGGCGTTCCGGTCAAGATACGGGCGGTTTTGCGCTCGCCGTAGGCTGCACCCATCGCCAGGTCCGTCCAGGCGACTTTCTTTTCACCGGAGAGTAACGAGGAATCCATGAAGGTTCTTGTAGCTGTCAAACGAGTGGTCGACTACAACGTCAAGGTTCGCGTCAAAGCGGACAACTCCGGCGTTGACCTCGCTAACGTCAAAATGTCGATGAATCCTTTCTGCGAAATCGCTGTTGAAGAAGCGGTACGCCTGAAAGAAAAAGGCCTCGTCACTGAGATCGTCGTTGTTTCTGTCGGCCCGACCACCGCTCAGGAGCAACTGCGTACTGCATTGGCTCTGGGGGCTGATCGCGCAATTCTGGTTGAGTGCGTCGAAGATTTGAACTCGCTGGCAGTGGCTAAGCTTCTCAAGGCTGTCGTCGACAAAGAACAACCGCAGTTGGTGATCTTGGGTAAACAGGCCATCGACAGCGACAATAACCAGACCGGTCAGATGCTTGCTGCTTTGAGCGGTTACGCTCAAGGCACCTTTGCTTCCAAGATCGAAGTGTCTGGGGACAAAGTCAGCGTCACTCGCGAAGTCGATGCCGGCCTGCAGACTGTTTCTCTGAGTCTGCCAGTGATCGTGACCACGGACCTGCGTCTGAACGAGCCACGCTACGCGTCCTTGCCAAATATCATGAAAGCCAAGAAGAAGCCGCTTGAAGTGCTGACTCCTGAAGCTTTGGGCGTATCTACCGCCTCCACGACCAAAACCCTGAAAGTCGAAGCGCCGGCAACTCGCAGCGCAGGTATCAAGGTCAAGTCGGTGGCTGAACTGGTCGAGAAACTGAAAAACGAAGCGAAGGTAATCTAAATGACTATCTTGGTTATAGCTGAACACGAAAATGGTGTTGTTGCGCCAGCGACCTTGAATACCGTGGCTGCTGCGGTAAAAATCGGCGGTGACATTCACCTGCTGGTAGCCGGCACCAACGTCGGCGCAGTCGCTGAAACTGCTGCGAAAATTGCGGGCGTTTCGAAAGTGCTGGTCGCGGACAACGCTGCCTACGCACATCAACTGCCAGAAAACGTGGCACCGCTGATTGTCGAGCTGGCATCGGGCTACAGCCACGTTCTGGCAGCTGCTACGTCCAACGGTAAAAACATCCTGCCGCGTGTTGCTGCGCAACTGGATGTCGATCAGATCTCGGAAATCATCGCAGTTGAAAGCGCTGACACCTTCAAGCGTCCGATCTACGCCGGTAATGCCATCGCCACCGTACAATCTTCTGCGGCGATCAAAGTGATCACCGTGCGAGCGACGGGTTTTGACCCGGTTGCCGCTCAAGGCGGTTCCGCTTCAGTTGAGGCAGTTGTTGTTGTTCACGACGCTGGCACATCTTCCTTTGTCAGCGAAGAACTGGCCAAGTCGGATCGTCCAGAACTGACAGCGGCTAAAATCGTCGTTTCCGGCGGTCGCGGCATGCAGAATGGCGATAACTTCAAACACCTGTACGCCCTGGCTGATAAGCTTGGCGCCGCTGTAGGTGCATCTCGCGCCGCCGTTGATGCGGGTTTTGTGCCCAACGATATGCAGGTCGGTCAAACTGGCAAAATCGTTGCGCCACAGTTGTACATCGCCGTTGGTATCTCCGGTGCGATCCAGCATCTGGCCGGTATGAAAGACTCAAAAGTGATTGTTGCGATCAATAAAGACGAAGAAGCACCGATTTTTCAGGTAGCAGATTACGGCCTGGTTGCTGATTTGTTCGACGCAGTACCTGAGTTTGAGAAACTGGTTTAATCCAGGCTCTTCACTTATAAAGACAACCCGTTCGTTTCGGGGTTGAGTGAATAGCGGTAAGTCGGAAGTTCGACGCCCCGCACATTTCACGCAGCCCCAATGAGCGGGTTTTTTATTGGCTTTGATAAAGGGTTTACTCATGAACAAGGCTCGGCGGCTATCCTCAGCTGTTTTTTACGGCTTGTTCATGTTGCCTATGTGCGCTTTTGCTATCGGGAGATGCGAGCGCGTGATCGTAACTGGAAGCCCTGATGCCCCGCCTTACCTTTGGCGTGACTCCAAGGATCCAAAACACCTGATAGGCGCCAATGCGGATTTGTTTAAGCAGGCTGCGCAAGAAATGGGCCTGAAAGTTGAAATTTTGTATGCAGGAAAACGCCACGAGGCGCTGGACGAAGTGCGCAGCGGTCGCATGGATGCATTGATTGATGTGCCGCTGAAGATCGCTGAATTGGAAGCGTTGGATTACATTCATCCCGCCATCATCCAGAACGAAATTATGGTGTGGACTCGACGTGGTCACGCGCAACCGTTCAATGCTTTGGCCGATCTGCACGGTCGTGTCGGCGGGATGTCGGAAAAAATTCGTTTGAGCCCAGGGTTTGAAACAGCCGTCACCGAGCACCTTAGCGTTGCGCGTACGGTTAATTTGGCCCAAGCCTTTCAGAAACTATTGGATGGGCAGTTTGAATATGTTCTTGCCGGTCGTTACTCGGGGCTGGCCACGACCCAAACGCTTGGGGTTTCCTCCGATCTAATTGCCCAACCGCTACCCGTGGACAAAACCGGTCTGTATGTTGGCTTGTCATTCAACTCGGCGTGTAACGAGCCTTGGCTGCGCGGACAGTTGGCAAAAAAAATGACAGAATTGGCCGCCTCCGGTCTGTCTGCAGATGCAGTGACTCGTAATCTAGCGCTGTGGAAAGCGCAGTTACAAACGGCCAGTGTCCTCAATAAATAGGAAAGTTTTCGTGACTATTCGATCCTTATTCATCGCCGTGGCCATTGTCACTTTGGCGGGCTGTGCCAACGATCCGGCCCCTATTGCACAATTAAAGCTTACGGATCAGGCGGTTGAACAAGCCAAGGCGGTGGGTGCCACCGAGGACATACCTGAAATGCGTATGGCTCAGTCAAAACTTATTCAGGCTCACATCGACATGGGAAAAAATGCCTTCAAAGCTGCTCGAATGCAGGCTGAACAGTCAGAGCTGGATGCAAGATTGGCTGAAGCCCATGTATTGAACGAAAAAAGTGCAGAGCAGCTCGCGCAGCTCAATACCCGCCTTAATCGTTTGTACAAGCAAGTAGGGGCTGCAGAGAGAACCGCGCAATGAAACTGAATTCTCGTGGCCTGAGCGTGTTTATGGTGTTCGGCATAGCAAGCCTTTATGGGTGTGCCGGCCATCTAGGCAGCGATCAGGCGTTGCAGGAGGCCAGCGTCGATTTCCAGAAGGTCAAAGAAGACACAAACGTTCTGCGTGGCGCGCCCAAAGATGTCATCCGGGCTGGAGAGTTGTTAGCCCGTGCTGAACGACTGTCCACCTATTGGGGAAGTGGCGCGGACGTCATTCATTACGCGTATCTCAGTAGTCGCTATAGCGCAATCGCTCGCGAGCATACGCAATTGATGCTCAAGCAGGAGCAGCTCGCCATCTCTGATTTACAGCGCCAGCGTTTGCAGTTAGAACTGCGCGAAGCCAAATTGAGCAGTCTTCAGCAGCAAGGGATATGGCTGGAGTCGCAGATGGCCGCTCTGGTTACGACGCAAACGGATCGTGGTTTGATTATGACTTTAGGCGATGTGTTGTTTGATACGGGCAATACCGAGCTTAAACCTTCGGCCAACCACACGTTGCTGAAATTGGTGCAGTTTCTCCAGCTCAATCCGAAGCGAATCATTCGGATTGAGGGCTATACCGACAGTACCGGTTACGAGCAGGAAAATTTTCAGCTGTCGAAGGATCGCGCCCAGTCTGTAGCGGATGTGATTGCTGATATGGGCGTCGACGACGCTCGTATTCAGGTCGAGGGCTTCGGTGCTCAGTTTCCTGTCGATGTAAACGCATCGGAGCGGGGCAGGGCAAAGAATCGTAGGGTCGAGATCGTTTTTTCGGACGATAAAGGCGTATTAAGCGCTAAACGCTAGGCTATTTCCTTAAGAAGTCGACGCTGGACTTTTAGTAGTGTCGGATATCTTTGGGCACAAAATATTCCTTAATTTGGCGTGTATATCGTTAACTATATTTCCACAGCGCGATTAATCGCTATGGTTTATACAAACTGTTCCAGTACACTTCTGAACTGTTACGGTTGGCGACGTACTTAATGCCATATAAAAAAATGTCGTCAGCGAAATTGAGGGCCGTGAAATTGAGGGCCGTATTGTGACCAATCTTCTGCTCTATCAGCGCATTGCCCAGCAGTTGGCTGAAGATATTCGACGTGGCGTTTATCAGCCTGGGGAACGTGTACCTTCAGTTCGCAAAATGAGTTCGCAGCTCAACGTTAGTCATGCGACCGTTCTGCAGGCCTACGCAAACCTTGAAGATCAAGGTCTGATCCGTGCGCGGCCGCAATCCGGCTATTACGTGCACCAAACCCCGGCGCTAACCGCACAGACGCCTGATATCGCCCGTGTAGAGCGGCCTGGGTTGGTCACGCGCAGCAGCATTATTCAGCAGGTATTGGTCGAATCCCGGCGTGAGGGTGTATTTCCGTTAGGAGCAGCCACGCCCCATGTCGACTATTTGCCGGTGCGTGCCCTTCATCAACAAATTGCTAAAGTGACCCGCTTTCAAAGTCCACGTGCTTTCAGTTATATGTTCAGTCCTGGTTTTGAGCCATTGCGTCGGCAAGTCGCCATTCGCATGCGCGACGCTGGAGTGGTTGTAGACCCGTCCGAAGTTGTTATCACCCATGGATGTGTTGACGCGTTGCAGATGTCTTTACGCGTATTGACCCGTCCAGGTGATCTAATCGCAACCGAGTCGCCCACTTATTATGGCCTGCTGCAGTTGGCGGATCTTTTGGGGCTCAAGGTTATAGAGATTCCCAGCGACCCGGCCATCGGTATTAGCCTGGAAGCATTGCAGTTGGCGGCCAATCAATGGTCGATCAAGGCATTGGTAATGACCTCACGGCTGAGTAACCCGCTGGGCGGAACCGTTCCGGAGGAGCGCCAAAAACAGCTGTTGCGCTTAGCGTCAGACTTCGATATTCAAATTGTTGAAGATGACATTTATGGCGAATTAATGTTTGAGCTGGGGCGCACCAAGTCGCTAAAAGCGTTTGATCGGCTGGGGCATGTGATTTATTGCTCCAGTTTCTCCAAGACACTGTCCCCAGGCGTGCGTATTGGTTGGGTCATCGCCGGTAAGTACCAAGCCGAAATCCAGCGCTTGCAGACTTTTAGTACTCATTCCGCATGCAGCGTCACCCAAATGGGGGTTGCCGCTTATCTTGAAAATGGTGGTTATGACCGCCATCTACGCTTCATTCGACTTGAATATCGAAAAAATCTGAGTGCTTTCCAGCTGGCAGTGCAGCAGTACTTCCCGGAAGGGACGCAAATGAGTCGTCCAACGGGTGGATTTATCCTGTGGGTGAGTTTGCCCGGACGCGTTAATACTCAGGAACTGCATGTGCGCGCGCTTGAACAGGGGATTAGCATCGCTCCGGGCTTGATTTTCAGCAATACAGAGCAATTCAATCATTGCATTCGACTTAACTGTGGTGTTCCTTGGAACCGGGAGGCCGAGCGCGCAGTCATGACATTGGGCATGCTCGCGAAGCAATTGTGTCAGGAGGCGGCGTTGGCGTATTAGGGTTTTCAGTGTCTAAAACGATTCTTATCAACTGTTTTTTTTCTGTGGCTAGATGAGTCGGATGCTTGTCACAGATCGGCCAACAGGTGAGCATGTGTCCTCCGCCTCGGTGTTAACTTTCGCCTCTATTATGAATAATCTTTCTCGGTCTATTGGGTTACTGCTGATTACGCTGCTAAGCGCGTGTGATGCTGACAAATCGCCGACGCCTCATGCACCGACACCTAAGGTTTCGATCGAATCTCCTTCGGTTGAAACAAAAACCGCTGGGCAGTCTGACGTTAACTCGTCCCAGTCAGGGGTGAAGCCATCGGCGCCATTGATAGTTAATGCTCCCGCTAAGCCGTTTAAGCAGGTGGCGAGAGAGCCCGAGCATGTATTGGCACCTAATGTGGTGGTGGTGCCTGTGGTTGCTCATTCGTCGTCAGTTAAAAAGCCAGCTATCTTCAAAACGAACATCAGCGCAGCGTCGAGCAATTCCAAGTCTGAGGCCGCTGCCAAAGCGCGCGTACAGATCGCCGGCAAGACCAAGCCGTCCAGTAAGGTGGTACAGCAAACGCGTCTGGACAAACCGATTCTAGATTTGACACTCCCTAGCGAAATGGTCGACCAACTGCATCCTGTTGGGAAAGTTCAGCCCATCATTCATAAAGCGGTCTTGCCGCCGATGTTCAGCGAGAAGAAGTCCACTAAAGACAGTCCGTTTCAGCTAAACGGCCGTTTGCTGAGCAATCAAATGCAGTTGCAGCTTCGTGACGAGAGTCATCGGGAGGTCGAGGGTGCAGCCCTGGATTTCGAGTTCAAACAATAACGTGCGCAGGGGGCCATGAACGTCGTGTTTTCAAACGGTTGTTTTAGCGGGTACTATCACCTTCGATTAGACCACTGCTTTCCTGCGTGAGAATACCGGTTATGGACTGTCGTCCAAATTGTGGCGCGTGCTGCATCGCTCCCTCCATCAGTTCGCCTATTCCCGGCATGCCAAATGGCAAGGCCGCTGGAGAACGCTGCCTGCACCTTTCTGTCGAATCGTTGTGTGCTCTATTCGGCACGCCAGAGCGTCCGGCGGTTTGCATTTCTTTTTCGGCTGATGAGGAAGTCTGTGGCACCAGCCAGTCCGATGCGATTCGCCTGATTGACTGGTGGGAGCAAGCAACCTCGACCGCATAATCAGATGAGCATGTAGGGATAGTGGGCAACCAGATTTACCGCAACCGATTTACCAGAACTTTGCCAAAAAGGAATATAACAATGGGTTCGCTGTATCGGATGGCTGTTGTAGGTGGTTTGACTGCGTTGATGGCCGTTGCTGCTCAGGCTGATAATTGGAAGGTCGCCAAGGATGAGGGAGGTATAAAGGTCTCTCTGAGCGAGGTAGCAGGCTCGCAGTACAAGGCTTATCGCGGGGTCACCACGATCAAGGCGAGCGTGACACAGCTGCGCAAGCTACAGGAAGACGTGGTGGGCGCCTGCGCCTGGATCCATGAATGCAAGACGCAGAAAGTGCTGAAATTCGACGGTGGAAAGGTGTGGACTTACACCCAGTTCAATACGCCTTGGCCAGTGACCCCGCGTGATTCGGTGCTGATGGTTACCACGGAGGAGGGGGCTGACGGCTCGCTGACCCGCAAGCTCGAGGGCGTCCCGACCTACGTCCCGGAAGAAAAGGGATTTGTGCGGGTCGCACAAGTAGAGGGATTCTGGAAGTTCGTGCCCAAGGGCCCCGATCAGACTGAAGTGATCTATCAAGTTCACACCGAGCCAGGTGGTAGCGTGCCATCGTGGCTAGCAAACAAGTTTGTCGTCGATGCGCCGTTCAATACGTTAAAGGCGTTGAGGGAGCGGGCCGAGAAGTAATAGTCCCGCAATTTCAGCATAAAAAGGGCTGCCAATGGCAGCCATTTTTTTCTTCGGGTTTAAGGCCGAAGCTTACTTGCGGTCTTCGAGTGGCACGATGTCGCGCGACACGTAACCGGTGTACAGCTGGCGAGGGCGGCCAATCTTGTACGGGCTTGAAAGCATTTCTTTCCAGTGCGAGATCCAGCCGACAGTCCGCGCCAAGGCGAAGATTACGGTGAACATGCTAGTCGGAATGCCAATCGCTTTGAGGATTATGCCCGAATAAAAGTCGACGTTCGGGTAAAGCGAGCGTTCGATGAAGTATGGGTCAGTCAGCGCAATTTCTTCGAGACGCATGGCCAGTTCCAGCTGTGGATCATTTGTGATGCCCAGCTCTCTCAGCACTTCGTCACAGGTTTGCTTCATCACGGTGGCGCGCGGATCGCGGTTTTTGTAAACGCGGTGACCGAAGCCCATCAGCTTGAACGGGTCGTTCTTATCCTTCGCCTTGGCAATGAAAGCGTCAATGTTTGATACATCGCCAATTTCATCCAGCATCGCTAGTACTGCTTCGTTCGCACCGCCGTGTGCCGGCCCCCAGAGTGCAGCGATACCTGCGGCAATACAGGCAAACGGATTCGCACCCGATGAGCCGGCCATGCGCACGGTTGAGGTCGATGCATTCTGCTCGTGATCCGCGTGCAGGATAAAGATCTTATCCATAGCCTTCGCCAGCACTGGGCTGATCGGCTTGATCTCGCACGGCGTGTTGAACATCATGTGTAAGAAGTTTTCAGCGTAGTTCAGGTCGTTACGCGGGTACATCATGGGTTGGCCCATGGAGTACTTGTAGACCATTGCTGCCAGGGTAGGCATCTTGGCAACCAGGCGAATCGCGGAAATTTCGCGATGCTGTGGGTTATTGATGTCCAGAGAGTCGTGATAAAACGCCGACAAGGCACCTACCACGCCGCACATCACCGCCATTGGGTGCGCGTCGCGACGGAAGCCGTTGAAGAACGTCTTCAGCTGTTCGTGCACCATCGTGTGGTTCTTGACGATGACGACGAATTGAGCTTTTTGCTCGAAAGTCGGCAGTTCGCCATTGAGCAGTAGGTAGCAGGTTTCCAGATAGTCCGATTGTTCGGCCAGCTGTTCGATGGGATAGCCGCGGTGCAGCAGAATGCCGTTGTCGCCGTCGATATACGTGATCTTCGACTCGCAAGAGGCGGTCGACATGAAACCAGGGTCGAATGTGAAGCGGCCGGTGGCGGTCAGACCGCGTACGTCGATTACATCGGGACCAACGGTGCCGGTCAGAATCGGCAGCTCGACGGGGGCTGCGCCCTCGATGATCAACTGCGCTTTTTTGTCAGCCATGTGGCCTCCTATTTATGCTTCAAATCATCAGACAAACCCCCCACGCAGGGCCCGCACCACTATAGTGAGATAAATTCTAAAGTCAATTTGCCTAAAGTCTTGCAGCAGTGGGCTCTTAGCGTGACTGTTGGCTGCATTTTTCCACCGTTTACGCCTTTTATTTCATGGGCGCAATTGCCTATTAGAGGGAGGGTCTGCGCGTTGTCATTAGTGACCTAACTGTCTATACTCGACGTCCGACCGCCAGGGGCTTTTGGCCTTGTTTCAAGGGGTCGTCACTCCCTGGGCGTGGGTACCTGACCAGTGCACTTCCCAACAACTTTGCCCTGATTGTTAGGGGCTCTTCAGTGTGAAAAAAAGCCGTGAATAGCCAACGACCTGTAAACCTCGACCTAAGGACCATCAAACTCCCAGTCACTGCTTACACGTCCATTCTTCATCGTATCTCCGGAATCATCCTGTTTGTCGGCCTTGCCATCATGCTTTATGCATTAAGCAAGTCGCTCGGTTCCGAGGAAGGTTTCGGCGAAGTGAAGGCGTGTTTGACCAGCGTGCTAGCCAAGCTAGTGATTTGGGGTCTCTTGTCCGCCTTGCTGTATCACTTGGTGGCAGGTATTCGCCACTTGATCATGGACATGGGCATCGGTGAATCGCTGGAAGGCGGCAAACTGGGCTCGAAAATCGTTCTCGCCGTATCCGTGGTGTTGATCGTTCTGGCAGGAGTATGGATATGGTAACCAACGTCACTAACCTGTCGCGTTCGGGCCTCTACGACTGGATGGCGCAACGCGTATCTGCGGTCGTGCTCGCGGCTTATTTCATATTCCTGATCGGATACATCGTCGCACACCCAGGCCTGGGCTTTGCCCAATGGCATGAGCTGTTCGCGAACAGCTGGATGCGTATCTTCAGTCTGCTGGCGCTTGTCGCACTGGGCGCTCATGCCTGGGTTGGCATGTGGACCATCGCGACTGACTACCTGACGTCGATGGCGCTGGGCAAGTCTGCGACTGCAATACGTTTCCTTTTCCAAGCAGTATGCGGCATCGCCATGTTCGCTTACTTCGTCTGGGGTGTGCAGATTCTTTGGGGTATCTGATTCATGGCTAACATTAATACGCTTTCTTTTGACGCCATCATTATTGGTGGTGGCGGTGCCGGCATGCGCGCTGCGTTGCAGTTGGCCCAAGGTGGTCACAAGACTGCTGTAGTGACCAAGGTGTTTCCGACTCGCTCCCATACCGTTTCTGCACAGGGCGGCATCACTTGCGCCATCGCTTCGGCAGATCCAAACGATGACTGGCGCTGGCACATGTACGATACCGTCAAAGGCTCCGATTATATCGGTGACCAGGACGCTATCGAATACATGTGCTCCGTAGGCCCGGAAGCCGTGTTCGAACTCGAGCACATGGGTTTGCCGTTCTCCCGCACTGAGCAGGGCCGTATTTATCAGCGTCCCTTCGGTGGCCAGTCGAAAGACTTCGGCAAGGGCGGGCAGGCTGCACGTACTTGCGCAGCAGCCGACCGCACTGGTCACGCGCTGTTGCACACCTTGTACCAGGCCAACTTGAAGGCCGGTACCGTATTCCTCAACGAATACTATGGTGTTGATCTGGTGAAGAACCAGGATGGCGCTTTTGTCGGCATCATTGCCATCTGCATCGAAACCGGTGAAACCTCATATATCCGTGCGAACGCGACTGTATTGGCCACTGGCGGCGCGGGCCGTATCTATTCGTCGACTACCAATGCCTTGATCAATACCGGTGATGGTATCGGTATGGCGTTGCGAGCCGGCGTGCCGGTTCAAGATATTGAAATGTGGCAGTTCCATCCAACCGGTATCGCCGGTGCAGGTGTACTGGTTACTGAAGGCTGTCGTGGTGAAGGCGGTTACCTGATCAACAAGCATGGTGAGCGTTTCATGGAGCGTTACGCTCCGAACGCCAAAGACCTTGCGGGTCGTGATGTGGTAGCACGCTCAATGGTTAAGGAGATCATCGCCGGCAACGGTTGTGGTCCGGATGGCGACCACGTAATGCTCAAGCTTGATCACTTGGGTGAGGAAGTGCTGCACAGTCGTCTGCCAGGGATCATGGAGCTGTCCAAGACCTTCGCTCACGTCGATCCTGCGGTTGCTCCAATCCCGGTAGTGCCAACTTGCCACTATATGATGGGCGGCGTTCCGACCAACATTCATGGTCAGGCGATTACCCAGAATGCTGAAGGCGTGGATCAGATCATTCCCGGTCTGTTCGCAGTGGGCGAAGTGGCCTGCGTATCGGTCCACGGTGCTAACCGTCTGGGCGGCAACTCGTTGCTCGACCTGGTGGTCTTTGGTCGCGCTGCCGGTATCCACCTGGAACAAAGCCTGCGTGAAGGCGTTGACTACCGTCGCGCGTCTGAGACCGACATCGACTTCGCCCTCGAGCGCCTTGCTGGCTTGAACGAGCGTACCACCGGCGAAGATGTCGCTTCGCTGCGCAAAGAGCTGCAAAGCTGCATGCAGAACTACTTCGGTGTATTTCGTACCGGCGAATATATGCAGAAAGGTATTACTCAATTGGCGGATCTGCGTACGCGCATCGCCAACGTCAAGATCAACGACAAGAGCCAGGCGTTTAACACGGCCCGTATCGAAGCTCTGGAATTGCAAAACCTGCTGGAAGTGGCGGAAGCCACTGCGATCGCCGCAGAAGTGCGTAAAGAGTCACGCGGCGCTCATGCCCGTGAAGACTTTGAAGAGCGCGACGACGTGAATTGGCTATGCCACTCCCTGTTTTTCCCGAGCGACAAGCGCGTAACCAAACGTGCCGTAAACTTCTCGCCGAAAACCGTTCCGACTTTCGAACCCATGATCCGTACTTATTAAGGGTGGCCGATATGTTGCAAGTCAGTGTTTATCGCTACAACCCCGATCAGGACGCAGCTCCGTTCATGCAGGAATTTCAGGTCAATACTAACGGTAAAGACTTGATGGTTCTGGATGTGTTGGCGCTGGTCAAAGAGCAGGACGAAGGATTCTCTTATCGTCGCTCTTGCCGTGAAGGTGTATGTGGTTCCGACGGTATGAATATCAACGGCAAAAACGGCTTGGCGTGCATCACGCCACTGTCTGCCGTGGTCAAGGGCAATAAGTTGGTGGTACGTCCACTACCTGGTTTGCCGGTTATTCGTGACCTCGTCGTTGATATGAGCATCTTCTACAAGCAATACGAGAAGGTGAAACCGTACCTGCTCAACGATTCGCCGGCTCCGGCCATCGAGCGCCTGCAGACACCAGAAGAACGTGAAAAGATTGATGGCCTGTACGAGTGCATCCTGTGCGCTTGCTGCTCGACTTCCTGCCCGTCCTTCTGGTGGAACCCAGACAAGTTCCTCGGTCCAGCGGCACTGCTGCAAGCCTATCGTTTCTTGGCTGACAGCCGTGACACTCACACCCAGGAACGTCTGGCTTCGCTGGATGACCCGTTCAGCGTATTCCGCTGCCGCGGGATCATGAACTGCGTGAACGTGTGTCCGAAGGGCCTGAACCCTACCAAGGCTATCGGCCACATTCGCAGCATGCTGCTACAAAGCGGCGTTTAATTTGTAACGTTGTACCTGTAACTGCTTTACCCGTACTAGCTGCGGCGCAGGCTTCAACCGGCGCCGTAGTTTTAACCTGAGCAGTAGCTCATGAAGCTGCGGCTCTTATTTTGAAGAAATGAGACCAGCAGGGGCATCCGGGCTGGTACCCGGACTATCTGCGTGGACCTCGGTGGCTTGTTTTAGTCGCGACACATGGGCTTTTTCAAGCGGGCTGTAGTGTCTTCGCCGGTGGTGTCCCCTTACCGAGGGTGACCAAGCATGCAAGAAAGCGTGATGCAGCGCATGTGGAACAGTGCCCACCTTTCCGGTGGTAACGCTGCCTATGTGGAAGAGCTCTACGAGCTCTACCTGCACGACCCTAACGCTGTGCCAGAAGAATGGCGCACCTACTTTCAGAAGTTGCCCGCTGACGGCAGCACTGCCACCGATGTATCGCACTCGACGATTCGCGATCACTTCGTGTTGCTGGCTAAAAACCAGCGCCGCGCCCAACCGGTATCTGCCGGCAGCGTGAGCAGCGAACACGAGAAAAAGCAGGTTGAAGTGTTGCGGCTTATCCAGGCGTATCGGATGCGGGGCCATCAAGGCGCTCAGCTCGATCCGTTGGGTTTGTGGCAACGTCCAGCGCCCGCTGACCTGTCGATCAATCATTACGGTTTGACCAACGCTGATCTTGATACCACTTTCCGCGCCGGTGATTTGTACATCGGCAAAGAGGAGGCGAGCCTACGCGAAATTCTCGATGCCTTGCAGCAGACATATTGCCGCACCATCGGTTCCGAGTTTACGCACATCGTCGATTCCGAGCAGCGTAACTGGTTCATGCAGCGCCTCGAAAGCGTGCGCGGACGTCCGGTGTTTTCCGCTGACATCCAAAGCCACCTGCTTGAGCGCGTAACGGCAGCCGAAGGCCTGGAAAAATACCTGGGCACTAAGTACCCGGGCACCAAGCGATTCGGTCTGGAAGGCGGCGAAAGCCTGATTCCAATGCTCGATGAATTGATCCAGCGTTCGGGTTCATATGGCACCAAGGAAATCGTGATCGGCATGGCCCACCGTGGTCGCCTGAACGTCCTGGTCAACACCTTTGGCAAGAACCCACGCGACTTGTTCGACGAGTTCGAGGGCAAAAAGAAGGTTGAACTCGGTTCCGGTGACGTCAAGTACCACCAGGGGTTTTCGTCCAACGTGATGACCGCGGGCGGCGAAGTTCACCTTGCGATGGCGTTCAACCCATCTCACCTGGAGATCGTTTCTCCGGTGGTAGAAGGGTCGGTTCGTGCTCGTCAGGATCGTCGTAACGATCCGACCGGTGACAAGGTTCTGCCTATATCCATCCACGGTGACGCTGCGTTTGCAGGTCAAGGCGTGGTCTTGGAAACCTTCCAGATGTCGCAGACTCGCGGCTTCAAGACGGGCGGCACAATCCACATCGTCATCAACAACCAGGTTGGTTTCACCATCAGCAACCCGGAAGACGCGCGCTCCACGGAGTATGCGACCGACGTTGCCAAGATGATCCAGGCACCGATTCTCCATGTAAATGGCGATGATCCTGAAGCTGTCGTGTTCGTGACACAGTTGGCCATCGATTACCGCATGCAGTTCAAGCGTGACATTGTGATTGATCTTGTCTGCTATCGCCGTCGCGGTCACAACGAAGCGGACGAGCCAAGTGGCACTCAGCCGTTGATGTACCAGCAGATCGCCAAACAGCGGACTACGCGTGAGCTGTACGCCGAAAGCCTGACCAAGGCCGGTGTCGTCGATGACGCCCGTGTACAAGCAAAAATCGACGACTATCGCAACGCGCTGGACGCCGGTCTGCACGTGGTGAAAAGCCTGGTCAAAGAGCCGAATAAAGAGTTGTTCGTCGATTGGCGTCCGTATTTGGGTCATGCCTGGACCGCTCGTCACGACACCCGTTTCGACTTGAAGACCTTGCAAGAACTGTCTGCAAAAATGATGGAGCTGCCAGAAGGCTTCGTGGTTCAGCGTCAGGTATCGAAGATCTACGAAGACCGTCAGAAGATGCAGGCCGGTGGCTTGCCGATCAACTGGGGTTACGCTGAAACCATGGCGTACGCGACTTTGGCATTCGAAGGTCACCCCGTTCGAATCACTGGGCAGGACGTAGGTCGCGGTACTTTCTCGCACCGCCACGCAGCGCTGCATAACCAGAAAGACGGTGCTACTTACATCCCATTGCAGAATCTGTACAAAGGTCAGCCGCGTTTCGACCTGTACGATTCCTTGCTGTCGGAAGAAGCGGTATTGGCGTTTGAGTACGGTTACTCGACTACCGAGCCTAATGCGTTGGTCATCTGGGAAGCTCAGTTCGGTGATTTTGCCAACGGTGCTCAAGTAGTTATTGACCAGTTCATCACCAGCGGTGAGCACAAGTGGGGCCGTCTGTGCGGTCTGACCATGTTGCTGCCTCACGGTTATGAAGGCCAGGGTCCAGAGCACTCGTCTGCGCGTCTGGAGCGTTACCTGCAATTGTGTGCCGAGCACAACATTCAGGTTTGCGTACCAACCACGCCGGCTCAGATCTACCACCTGTTGCGTCGTCAAGTCATCCGTCCGCTGCGCAAGCCGCTGATCGTGCTGACGCCGAAGTCGCTGCTGCGCCATAAGTTGGCAGTTTCGACGCTGGAAGATCTGGCCGAAGGCTCGTTCCAGACCGTTATTCCAGAAGTGGATGCGCAGGACCCGGCCAATGTAGGTCGCGTCGTACTGTGTAGCGGCAAGGTTTACTACGACCTGCTGGAAAAACGCCGTGCCGAAGGTCGTGATGACATCGCCATAGTACGTCTTGAGCAGCTGTACCCGTTCCCGGAAGACGACTTGATCGAAGTCCTGGGTCCGTACAAAAACCTTAAGCACATCGTCTGGTGTCAGGAAGAGCCGATGAACCAGGGCGCCTGGTACGGCAGCCAGCATCACATGCGTCGCATCATCAGTGGTCACAACAAGGCATTGGTCCTTGAGTACGCTGGTCGTGACGCCTCTGCGGCTCCGGCTTGTGGTTATGCCTCGATGCATGCCGAACAGCAGGCAAAACTGCTCAAAGATGCATTCACCGTTTAACGCCTTCGTGCATCAGAAACCGAATTTAAGGAACCACAGATAATGGCTATCGAAATCAAAGCCCCCACTTTCCCGGAATCGGTTGCCGACGGTACCGTTGCTACCTGGCATAAAAAGCCTGGGGACGCCGTCAAGCGTGACGATCTGGTCGTCGACATCGAAACCGACAAGGTGGTGCTTGAAGTTCTGGCTACCGCTGACGGCGTCATGGGCTCAATCGTTAAAAACGAAGGCGACACCGTTCTGTCCGATGAACTACTAGGTACATTGGAAGCTGTTGGGGCTGCTGTTACGTCGGCGCCTGCTGCTGCCACTCCGACCCAGGCTGCTTCTGCTCCTGCAACAGCACCTGGCGCTGGTGACGAAGATGCAATCGCAGCACCGGCCGCGCGCAAGCTGGCTGAAGAAAATGGCATCAATCTGGCCAGCGTCAAAGGTACCGGTAAAGACGGTCGCGTTACAAAGGAAGACGTCGTTGCTGCTGTAGACGCTAAGAAATCCGCGCCAGCCGCTGCTCCTGCACCAGTTAAAGCGGCTGCGGCCGCGCCTGTTTTCGCGGCTGGTGATCGCGTTGAAAAACGTGTTCCGATGACGCGTCTGCGTGCCAAGGTTGCAGAGCGCCTAGTTGAAGCTCAGTCGAACATGGCAATGCTGACCACGTTTAACGAAGTCAACATGAAGCCGATCATGGAGCTACGTTCGAAGTACAAGGATCTATTCGAGAAGTCGCATAACGGTGTACGTCTTGGCTTCATGTCGTTCTTCGTAAAAGCGGCCACCGAGGCGCTGAAACGCTATCCGGCGGTCAATGCTTCCATTGACGGTACCGATATCGTCTACCACGGCTATTCAGACGTCGGCGTTGCCGTGTCGAGTGATCGCGGTTTGGTGGTTCCGGTTCTGCGTAACGCTGAGCTGATGAGCCTGGCTGAAATCGAAGGCGGCATTGCTGCTTTCGGCAAAAAAGCCAAAGACGGCAAGCTGACCATGGATGACATGACCGGCGGTTCCTTCACCATCTCCAACGGTGGTACCTTCGGTTCGCTGTTGTCGACGCCAATCGTCAATCCGCCACAAGCGGCTATCCTGGGCATGCACAAAATCCAGGAACGTCCAATGGCGGTCAAAGGTGAAGTCGTAATACTGCCAATGATGTATCTGGCACTTTCGTACGATCACCGCTTGATCGATGGCAAAGAAGCAGTGACCTTCCTGGTTACCATCAAGGACTTGCTGGAAGACCCGGCACGTCTGTTGTTGGATATCTGACGGGGTAGCTAAAGCGGTTAGCGTCAAGCGGCTAGTAAAAGAGCTTGACGATAGTGCGTTAGCTGACGGAAATATTTAAATGAACAGGCTGCATGCTTGTCTGTAATACATCACAGATCGGCTTGCGGCTTGTAGCTTGAAGCTTGCAGCTAAAGAGGAACTCTTTTTTATGTCCCAGAAATTTGACGTAGTAGTGATTGGCGCGGGCCCTGGCGGCTATGTTGCTGCTATCAAGGCTGCGCAACTTGGTCTTAAGACGGCTTGCATCGAGAAGTATCAGGACAAGGAGGGCAAGTTAGCCCTCGGCGGTACCTGCCTGAACGTTGGCTGCATTCCATCCAAGGCACTGCTGGACAGCTCCTGGAAGTTCTACGAAGCCAAAAACGGCTTCAAAATTCACGGTATTTCGACGTCTGAAGTGACCATGGATGTTGCTGCAATGATCGGCCGCAAAGCTACCATCGTTAAGGGCCTGACAGGCGGCGTAGCCAGCCTGTTTAAAGCCAATGGTGTAACTTCCCTGCAAGGCCATGGCAAGTTGCTGGCCGGTAAGAAAGTTGAATTGACCAAGCCTGATGGTACGGTTGAAGTGATCGAAGCGGACCACGTGATTCTGGCCTCTGGCTCACGTCCGATCGACATTCCACCGGCTCCGGTTGATAACAACGTGATCGTTGATTCCACTGGCGCGCTTGAATTCCAGCAGGTTCCAAAGCGCCTCGGCGTGATCGGCGCTGGCGTGATTGGCCTGGAGTTGGGTTCGGTTTGGGCGCGTCTTGGCGCACAGGTTACGGTTCTTGAAGCACTGGAAAAATTCATTCCAGCCGCTGATGAAGCCGTTTCCAAAGAGGCGCTGAAAACGTTCACCAAGCAGGGCCTGGACATCAAGCTCGGCGCACGGGTGACCGGTTCCAAGGTCAACGGCGAAGAAGTCGTTGTGACCTACACTGATTCGACCGGCGAGCAAACCATCACGTTTGACCGTTTGATCGTTTCCGTGGGCCGTCGTCCGGTGACCACCGAACTGTTGGCTTCCGACAGTGGCGTGAACCTTGACGAACGTGGTTTCATCTTCGTCAATGATCAGTGTGAAACCAGCGTTCCGGGTGTTTACGCCATTGGTGACGTGGTTCGTGGTCTGATGCTGGCGCACAAAGCCTCGGAAGAGGGCATCATGGTTGTCGAACGCATCAAGGGTCACAAAACCCAGATGAACTACGACCTGGTTCCGTCGGTTATCTACACTCACCCTGAAATCGCATGGGTCGGTAAAACCGAGCAGACCTTGAAGGCTGAAGGCGTTGAAGTTAATGTCGGCGTCTTCCCGTTCGCTGCCAGTGGCCGTGCCATGGCTGCCAACGACACCGGTGGTTTCGTCAAAGTTATCGCTGATGCCAAGACTGACCGCGTTTTAGGCGTTCACGTCATTGGTCCAGGCGCTGCAGAGCTTGTGCAGCAAGGCGCAATCGGCATGGAATTTGGCACCAGTGCCGAAGATATCGGGATGATGGTTTTCTCTCACCCGACGCTGTCCGAAGCTTTGCATGAAGCCGCATTGGCTGTGAATGGCCACGCCATCCATATCCAGAACAAGAAAAAACGTTAAAACGAAACCACGGCGGGCCGCCCGTCGTGGGTCTTGCGAGCAAGATTCACCGCGGAATGTCCGCCGGACCAGACCTCCGAGGCGAATTCAGGAACGTACAGAACTCTCACGTTCGGCACATTCCTGAGGTCACCTGGAGTCAGTCACAGGTGGTGCGTCACTTTTATAAGTGCAGCACCGAATGCGCAGTACTAACGAAGACGGTAATAAGCATGAATCTCCACGAGTATCAGGGTAAGCAGCTGTTCGCTGAATACGGCCTGCCAGTATCAAAAGGCTACGCAGTAGACACCCCGGAAGCTGCAGCAGAAGCTTGCGATAAAATTGGCGGTACCGAATGGGTCGTCAAAGCCCAGGTTCACGCCGGTGGTCGCGGTAAAGCGGGCGGCGTAAAGCTGGTTCGCAGCAAAGAAGACGCCGCAGCTTTCGCTCAACAGTGGTTGGGCAAGCGTCTTGTGACTTACCAAACCGATGCCAATGGTCAGCCAGTCACCAAGATCCTGGTTGAATCCTGCACCGACATCGCTAAAGAGCTGTACCTCGGCGCTGTAGTGGATCGTTCGAGCCGTCGTATTGTGTTCATGGCTTCCACCGAAGGTGGCGTGGACATCGAGAAAATCGCTCACGACACGCCTGAGAAAATTCTCAAAGCCACGATCGATCCATTGGTTGGCGCTCAGCCATTCCAGGGTCGCGAATTGGCTTTCCAGTTGGGTCTGGAAGGCAAGCAAGTCACTCAGTTCGCGAAGATCTTCGTTGGCCTTGCAAAACTGTTCAAGGATCACGATCTGGCTTTGCTGGAAGTGAACCCGTTGGTCATCAAAGCTGACGGCGATCTGCACTGCCTTGATGCCAAGCTGAACATCGACGCTAACGCAATGTACCGTCAGCCTAAGCTGAAAACTTTCCACGATCCGTCGCAAGATGATCCGCGCGAAGCGCACGCTGCCAAGTTCGAACTGAACTACGTGGCGCTGGAAGGCAACATCGGTTGCATGGTCAACGGTGCTGGCTTGGCCATGGGTACCATGGACATCGTCAATCTGCATGGCGGCAAACCAGCCAACTTCCTCGACGTGGGCGGCGGTGCTACCAAAGAACGCGTTACTGAAGCATTCAAAATCATTCTGTCCGACACTAACGTCGCTGCAGTATTGGTTAACATCTTCGGCGGCATTGTTCGTTGCGACATGATTGCTGAAGGCATCATCGGTGCAGTGAAAGAAGTTGGCGTGAAAATCCCGGTTGTTGTTCGCCTTGAAGGTAACAACGCTGAACTGGGCGCTAAAGTACTGGCAGAAAGCGGCTTGAACATCATCGCTGCTACCAGCCTGACCGACGCTGCTCAACAAGTTGTCAAAGCTGCGGAGGGCAAATAATGAGCGTCCTGATCAATAAAGACACCAAAGTTATCTGCCAGGGTATTACCGGTTCGCAAGGTAGCTTCCACACCCAGCAAGCGATCGAATACGGCACCAAGATGGTGGGTGGCGTAACTCCGGGCAAAGGCGGCACCGAGCACTTGGGTCTGCCAGTGTTCAACACCGTGAAAGAAGCTGTAGAGCAAACTGGCGCTACCGCCAGCGTTATCTACGTTCCAGCTCCTTTCTGCAAGGACTCGATCCTTGAAGCGGCGTTCGGCGGCATCAAGCTGATCGTGTGCATCACCGAAGGCATTCCTACACTGGACATGCTGGATGCCAAGGTCAAGTGTGACGAACTGGGCGTGATTCTGATTGGGCCTAACTGCCCAGGCGTGATCACTCCGGGCGAATGCAAGATCGGTATCATGCCTGGTCACATCCACTTGCCAGGCAAGGTCGGTATCGTGTCGCGTTCCGGCACCCTGACTTACGAAGCAGTCAAGCAGACGACTGACGCCGGTTTCGGTCAGTCGACCTGTGTAGGTATCGGCGGTGACCCGATCCCAGGCTCGAACTTCATCGACATCCTGAAACTGTTCCAGGAAGACCCTAAGACTGAAGCGATCGTTATGATCGGTGAGATCGGCGGTTCGGCTGAAGAAGAAGCGGCTGCCTATATCAAGGCGCACGTGACAAAGCCGGTTGTTTCCTACATCGCTGGTGTGACTGCCCCTGCGGGCAAGCGCATGGGCCATGCTGGCGCAATCATCTCCGGCGGCAAAGGTACTGCAGACGAGAAATTCGCTGCACTGGAAGACGCTGGCGTGAAAACCGTGCGTTCTCTGGCAGATATCGGCAAGGCCTTGGCTGAGCTGACTGGTTGGGCTGTGAAGTAAGCTTTTGCTTACCTGACGCAACAACCAACAAAGGCCACCTTCGGGTGGCCTTTGTGCGTCTGGGTTTTAACCCCACAGACTGCCGGTCCTCTGTAAGGTTTAACGTGTTGGCGATAATCGCAGAAACACCGCGCCTAATTTCAGTGTGTCTGCTTTTCCTTCATTCAATTAATTTTTGCGGAATATCCAAAATACGACACTATCTGTCGTTAATGGGACTTTACGCACCTTAATAGTGCGCTTAGTAGCCTAATTCGTTAGGCTAGCCGCCGTTTTGCGTCGCCCCGATTCAGCAATGTGGTGTTCTCCGTAATGAAAGTGTTGAAAGGTCAGGACATCCTGGCACTCGGCTTTATGACGTTCGCCCTGTTTGTCGGGGCCGGCAATATTATCTTCCCGCCTATGGTCGGACTTCAGGCCGGACCGCACGTATGGCAGGCAGCGGTAGGTTTTTTGATCACGGCAGTAGGTCTTCCGGTTATTACCGTCGTTGCGCTGGCTAAAGTCGGCGGCGCTATGGATGCTTTGAGCAGCCCAATCGGTAAAGTTGCCGGCGGTATTCTCGCGGCAGTCTGCTATTTGGCTGTAGGCCCACTTTTTGCCACGCCGCGCACTGCCAGTGTGTCGTTCGAAGTCGGTTTTGCACCGCTGACCGGGGACGGTCCGTTGGCGTTGTTTCTGTACAGTCTGGTGTATTTCATCTTGGTGTTCTGGGTATCGCTGTATCCCGGTCGGCTGCTCGACACGGTGGGTCGTTTTCTGGCGCCGATGAAAATTTTTGCACTGGCAATGTTGGGTATTGCGGCCTTTGCTTTGCCGGCGGGAGATGTGGGTATTGCAGAGCCCGCGTATGTGGTCGCCCCGTTTTCTCAGGGCTTCATCAACGGTTACCTGACCATGGACACCTTGGGCGCCCTGGTATTTGGCATTGTCATCGTCAATGCCATTCGCTCGCGCGGGGTCACTTCGCCACAGTTGATCACTCGCTACGCCATTATTGCCGGTCTGATTGCCGGGGTAGGGCTGGCACTGGTCTACATAAGCTTGTTTCGTCTGGGCTCCGGCAGTCACGTCATTGCTGCGGGGGCGGGCAATGGCGCGGTGGTGCTTCACGCCTACGTGCAACACACCTTTGGCTCATTGGGCAGCGGCTTCCTTGCGGTGCTGATTTCACTGGCGTGTTTGGTCACCGCAGTCGGTCTGACCTGCGCATGTGCCGAATACTTCAGCGCAATATTACCGTTGTCTTATAAAAACCTCGTGCTCATGCTGGCAGTATTTTCGTTGTTAGTATCAAACTTGGGCCTGACCAAGTTGATTCAGTTTTCAATTCCGGTACTGACTGCGATCTACCCGCCTTGCATCGTGCTTGTGGGGCTGAGCTTTTGTAAAAATTTCTGGTATTCGCAGCGTCTGATTGTGGCACCGGTGATGTTGGTGTCGCTTGTGTTTGGCATTATTGATGCCCTAAAAGGTGCCGGGCTTAGCGATGGACTACCTAGCCAATTGATCCATTTGCCGTTGAGTGACCAAGGGCTGGCATGGCTAGTGCCGACGATGATCACATTGATAGGCGCAGTTGCGTTCGACCGTCTACTGGGAAAGCGCCCTGCGCTAGCCTAACGAATAAAGCCCGCACATGGCGGGCTTTAAGATGTTAAGAACGACTGATTTATTTAGTGGTAGTGGGAGCCGGAGTTTGGGAGTTGGCTTCTTTAGCGCGCTCTTGGGCGGCTTCGGCATTTTTCTGAGCGGCCATTTGACTCTCTTTGGCGGCATCGTTGACTTTATCTTGGGCTTTGCTCATCGAATCTTGAGACTGCTGAGCGGCTTTATTGGCCTCTTGTTGTTTGTTCTCGCTGGATTTATCGCAAGCGGCCAAACCAAGGGTGGCAGAGAGCATCAGGACAACGAATAAAGATTTACGCATGGGTTGTTTCTCCTTATTGAACATATCTAATGGCCTTTCGAGCGTGACTCAGTGAGTTAAGTTCAACATCCCTATAGATATCTATGAGTTGCTGTGTCAACCGCTTTGCGCTGCGGCTATGCTGGGCATACCAAAAACAAGAGTTTAACTGATGAGCGAAAATTCGATTTTCGACATTGCAGTGCAATTTGTTTCGGTGCTTAGGCATTGTCAGGTACTGGGAATGCGCGTCCATACCGCGAACGCCGACGGTATGACCCTAATCCTTCCCTACAGTGAACAAATCGTCGGAAACCCCGAAACGGGAGCCATTCACGGCGGTGCGTTAACGTCGCTGATGGACAGTACCTGCGCAATAGCCATCCTTTGCGTATTGCCCAAGTTTGAAGTCTGTCCAACCCTCGACCTGCGCATCGACTACATGCATTCGGCGCAACCGCACAAAGACGTTTACGGATTCGCCCAGTGTTATCGAGTTACCAGTGATGTAATTTTCACCCGTGGATTTGCCTATCAGGACGACCCCCAACGCCCCATTGCCCATGTAGTCGGAACCTTTATGCGCATGGGCAAAAGCGTCAATGGCGCCATCCAGTTAAGCGATCCACAGAGGGCTTAGCGCTATGACCATCGATTTTAAGGCGCAAGTTCGTTTGGCTCATCAGCACAATAGCTATGAATCCTTATTCGAAATGATTCCCTACGCCCGCCTGATCGGTATCGAATGCACCCGGCGGGGCGGCGTTTTGATTTTTCGTCTGCCCGCTAACGGCGACAACATTGGTAACCCGCTGTTGCCGGCCATTCACGGCGGTGTCATCGCGGGCTTCATGGAGCTTGCCGCGGCCATGCACTTACTGATCGCTACTGATTCGGGAGCGGTGCCGAAAATCATCGATTTTTCGGTTGACTACCTTCGCGCCGGATATTTTCGCGATACTTACGCGCAATGTCAGGTTTGGCGTCAAGGGCGGCGGGTTGCAAACGTTGCTGTTACTGCCTGGCAAACTCTTTCTACCGAACCGATTGCCACTGCGCGGGCTCATTTCAAAATTGAAGAATCGTAGATCAAACAACTCAAGCTCTTGAAATCTGATACCCAGCCCCCACCTTGATGACATCCCGCCGCTGTGTACGCGGCTTTTGCCATCTGATTGGAGTTTGATGACCATGAGTGTGGAAACTCAAAAGGAAACCCTGGGCTTCCAGACCGAGGTGAAGCAGCTGCTGCACCTCATGATCCATTCGCTGTATTCCAACAAGGAAATTTTCCTTCGCGAATTGATCTCGAACGCCTCTGACGCCGTTGATAAATTACGCTTCGAGGCCTTGTCCAAACCGGACCTGCTCGAAGGCGGTGCTGAGTTAAAAATCCGTGTGAGCTTCGACAAAGACGCGAAAACCGTCACCCTCGAAGACAACGGCATCGGCATGAGCCGTGAAGACGCGATTACTCACTTGGGCACCATCGCCAAGTCGGGCACTGCGGACTTCATGAAGAATCTGTCTGGTGACCAGAAAAAAGATTCACACCTTATCGGCCAGTTTGGTGTTGGCTTCTACTCGGCGTTCATTGTTGCCGACAAGGTTGAAGTGTTCAGCCGTCGTGCTGGCATTCCTGCAAGCGAAGGCGTGCATTGGTCTTCAAAAGGCGAGGGCGAATTTGAAATCGCTACCGTCGAAAAGGCTGATCGTGGTACGCGCATCGTTTTGCACCTGAAAAGCGCTGAAGATGAATTCGCCGACGGTTACCGTCTGCGCAACATCATCAAGAAATATTCTGACCACATCGCGTTGCCCATTGAGCTGCCAAAAGAACAGGCCGCTGCCGAAGGTGAAGCCACGCCTGAAGTGGAGTGGGAAACCGTTAACCGCGCCAGTGCGCTCTGGACCCGTCCTCGCACCGAGGTGAAGGACGAGGAATACCAGGAGTTTTACAAGCACATAGCCCATGACTTCGAAAACCCGCTGAGCTGGAGCCATAACAAGGTTGAAGGCAAGCTGGAATACAGCTCGTTGCTCTATGTGCCAGCCCGTGCTCCGTTCGATCTTTATCAGCGTGAAGCACCCCGCGGTCTGAAATTGTACGTGCAGCGCGTTTTCGTGATGGATCAAGCTGAGTCGTTCTTGCCGCTGTACCTGCGCTTCATCAAGGGCGTGGTCGATTCCAATGACCTGTCGTTGAACGTCTCGCGGGAAATTCTGCAGAAAGACCCGATCATCGATTCGATGAAATCGGCGCTGACCAAGCGTGTCTTGGACATGCTGGAAAAACTGGCGAAAAACGAGCCTGATCAATACAAAGGCTTCTGGAAAAACTTCGGCCAGGTCATGAAGGAAGGCCCGGCAGAAGATTTCTCCAACAAGGAAAAAATCGCTGGCTTGCTGCGTTTCGCATCGACCCACGAAGACGGTGGCGAACAAGTCGTCGCACTGACCGAGTACTTGGCCCGCGCCAAGGAAGGTCAGGACAAGATCTATTACCTGACCGGCGAAACCTACGCTCAGGTTAAAAACAGCCCGCATCTGGAAGTCTTCCGCAAGAAAGGCATTGAAGTGCTGCTGTTGACTGACCGCATCGACGAATGGTTGATGAGCTACCTCAGCGATTTCGACGGCAAAGGGTTTGTCGACGTAGCGCGTGGTGACTTGGATCTTGGCAAATTGGACTCCGAAGAGGACAAGAAAGCCCAAGAAGAAGTCGCCAAGGATAAAGAAGGTCTGATCGAGCGTCTGAAAGCCGCGCTAGGCGAGGCTGTCAGCGAAGTGCGGGTTTCCCACCGTTTGACCGACTCGCCGGCGATTCTGGCAATCGGCGAACAAGATCTGGGCCTGCAAATGCGCCAGATCCTTGAAGCCAGCGGTCAGAAGGTTCCGGATTCCAAGCCGATCTTTGAATTCAACCCCGCTCACCCGCTGATTGCCAAGCTCGATGCTGAGCAAAGTGAAGAGCGATTTGATGACCTATCACATATTTTGTTCGACCAAGCGGCATTGGCTGCAGGCGATAGCCTGAAGGACCCCGCCGCTTATGTTCGTCGACTAAACAAGTTACTGGTAGAGTTGTCGGTTTAAACACCAGCGAAAAGCCCGCTTCGGCGGGTTTTTTTATTGTTTTTTTTGAGGGCTGCAAATGAGTAACGTCACCGTTCATTCCGTGGTTTACCAAGTTGACGGCCAATCCTACGAAAGCCGTCTGGCGTTTGATTCCAGTGATACATCCTCACGTCCGGGCCTGGTCATGGCTCCGAACTGGATGGGCGTCAGCGAAGGTGCAGAGAAGATTGCGCAATCGGTAGCCGAACAAGGTTACGTAGTTCTACTTGCTGATCTCTATGGACAGGGAATACGTCCGCAGAACGGCGATGAAGCAGGCGCTGCCATGATGCCGTTGAAGAATGATCGGGCGTTGGTACGTAAGCGTATGTTGGCGGCTCTCGATGCACTTAAATCGCACGCGAATGCCCCAGTCGACAACAACAAGCTGGGAACTTTTGGTTTTTGCTTCGGTGGTTGCTGCTCCTTGGAGCTGGCGCGCAGCGGTGCTGATCTGAAAGCCACCGTCACGTTCCACGCGACATTGGATACGCCTAATCCGGCCGATGCTAACAACATCAAAGGCTCGGTATTGGTTTTGCACGGCGCTTCTGACCCCTTGGTGGCGAAAGAACAGCTCCCAGCGTTTGAAGAAGAAATGAATGCGGCGGGCGTGGATTGGCAATTGCTGAGTTACGGCGGCGCAGTACATTCGTTTACTGACCCGCATGCTAACGTAGCGGGCAAGATGATGTACGACGCCAAGACTGCAAAACGCGCCTTTGCGTCAATGCATAATTTGCTAGATGAAGTGTTCAAAGGATGATATTGGCGGCTCTTGTGTAGAGGCCGTCTTGACCTTCATCGCTCCTCAAGGCTTAAGTTCGAAGTACATATCGTGGTTAGCCACGGTGGGCTTCGGCGCTTAGGTTTTTCGGTTTGAACAGCTGCTCGATTTCTCGAGCAAGAACAGGTTTGCTGAATAAATATCCTTGCATTTCATCGCAACCGTTCTCCCGTAGAAACACCTGCTGTGCCTCGGTTTCGACCCCTTCGGCGATGACTTTGAGGTTAAGCTTATGCCCCAGTGATATGACTGCCGTTGCGATAGCCTTGTCATTTTCGTTATCGGGAAGGTCTCGGATGAATGATTGATCGATTTTCAAGCGCACGATAGGGAAGCTTTTCAGCGCTGCAAGGCTCGAATAGCCAGTGCCGAAGTCATCTATAGAAAGCCGCACCCCCATAGCCTGTAGCTTCTCCATTTTGCTGATGGCTTGCTGCAGATCTTGCATGATCAAGCTTTCTGTCAGTTCTAGCTCCAAGTACATTGGCTCCAAATTGCTCTCCAGCAAGGCGTGCTCGACTCGGTGGATCAAATCCCTTTCGATAAACTGACGGGCGGAGATATTGACTGACATGGTAATAGGAGGCAGCCCAGCATCTTGCCAAGCTTTAGCCTGAAGGCACGCACTGTGGATCACCCAGTCACCAATAGGAACAATCAACCCTGTCTCTTCGGCTTGAGAGATGAACTTGATGGGAGAAACAATTCCCAGGTCCGGGTGTTGCCAGCGAATCAACGCTTCCACACCAATAATTTGACCAGTATGCAAGTCTATTTGAGGCTGATAGAGCAACAAGAACTCTTCGTTTTCGATAGCGTTACGCAGCCCGTCTTGCAGGGCAAGTTTGCCTTGGTGTCTGGTGTTCATCTCGTGGGTGTAAAACTGGTAGCCGTTGCGTCCCATCTCTTTTGAACGATACATGGCGGCGTCTGCGTTCCTAAGCAGCGTGTCGGTGTCGATACCATCAGCGGGGTAGGTTGCCAAGCCCATACTGCACGTGACGTGGAGCGTGTGCCCGCTGAGGTGAATCGGTTGCAGGATGGATTCTTGAATATTCTGCAGGACTGACGTGATGTCCTCGGCGTCCGAAGGCTGGTCAAACAGGATAATAACGAATTCATCTCCCCCCAGCCTGACAACGGTGTCGGTGCGTCTTACTGACTTGACCATCCGGCTGGCTACGGTTTTCAAGAGCTCGTCGCCAGCGCTATGGCCCAGGCTGTCGTTTACCAGTTTGAATTTGTCCAGATCAATAAACGCCACGGTGACTAAACGGCCGAAACGCTGAGCATAAATGATGGCTTGTTTAAGCCGGTCTTCCAGCAGTAGGCGGTTTGGCAGACCGGTTAACGCGTCATGATCGCCCATGTAGCGGATACGATTTTCCGTGTGCTTGCGTTCGATGGCGATGCCAGCGAGCTGCGTGGCGCCGTCTAGCAATTGTATTTCGGTTGCCAATGGGCTGCGCACGGTCTTTGAGTATAAGGCGAACGTGCCAAGCACCTCGCGCTCGCGGGATAAAATCGGCGTTGACCAGCACGCTCTGATACCGTGCGTAATAGCAAGTTCGCGATAGTCGGTCCACAAGGGATCTTGTTCGATGTCCGAGACAATGACGGGTTCCCTTCGATACACGGCGGTGCCACACGAACCCACGCGGGGGCCAATGGCGACGCCATTGATTGCCTGAACATAGTCATGCGGCAAGCTGGGGGCTGCACCGTGTAGCAGGTGCTCGCCATCTTCGTCCAATAGCAGAATGGACACCATCATTCCCTCCAGCTGGGATTCAATCACCCGAGCCAGAGAGTCCAAAACTGCCTCTAATTCAGTGCTGGTTGCTATCAGCTCAAGCACATGGCTTTGCCCGGTACGGGTGACGACCTCTTGTTGCAACTGAGTATTCTGTAGGGCGAGCCGCTCTTGAGCAGCGCTCAGCTGTGCAGTGCGGTTCTCCAATTGCTGACGGTCGCTGAGAAACTGACTCACGGCACCGGCCATGGCGCCGATTTCATCCCTTTCATTCACGCCCAGGGAATACTGGTGTTCGTCAATCCGGCCTTGACGTAATTGGCGGCTAATTTCATTCAAACGCACCAATACCCGTCTACCCATGAAGACACGTGCTACAAACCCTGCAATTAACAAACTGCCCGCCAGGATGACCAGAATCCAGCGTTGGCTGCGAGTGGACGCGTCGACCAATTGCTGAACGGCGAGGCGATATTCCTGGGTAAATACGCCAGATTGCACCTGTGCTGCATGCACCAATGCGCGCGCTTGATTTTGCAGTTCGTCACGAAACCGTTGCAGGGCCTGACGTTGGTTGATCAATTTCAGACGCAAAGAAAATAGATCGTGCGCGCCAGCATCAACGTTACCCGGTGGTTGCAAGTCCAGGGCGATCAGGTCGTCACGGATCAGTTCAGGCAATGATCCAGTGGTTTCACCTTTTTTGATGAACGACGCGCGCAAGTCGCGCACGACGTCTGGATCATTTGCTGACGGCAGGCTGTAGAGCAGCACTGCCAGCTCCAGGCTATTGGCGGTGCGGGTGTGCTTAAGAAGTGCGGTTCGATCGTCGAGCGCCATATCGAAAGCTACTTCAGTCTGCAGCACGCCCTCGCGCAATTGCGCAACGATGTTGGCGGTATTGCGAAACAGCTGGCTGGACTGGTGCAGATCAAGCACCGCGAGCCCGTTGCTAGTGTCTGACAGTTGCAGCATTGAGTAGTCGACGGCCTCAAGCTGTTCAATCATTTTTGCGTAGGTCGAACGTAAGGTTTCAAACGAAGTGGTGGTCAACAACTGGTCGGTCTGGCGCTCGATCAGTAATGTGTTTTGCAGCATGTCCTGCCCTGCCTGCATGTGCATTAGCCGTTCTTGCGTCAATTGGTGGGTTGCATTGTTTGCACTGCGCAGGGCATAGACCGCCGTTGCGCCACCCGCCAGGATTAGCAGCGCCAGCGCCAGCAGGGCAAGGGAAAACTGGGCGCGCAGTGATTGCGGTATCAACCGCTGATAAGCAGTGTTAACTCGCAGCGCCGGTGCCATTGTCAGGGATTCCATATTTTTCGGTACCTGTCCCTGTAGCCATTTTCGGGGTCATATTGAAAATTTCTGCTACCGGCTGCGCCAGTGCTATCGACATTCACCAGATGGATCGGCGCCACGAAACCGCTGACTACTTGACCGACAATCAAGCGGTTCAACTCATCCATCACCTGCCAGCCCTGTTGGTTCAGCGGCTCTGCGACCGTGGCGGTTTGGTAGGTCTTTGCTTGAATGCGTAGAAAGGCGGACGCGCTACCATCGCCAGCTGAAATCAAGCTGAGTCCGTCGGCAGGTATCCCCGCAGCGGTCAACGCAGTGATGGCGTAGTCGAAGTACAGGTCGTTGATTGCTAGGGTATGTGTCCAGCGTTTGCCATATTGCCGCAGTAACTGATTAGTTATGGCAGGCATACGTTCGCTGCTGTCCGCGAGCGCTACGTCACGCACTTCCAGCAACGTGCAGTCTTTGCAAGCGCGTATGATTTCTTCCATGGCCTTGGCCTTGGCCGTCGCGATACTGTATTTACTGTCCGTCAGGATCACCACGCCTGCGTGTCCGTCGGATTGAGCCACTGCCGCGAGAGCTGCGAGTTGGGCGACTTTTATGGGTTCGCTGGTGACGTTCATTGCCAATGGCGTGCCGGCGACAGGGCCGGATTGCGCAGCGGTGTGCCAGCCAACAACCGGGCTGCCCAACCCCGCAAAAGCAGCCAATGCCGAGTTGTTTTCAACGGCGTCAGAACCGCATAGCACGAGGCCGTCTGGTTTAATCGCCAGTGCATCACCTAGCGCTTTGGTACGTCCGCTTGACGTCCCTCCGCCGTCGAATACCTTTAGCGTCCACTCCATTGCAATCGCTGCTTCGCGTGCGCCTTGGGCAACGCCAATAATCCCGCCGTTGCGAAGGTCTTCCGTCACCAAAGCAATGACCTTGCCCTTGGGTGCTGGCGGACCTGTCGAAGGGCCATTCCATTGAACTGTTTCCCGGGTAGCCTTTGCAACGATCTGTTTGGCTTCGACGACAAAGGCGTGGTTGTCTTCGGCGTCTACCCGTGAAGATGATCTCGGTAACTCCTGGGCATAACTCGGAAATGAAGAGAGAAAAAAAACCGCTGAAATTAACAATAACCTAGGCGTGCTTGACCGTATTAATCGACCCACGCGTTTATTGCGCATGACGTGGGCGATCAAGTCGCCATTAAGGTTGGTTGCTTCCATGACATCCCTTTTAGATGAAAAGCCAGTGCCACTGGAATCCGCTAGGATGCACCAGAGTTCTGTCATCAGGCCCCCGAAGGGACAGAGTGCAGGTGTTTCGTTTCCTTTATCTGGGTTCTTGCACTGTAAGCAGAGCAGGGTGCCATAGGATCGAAGTTCGTTTATATCCTTTACTACAATTCACGCTTTTACAAGGCGACCAACGTGTACAAATCACCGGCAGAAAAACGGCACCCGAAGGTGCCGTGTTCAATGCAGGAGAATGTTACTTGCCCTGCCAGCGTTTCAGTACCAGCGTCGCGTTTGTGCCACCAAAACCGAAGCTGTTGCTCATAACCTGGTCGATCTTTGCGTTCTCCCGGGTCTTGGTTAGGATCGGCATGTCGGCTACTACCGGGTCCAGCTCGTCGATGTTGGCGGAGCCGGCAATGAAGTTGCCTTCCATCATGAGTAGGCAGTAGATTGCTTCGTGCACGCCAGCGGCGCCCAGCGAGTGACCCGACAGGCTTTTGGTCGAGCTGATCGCGGGTGCGTTGGTACCGAAGACTTCACGCACGCCTTCCATTTCTTTAGCGTCGCCTACCGGGGTAGAGGTACCGTGGGTATTGATGTAATCAATCGGTCCTTCAATGGTAGACATCGCCATCTGCATGCAGCGGATCGCGCCTTCACCGCTCGGTGCGACCATGTCGTAGCCATCGGACGTAGCGCCGTAGCCAACGATCTCGGCGTAAATTTTCGCGCCTCGCGCAAGAGCGTGCTCCAGCTCTTCAACTACAACCATGCCGCCGCCACCTGCAATGACGAAACCATCACGCTTGGCGTCGTATGCACGGGAGGCTTTTTCTGGGGTTTCGTTGTATTGAGTAGACAACGCGCCCATGGCGTCGAACAGGAACGATTGGCTCCAATGTTCTTCTTCACCTCCGCCGGCGAAAACGATGTCTTGCTTACCCATCTGAATCTGCTCCATGGCTGTGCCGATGCAGTGAGCACTGGTTGCACAGGCGGAAGAGATTGAGTAGTTCAGACCCTTGATCTTGAACGGGGTTGCCAGACAGGCAGAAACGGTGCTGCCCATGGTCCGAGTGACGCGGTACGGACCAACGCGCTTGACGCCTTTTTCGCGCAATATATCTAGCGCTTCCATCTGGTTCAGCGTCGAAGCACCGCCACTGCCTGCAACGAGGCCGGTACGCGGGTTGGATACTTGATCTTCGCTTAGGCCTGAATCAGCGATGGCATCTTTCATGGCCAGATAGGCGTAAGCCGCAGCATGGCCGACGAAGCGATAGATTTTGCGATCAATCATCTCTTCAAGGTTAAGGTCGATGGAGCCGGAAACTTGGCTGCGCAGACCCATTTCGGCATATTCCGGATTAAAACGGATGCCAGGGCGGCTTGCACGCAAGTTGGCGGAAACGGTGTCTTTGTCATTGCCCAAGCAGGAAACAATGCCCAGACCAGTGATAACGACGCGGCGCATGCGGATACCCTTAAAAGTTGTCAGTGGAAGTGAACAGGCCGACACGTAGGCTTTCGGCGCTGTAAATTTCGCGGCCATCGACGCTCACGGTGCCATCGGCAATCGCCAGGACCAGTTTGCCGCGCATGGTGCGTTTGATTTGAATGTTGTAAGTGATTTTTTTTGCAGTAGGTAGCACTTGGCCGAAAAACTTGACTTCGCCTGAACCCAAGGCGCGTCCGCGGCCAGGGTTGCCTTGCCAGCCAAGGTAAAAGCCAACCAGTTGCCACATGGCATCAAGGCCCAGGCAACCTGGCATTACAGGGTCGCCTTCAAAGTGACAGGCAAAAAACCACAGGTCGGGATTAATATCCAACTCGGCGACCAATTCACCTTTGCCATACTTGCCACCCTCTTTGTTGATGAGGGTGATGCGGTCCACCATCAGCATGTTAGGGGCGGGCAGTTGCGCATTACCTGGGCCAAACAGCTCGCCGCGACTGCAGCGCAGCAGGTCTTCCCGGGTATAGGCGTTTTGTTGGGTCATGCGAGCTCCTCAATAATCTTGTGCGGCAGGTGGGGGCATAAAGTGCCCCAATAACAAGTCCTGGCCGGATGACGCGCCAGATCTCAGCCGTCAGCCTACTCATAGACTATTGCGTTGTAGTGAAAGTCACAGCACAAGCGGAATGAAAGCACACTTGTGCACTGAACTCATAATCCAACCAGCTTTTACTCGCTGAATTGGCGAACAAGACTGCCGCAATTTATCATTTATCGCCAGTCGCAGATGCTGGAAAGGGTAGCCAATGCTGAAGAATATGCTGGAGATCAGCTCGTTTGAATGGCTTAGCCAAATAATCGTTCATCCCCGCCTGTAAACAGAGCTCGCGGTCGCCGTGAAGGGCATTAGCGGTCAGGGCGATGATCGGCACGTCGGCGCCCCTCGGCAATTGCCGGATCTGTCGTGTGGCTTCGTAGCCATCGATCACGGGTAAGCGGCAATCCATCAAAATCACGGCAAAATAGTTTGACTCGACAATCTTCACTGCTTGCGCGCCGTCATTTGCCACGCTGACCTTGAAGCCCAGACTGCGCAGCATTGCCTCAATGACTGTCTGATTAACAGGGTTGTCTTCGACTAGCAGAACCTGTTGATTATTACCGTCATCCTTACCAATAAAGGCCGGGATGATTTTTTCGATTTTTTGATGGTGGTACAACGTTAGCGGAATCTCTAGGGTAAAGACCGACCCCATTCCTTCTTCACTCTTCGCGCGTAATGTTCCGCCCATGCGTTCGGCCAGTGTCCGAGCGATCGGCAGACCCAATCCGGTGCCTCCATAGCGCCGGGAAATGGAACTGTCTGCTTGCTGGAAGGCGTTAAACATTAGCTCAAGACGTTCGGCAGAAATACCGATGCCACTGTCGCGGACGATGCAGGTAAACCATATCAATTCGTGGTCTAGCAGCTCCCAATGGGTTTCCACTTGAACGCTGCCCAACTCGGTGAACTTCATCGCATTGCCGATCAGGTTAACCAGAATTTGGCGAATCCGCGTCGGATCGCCCAAGACTTCCAGCACGTCCAAGCCTGGCGGCGTTTTTAATTCCAGGGACAGGCCGCGTTGGTGAGCGTTGTGATGGAATGCCTGGGCTGAAGTGCTGATCAAATCTGCCAGGTTGAACGGGATACGCTCCAGCTCAAGGGCGTCACGCTCGAAGCGCGAGAAGTCAAGAATGTCGTTGATAACCCTTAGTAAATGCTCGGTGGACTCGGTGGCTAGCGCAGAGTATTCGGCTTGTTCTTCGGTCATCCGAGTGGTCTCCATTAGCTGCAACATCCCCAGCACGCCGTTCATGGGAGTGCGAATCTCATGACTCATCATCGCCAGAAAATCGGATTTGGCGCTGTTGGCGCGCTCCGCTTCTTCTCGGGTCTGGATCAACTGCGCGATGGCTCGCTGCTGTTCGCCGCTTGCCTCCTCAAGGCCGAAAGCCAAATGGTTGATGTGGCGTGCTAAATCGCCCAGCTCTCCGTCGTCGGGTACGGGCAGCGGCGTACTGTAGTCGCCTTGTTGAATAGCTTTAACCGCTTCGACCATGTCACTAATCGGTTGCGACAAGCTCAGTGCCAAACGTCGTGCCAGAATATAGGTGAACAGCAGGGCAAAAAGGGCAAGGATCGCCGCTTTAAGCAAAATCTCCTGCTGGCGCTGGCTGAATGCATCGTTGGACATGCCCACCAGTACTCGGCCGATATAATCTTCAGGATGGGACCGGGGTGTAGAGCCGCGCTGGGAGTCCGCTTCCAGTCTGATACTTTGCAAGCGGATTGGCGCTTGAAACATTTCAACCTGAGTCGGTCGCGCACCGTTTAGGTCCGGTTGTTCGACGTACACCAGCACGTGATTGGCGTTGTCCTGAACTTCCACAAAGCGCACATGGGGTGTAGCCAGGGTTGCCCGCATCAGGCCCTGCAGAACTTCATAGTTACCAACGATAACGCCGTATTCCGAAGCCGGTGCCAGTTGGTTGGCAATGAGTTGGCCGGTGTAGTTCAGCTCCTGGCGTAAATCCTGAATGCGCACGAAGGTAAAAAAACTGATCAACAATAGCGTCAGCAGCAGCGCCGGGCCCAAGCTGATGATCTGCGTGCGAGTATTGATGCCCCAGCTATTTCGGAACGTCATTGGCCTATTTCCCTCTCAGGCGGCGCTTATTGGCTGGGTTTCCCGTAAAGGGTCTGCATTGTCGGGAGATCGTTATCATCGAAAAACAAATTTTCGGCATCTGATGAGCACTGTCTGCGCGAGCATGGTAACCGAGGTGGAAGCAAACTCCATGTAACTTGCTCGGTATTGATCCTGCTCAATTGAACTGTCGTCAGGGCTGGTCGCGCCAGCACGGCCCCGTATAATATCGAGACCGCCAAACTTATGGCTCTAGATGGATTGGTTATGACTCAACAGCGACCTATCGCGGTTCTTGGAGGCGGCAGCTTCGGTACTGCAGTGGCGAACCTGCTGGCAGAGAACGGCTATCCAGTCAGGCAGTGGATGCGCGATCCCGCCCAGGCCGATGCCATAAGGGTGAACCGCGAAAATCCGCGTTATCTAAAAGGTATCAAAGTGCACCCGACGGTGGAGCCGTTGACGGACTTGGTGACTACGCTGAACGACAGCGAACTCATTTTTGTAGCTTTGCCTTCAAGTGCGCTGCGTGCAGTGTTGGCGGAACACGCGCCACGTTTGAGCGGGAAGATGCTGGTCAGCCTGACCAAGGGCATTGAGGCGCACACGTTCAAGCTGATGAGTGAGATCCTGGAAGAAATCGCTCCGCAGGCACGCATCGGTGTGCTATCGGGGCCGAATCTGGCGCGTGAAATTGCTGAACATGCGCTGACCGCCACCGTAGTCGCCAGTGCAGACGAGGACCTTTGCCAGCAAGTTCAGGAAGTCCTACATGGGCGGACCTTTCGGGTCTACGCCAGTTCTGACCGGTTTGGTGTGGAATTAGGCGGCGCTTTGAAAAATGTCTACGCGATCATTGCCGGGATGGCCGTCGCGCTGGGCATGGGTGAAAACACCAAAAGCATGTTGATAACTCGTGCCTTGGCCGAGATGACTCGCTTCGCCGTGAGTCAGGGCGCCAACCCGATGACTTTTCTCGGCCTGGCCGGTGTGGGCGATCTTATCGTGACGTGCTCATCGCCCAAAAGCCGCAACTATCAGGTGGGTTTTGCTCTTGGTCAGGGGTTAAACCTAGAAGAGGCCGTAACTCGTTTGGGCGAAGTAGCGGAAGGGGTGAACACTCTGAAGGTGCTTAAGGTCAAATCTGATGAGCTACAGGTCTATATGCCGCTAGTGGCAGGCTTGCATGCAATTCTCTTCGAGGGCCGTACGCTCAATCAGGTTATTGAGGTATTAATGCGTGCCGAACCAAAAACCGATGTCGATTTCATTTCGACCAGTGGGTTTTAAATGTGCCACTGATTACTGAACCCACAGAAAGCAGGTGAAGTTTTGAACGAGTCCAAACTCAAGCAGCATGAATCAGTTTTGCTGCGCGTTATGTGGATGCTGCTATTCGTGCTCATTTGGCAACTGGCCGAAGTAGTGCTCGGTTGCGTAGTCCTGGTGCAACTGGGCTATCGATTGGCTTATGGCGCACCGAGCGGCAGTCTGATGAATTTCGGTGACAGCGTCAGTCAATACCTAGCTCAAATTGGACGGTTCGGGACCTTTCACAGCGATGAAAAACCGTGGCCTTTCACTGACTGGCCAGCGGCTCGCTCCCCGGCAGGTGAAGTGCCACATCGCGTACCGCCCGCAGCACATCCGGTCCGTGATGAGGAACCGAAGCTATGAAGTTGTGGATATTGCGCCATGGCGAAGCTCATTCTCAGGCACGCAGTGATGCCGAGCGGGAGTTAACGCCCCATGGCAGAGGCCAAGTACTGAGCAGTGCGGCGCACCTGTTAGGTAAACCGCTTACCCGAATCATCGCCAGCCCTTATGTAAGGGCGCAACAGAGCGCTGAGTTAGTGCATCAGGTCTTGGGTTTCAGCGAACCAATCCTGACGGTACCTTGGCTGACACCAGACAGCGACTCGCGAATGGTACTCAACCAGTTGGATAAATACTCGACCGAAGACGTGCTGTTGGTCAGCCACCAACCGTTGGTGGGCTCGTTGGTAGGCGTGTTGGTTCACGGCCATTACCGCCAGGCACAACCTATGAATACTGCAAGCCTAGCCGAGTTAGAAGGAGATTTCCCTTTGGCGGGCCTCATGGAGTTGCGCACCGTTCGTCACGTTTGACCACTAGCGATCTTCGGTCACTGTTTCAACGCAAGACTGGAATCATCTCTGCAATTGTCGTCAACACATCCTTGGCCAGTTGTTTGGAGCGCCTACCCGACCAACCTGTCACCGCATCCGGTGCATCGTCGTTGTCTTTGAACGGCATTTCCAAGGTCAGTGCCAAGCACTTATAGCGCTCGCCGGTGCTGTTGCAAGCCAAGTTCATGTTGGCTTGGCCAGGCCGCGCACGGGGATAGCCATAACGCGATTGGAAGTCCCGTGTGATTTCGCTCAAGCGGCGGCGGAAATGCTCTTCCAGTTGCTGCTGATGTGGCGTGTAGCCAGGGTTGCCCTCGCAGGCGGCGGTGAATATGTAAGGAATCTCCTCATCACCGTGTACATCAAGGAACAGATCGACACCGTACTGCTCCATCTGCTGACGAACGAAAAACACTTCCGGGCTCAGCGCCTCGGTGGAATCTTGCCACGCACGGTTAAGGTCTTTACCCATGGCGTTGGTGCGCAAATGGCCATGGAATGAGCCGTCCGGATTCATGTGCGGCACCAGATATAGATTGGCCATCGACAGCAATTGCGCCATTACCGGGTCAGCGGCGTCCTGCAACCGCTCGATCAATCCCTCCATGAACCATTCGGCCATGTGCTCGCCGGGGTGCTGCTGGGCAATGATCCAGATATTGCGCTTGCCCACCGAACCATCACCTTTGCGCAGCAACTGAACGTCACGGCCTTCGATGCTCTTGCCGGTCGCGATCAGTTCTAGGCCGGCTTTATTGATGGCCTGCTCGATCAACCCGTCGTGACGCACCCGGCTATAAGGTTCGAAGTAGGCGAAATAGATCTGCGAATCACTTGGATCGATGCTGAAATCAAGGGAGGAGCCGTCATAGGTGGTCGGTACGCGGAACCAGTTTTCATGGTCATAAGACGCCACGACGTTGTAGCCGCTCCAGGCGCGGCTATAGCTGGATTTACCCGCATTGCCGAGGCTAAATGCATGCGTATGACCTATTTGCAGGTTCTCAACTTTGAAGTGAAACCACTGAAAGTGCGGGCTAAGCGTGTCTGGGCGAATTGCCAGTAAGGTGTGCGATGGGTTGCTGGCGTCGATCACTTCGATGTTGCCGCTGTCGAAATCAGCGCTGATTTTGAGAGAGGTCTGAGTCACGATTGTTTCCTGAGTACGGCAGTGCCAAATAAGCCCGGTACTCTACACCATAGAAACGAATGCAAAAAAAAGACCCGGCAAAAAATGCCGGGTCAAACCGTGATTAGCCTGATGAGGAGATAACCCGAGAGCCGACCTAAAGCTCTTGAATTACCAGACTGATCTTGCGATCAGTTGCCGCAATACTAATCGTTATCATTCGTAAGTAAAGGCTTTTTTCTCTCTACTTAAGAAATATTCTCAATGGCGAGCGGCGGGCTTATAGCGTCAACGGGCTTTCCAGCTCCACCAACGTCGCCCCTTCACTGACCATCTCGCCCTCAACGCAATAAATCGCTTTGACCACACCGGCATGGGGGGCCCGAATGCTGTGTTCCATTTTCATGGCTTCCAATACCACCAGCTGGGTGCCGATATCGACGCTTTGCCCGACCTCAATCATCACCCGCACGATGCTGCCGTTCATGGGCGCGGTCAGGCCACCCTGTTGAGTATGACGGGCCTCAACCTCGGCAATTGGATCAAGGCGTTTGATCGTATGCAGTTCACCGCGCCAATTGAGATACAAGGTGTCGCCACGACGGATTGCAAGATATTGCCGTCGCACGCCGTCGAGCTCGATGACCAGTTGTTCGCCAAGCAATCGCGCTCTACTTGGGCTGCTGTAGCGTAGTTGAATCACCTGCTTCTGGTTGTTACAGCTCAAATGCAGATCGATCTCGGCCGGTACGCCAGCGCGTAAGCCTTGGTTACTGGACCAGGGCGAATGCAGATCATCCTGACGGACAGGGTTCGCTTGGCTTTGGCTGAAGGCTTCGCCAGCTGCCTGCCAAAACTCAGCCGACAGTTCACCGGCTGGCTGCAGCAATTGCGCCTGATAATGCGGAATGAAATCGGTATCCAGCTCCGCCGCAGCAAACGCCGGGTGGGCAATGATACGCCGCAGAAACGCCAGGTTCGTTTTCAGGCCGCCAATGACAAATTCGTCCAGCATCGCCAGCAAGCGCAACCGCGCTTGTTCGCGGGTTTCACCCCAGGCAATCAGTTTGCCGAGCATCGGGTCATAGAAGGACGAAACGCTGTCGCCTTCAGCCACGCCGCTGTCCACCCGGCGACCAGGGCCGGCCGCAGATTCACGGTAGAGCGCCAATGTGCCGGTGGCTGGCAGGAAGTCGTTGGACGGGTCTTCCGCGTAAAGCCGAACTTCGATGGCATGCCCGATCAGCGGCACTTGCGCTTGAGTAATGGGTAGCGGCTCGCCTTGCGCCACGCGAATCTGCCACGCCACCAGATCAAGCCCGGTGATGGCTTCAGTGACCGGGTGCTCGACCTGCAGGCGCGTGTTCATCTCCATAAAGAAAAACTCGCCGCGTGAGTCGAGCAAAAACTCTACGGTACCAGCCCCTACATAGCCAATGGTCTGGGCCGCACGCACGGCGGCTTCGCCCATGGCTTGACGCAGTTTAGGGCTAAGACCGGGAGCCGGAGCCTCCTCAACGACTTTTTGATGGCGACGCTGAATCGAGCAGTCGCGCTCGTTGAGGTACAAACAGTTGCCATGTTGATCGGCAAACACCTGGATTTCCACGTGGCGCGGCTTGAGCAGGTATTTCTCTACCAACATCCGCGATTCACCGAACGACGACTGTGCTTCCCGCTGAGCCGAAGCCAGCGCTTCGGCCAGATCACTGACCTGTTCGACAACCTTCATGCCTTTGCCGCCGCCGCCCGCGGTGGCTTTGAGTAATACGGGGTAACCGATGCGCTCAGCGGCTTCGCTAAAGGTTTCAAGATCTTGTGCGGCACCGTGATAACCCGGCACCAAGGGTACGCCAGCGTCTTCCATCAACGCTTTGGCGGCGGACTTGCTGCCCATGGCGTCAATGGCCGAGGCGGGCGGGCCTAGAAAGATCAGCCCGGCACTTTCGATGGCTCGGGCGAATCCGGCGTTTTCCGATAAAAAGCCATAACCGGGATGGATTGCCTGGGCGCCGCTGGCGTTAGCGGCAGCGATCAATTTGTCGATCAGTAAATAGCTGTCCGCTGCTTTTGTGCCACCCAAGTCGACACAGATATCGGCCTCACGAACATGCCGCGCCTCGCGATCTGTGGCGCTGTGCACGGCAACGGTGGTCAGCCCCAGCGCTTTAGCGGTGCGCATGATACGGCAGGCAATTTCGCCCCGATTGGCCACCAGAATCCGCGTCAGCAGCGGGGCAGCGTTCAAGGGAGGCTTTGGCGATGCGCTCATGGGCGCGGTTCCTTGCTGAGTTCAGGTTGCCACGTGGGTGGGCGCTTTTCCAGGAAGGCGCGCAAGCCTTCCTGGCCTTCCGGGCTGACGCGAATCCGCGCGATGGCATTTTCGCAGTAACGGCGCAGGGCAGGGGTCAACGCACCGTTACCCACTTCTCGTAATAAGTCTTTGCTGGCTCGCATTGCTTGCGGACTGTTAAGCAGCAGGTTGTCGATCCATTGATCGACCCGCTGTTCAAATCCGGCGACTGGATAGCTCTCGGCCAGCAAGCCGATCTCCCGAGCGCGAACCCCACTGAAACGCTCGGCGGTCAAGGCATAGCGTCGGGCGGCGCGTTCGCCAATCGCTTGCACCACAAACGGACTGATAACGGCCGGGGCCAAGCCGATGCGTACTTCCGACAGGCAAAATTGCGCATCGTCGGTGCCTATGGCTATGTCACAACAACTGATTAGTCCCAGCGCACCGCCGTAAGCTGCACCCTGGACGATAGCTACGGTAGGGATTTTCACTTTGGCCAAGTTGTACATCAGCTCAGCCAATTCCCGGGCGTCGTCCAGATTGGTGTTGTAATCCAGCTTCGCCGATTCCTGCATCCAGGCCAAATCGGCGCCGGCGCTGAAGTGCTTGCCGCGGCCTCGAATTAACATGAAGCGCAGGCTGGCATCACTTTGAACGTCATCAAGCGCCAAGATCAGCTCGCGGATCATCTGCGCGTTAAAGGCGTTGTTCTTGTCCGGGCGGTTCAACCACAGGGTGGCAAAACCTCGTGGGTCGGTGTGCAGTTCCAAGGTATGGAAGTCGGTCATGTTCACTCCTTTGGTGAGCCCCGGTTACATCCGGAACACGCCGAATGTGCTCGGCTCTATGGGTGCGTTCAGCGACGCGGACAGTGCCAGCGCGAGAATGTCGCGGGTTTGCGCGGGGTCAATTACACCGTCGTCCCACAAGCGGGCACTGGAATAATACGGATGGCCCTGATGTTCGTATTGATCGAGAATCGGTCGTTTAATCTCGGCTTCTTGCTCGGCACTGAATACCTGACCGCTGCGCTCGGCCTGTTCGCGCTTGACCTGCACGAGAACGCCGGCCGCCTGTTCGCCGCCCATCACGGCGATCCTTGCGTTGGGCCACATCCACAGGAATCGTGGGTCGTAAGCGCGGCCACACATGCCGTAATTACCGGCGCCAAAGCTGCCGCCAATGATGACTGTGAATTTCGGCACCTTGGCGCAGGCCACTGCGGTGACCAGCTTGGCACCGTGTTTGGCAATGCCTCCTGCTTCGTATTTCTGACCGACCATAAAACCGGTGATGTTTTGCAGGAATAGCAACGGGATGCCGCGTTGGCAGGCCAACTCAATGAAATGCGCGCCTTTCTGCGCGGATTCGGCAAACAGCACGCCGTTATTGGCCAGGATCGCAATCGGGTAGCCGTGCAAATGGCCAAAACCGCACACCAGCGTGGTGCCAAACAAGGCTTTGAACTCATCGAATACTGAACCGTCCACCAACCGCGTGATCACCTCACGCACATCGAACGGCTGCTTGGCGTCAGCTGGGACTACCCCATACAGTTCTTCGCTGTCGTATAACGGAGCAATCGGGGCGAGGGTGTTCAGCGCACCTTGTTTGCGCCAGTTAAGGTTGGCTATGCTGCGGCGCGCGACGGCCAGAGCGTGCTCATCGCTGTCGGCGTAGTGGTCGGCGACGCCGGAAATCTTGCAGTGCACATCGGCACCGCCAAGGTCTTCGGCGCTGACGACTTCACCGGTGGCGGCTTTTACCAAAGGCGGGCCTGCGAGAAATATCGTTGCCTGTTGCCGGACCATAATTGCTTCGTCGGCCATGGCTGGGACGTAGGCACCGCCAGCGGTGCACGACCCCATGACCACCGCGATCTGCGGGATGCCCACTGCGCTCATATTCGCTTGGTTAAAGAAAATTCGACCGAAATGTTCCCGGTCTGGAAAAACCTCGTCCTGCCGGGGCAGGTTGGCACCTCCGGAGTCCACCAAGTAGATGCACGGCAAACGGTTTTCCCGGGCAATGGTTTGCGCCCGCAGGTGCTTTTTCACCGTTAGGGGGTAATACGAGCCGCCTTTTACCGTCGCGTCATTGGCGACGATCATGCATTCGACTCCTTCAACGCGGCCGATGCCGACAATCAACCCGGCCGCAGGGACGTCCTCCCCATACACCTCATACGCCGTTAGTTGTCCGATTTCGAGGAAGGGCGAGCCGATATCGAGCAAACGATTGATGCGCTCACGAGGCAGTAATTTGCCGCGGGAAGTGTGACGTTCCTGAGCCTTCGGCCCACCGCCTTGATGAACTTTAGTGAGCAACTGGCGCAAACTTTTAACGTTTTTCAGCATTGCGGCGCCATTGAGTGCGAACTCAGGCGAGCGGGTATTGATCTGAGTGTGCAGGATGGTCATGGGCAACTCCGTATAAGTTGCAAGCTTGAAGCTGCAAGCTGCAAGGATCGACCGGAGCCACCTGCTGCTTGTTGCTTATAGCTTGCCGCTATCCGTTATTTTGTTTCATTGAACAGTTCGCGACCGATCAACATGCGGCGAATCTCGCTGGTGCCAGCGCCGATTTCGTACAGCTTGGCGTCACGCAGCAGCCGACCGGCCGGAAATTCATTGATGTAGCCGTTTCCACCCAAAATCTGGATAGCGTCCAGCGCCATCTGCGTGGCGCGTTCGGCGCTGTACAGAATCACCCCGGCGGCGTCTTTACGTGTGGTTTCGCCGCGTTCGCAGGCTTGGGCCACGGCATACAGGTAGGCGCGGCTGGCGTTGAGCTGGGTGTACATGTCGGCGACTTTGCCCTGAATCAGTTGAAACTCACCAATGCTTTGTCCGAACTGCTTGCGATCGTGGATGTACGGCACCACCACGTCCATGCAAGCTTGCATGATCCCGGTCGGACCGCCGGAGAGCACAACGCGCTCGTAATCAAGGCCGCTCATCAGCACCTTGACGCCGCTATTGAGTACGCCGAGCAGGTTTTCTTCTGGCACTTCAACGTCATCGAAGAACAGTTCGCAAGTATTGGAGCCGCGCATCCCGAGCTTGTCGAACTTGGGGCCGCGGGAAAAGCCCTTCCAGTCGCGCTCGACAATGAAAGCACTGATACCGTGAGCACCTTTTTCCAAGTCGGTCTTGGCATAAATCACGTATGTGCTGGCGTCGGGACCGTTGGTGATCCACGTTTTGCCGCCGTTAAGCACATAGCAATCGCCGCGTTTGTCGGCGCGAAGTTTCATCGACACCACGTCGGAACCGGCATTCGGTTCGCTCATGGCCAGTGCCCCGACATGCTCGCCACTGATCAGCTTGGGCAAGTACTTGGCTTTCTGTGCGGGGGTACCGTTGCGGTTGATCTGGTTCACGCACAGGTTTGAATGCGCGCCATAGGAAAGGGCGACCGACGCCGAACCACGGCTGATTTCTTCCATGGCGACCACGTGGGCCAGGTAACCCATGCCTGCGCCGCCGTATTCTTCGTCGACGGTAATGCCCAGCAGACCCATGTCACCGAACTTGCGCCACAGGTCAGCCGGGAACAAGTTGTCTTTGTCGATCTGCGCGGCGCGGGGGGAGATTTCAGCGGCGACGAAGGATTGAACTTGATCGCGCAACATGTCGATGGTTTCGCCCAAGGCGAAGTTAAGGCTCGGGTAGCTCATGGATGTGCCTTTTCTATTATTGTTTGAAGTGTGATGTTCACCTTTACGTTAACGTAAGCCCGAGAGGGTTTGTGTGTCAACGGGAGACTGGAGGGAGTGAGGTTTTTCAACGGATGGGCATAAGCCAGACAGCACGAAGGGGAGCCCAGGCTCCCCTTCAAGGTTTTTTGTATGCTCTTTTTATTATTCGAGGGCGGCCTGTTTTTGTTTTTGGCGACCAGTCCCTTTCACTGCTTTTTTAATCGATCCCCATTCAGGATCAAGAGCAAACGTATTTTTTTGAGCGCTGATACTGCTTTTATCAATATCGATCCAACCAGTGCTGGAGCTACCTGAAGTAGTTTTATTATTCTCTGTCCGGTTGCGGGACCGAAATCCCTGAAAAGCCATCCACTCCAAAAAGATCTGTTAGCTGCGTCTCTGTCCGTGTTGTTTTTGTTATGTCAGAGCCGATACGTATTGTTTTTATTGGGTACTGCTTCGTTTTCTTATTTTTGTTGTACAAGAGACATAGCAGGAGCCGTGCCAATTTTGTAAATACTTAAAAATCAATGGCTTAAATGAATACCGTTTATTCGGCTCTTGAGGTGTGAATAGAATATGTTTCCGTGTTACCCGTTTCCGGTAACCGCTCATCGTTGGGGTAACACTCAGATTGCCAGTCGTGCCTTTGCCACTCTTGAGCCGCTAGGACGCCCTAACACGTCGCATATCCGTTGGCCGGCATCGATCAATAGGTCGAGATCCACTCCGGTGTCGATGTCCAAGCCGTTGAGCATGTACAGCACATCCTCGGTGGCGACATTGCCGCTAGCGCCCTTGGCGTAAGGACAACCACCCAGCCCGGCGACAGAGCTGTCGAACACTTGAATGCCTTCAAGCAGGCTGGCGTAGATATTGGCCAGCGCCTGTCCATAGGTATCGTGGAAATGCCCCGCCAGTTTTCCCCTGGGAATTTTCCCGGCCACGGTATCGAACAGTGTGCGTGTTGCGCTTGGCGTGCCGGTGCCAATGGTGTCGCCCAAGGAAATCTCATAGCAGCCCATGGCGAACAGCTCATTGGCAACAGACGCCACTTGTTCCGGGGTTATTTTGCCTTCGTATGGACAACCCAGTACGCACGAAACGTAACCACGTACCGGCATGCCATGCAGGCGTGCGGCTTCCATGACCGAAGCAAATCGCTCCAGGCTTTCGCTGATTGAGCAATTGATATTGCGTTGTGAGAAAGACTCGGACGCGGCGGCGAATATCGCTATCTCAGTCGCGCCTGCAGCCAAAGCGTCTTCGAATCCTCTCAGATTCGGCGCGAGTGCCGCGTAGGCGACGCCATCCTTGCGCTGGATTTGAGCAAAAACGTCCGCGGAGCCCGCCATCTGCGGCACCCATTTGGGCGAGACAAAACTGCCTACTTCGATGTAACTCAAACCTGCGGCGCTGAGGTCATCGACCAAACGTACTTTCGCGGCCACGCTGACTGGCTGAGCTTCATTCTGCAAACCGTCACGAGGGCCGACCTCTACAAGGCGTACACGTTGAGGCAGGGGCATGGCATCACCTTATAAGTATTTGAGATTTACTCAGTAACATTATGATTTTTAATGGAACGCTCCAGCGCAGACAAGCAGCGCTCTTCGGCGGTATCCAGTTCAAGCTGCATTTGCTGAATGTCGAGCAACTGCTGTTCCAACTGAGTACGGCGTTCACCGATCTTGCCTAGCATGGTGTGCAGTTGCTTTTGATTGTCCCCGCGAGGATCGTACAACTGGATCAATTCGCGGCATTCGGCTAGAGAAAAGCCAATGCGTTTTCCGCGCAGGATGAGTTTCAAACTGACTTTGTCGCGGGTCGAGTAAATCCGCTCAAGGCCACGCCGCTCGGGGGCGAGCAGACCTTGTTCTTCGTAGAATCGAATTGCGCGGGTGGTGATGTCGAGCTCGCGGGCGAGGTCGGAAATGCTGTAAGTCTGGCTGCTCATGGACGCGCTCGGGGTTAACGTGGGGTTAACCTAAAGTGTGCTTGACGTATACGTCAAGCACTGAGCTGCGCAGTCATCTGCCTTACTCAGTAGTAATCGCTAAAACGCGCGCACTTATTGGGTTAGAAACGACATTAACTTGCAGATAAAAATTATTATTAATTAATCAGTTAGCAGAAGTATCTAAAGCTTTATCGAGTTTTTTATCGTGCGCCGTCACTTGCTGGCACAGTTCGATCATTTGTTCACGCATCCAGCGGTTGGCCGGATCCTGATCGGTGCTTTCGTGCCAATAAAGGTGAGTTTCCACCTGTGGCACGTCGTTGACTGGCAAGTTGAAATAATGAAGTTCATGTCGTCGAGCGAAGCGCTCCGGGACCGTCATCACCATGTCAGTCTGTTGTAGCACTTGCGACGCCATCAGATAGTGCTGCGAACGCAACGCGATCTTGCGTTGAATACCCATTTTGCCCAATGCCAGGTCGACATGGCCCAAGCCACTGCGGCGGCTGGAAATATGGATGTGCGTGAGGGACAGGTAGTCGTCGAGTACAAACTTTTCTTTGGTTGCCAGCGGATGGCCTTTGCGCATGGCGCACACATATTTGTCACCCATTAGCTTGACATGACGCACCTGGGGATCGGTATTGAGCGGTGCGTCTACGGCGAAATCCAACCGTCCAGCAGCGAGTTCTTTAGTGGTTTCCCGGCGCTTGGACAAGAAGCTTTCGATGATCACCGCAGGGGCCAGCCGACGCAGGCGTTGAAACAGTGCTGGCAAGATCACCGCTTCAGTCAAGTCGGTCATGCTGATGCGATAGGTCTTGTTGGCCTGTAGCGGGTTGAAAATACGGCTTTCTTGCACCGACACTCGTAGCAGTGATAACGCATTGCGTACCGGCCCGATAATGTTCTGCGCCATTGGCGTAGGGACCATGCCCTGAGCCGTGCGCACGAACAACGGGTCGTTGAAGGTCTCGCGCAAACGAGCCAGGGCGTTAGACACCGCAGGCTGAGTGATGCCGACTATTTGCCCTGCGCGAGTCAGATTTGCTTCGGTATAGATAGCATCAAACACAATAAAGAGGTTTAGGTCGACTTTGCTCAGATTCATTCCATTGTGCTCTCATGTTGTTTTTGTTGTGACTTGCGTAGCTCGATCATATATCGGTTATGAATGTTTATACACGCTGAGAATAGGTTAGATAAATGCTCCTTGCTGATCTAGCATCGAATTCATGTTTTCACTCACCTCATTTCAGAAGGTAGTTGCCCATGGATTTCGCTTATTCCCCTAAGGTTCAGGAGCTGCGTGAGCGTGTTACTGCGTTCATGGACGCCTATGTTTATCCGGCTGAACCCGTGTTTGAACGTCAGGTTTCTGAGGGTGATCGCTGGCTGCCCACTGCGATCATGGAAGAACTCAAGCTCAAGGCCAAAGCTGAGGGGTTGTGGAATTTGTTCTTGCCTGAATCGGAGCGGGGGGCCGGCCTGACCAATCTGGAATACGCGCCACTTGCTGAAATCATGGGTCGTTCGTTGCTCGGGCCAGAACCATTCAACTGCTCGGCACCCGACACCGGCAACATGGAGGTGCTGGTGCGCTACGCCAACGAAGCACAAAAGGTGCAATGGCTAGAGCCGCTGTTGCGCGGCGAAATTCGTTCTGCGTTCGCTATGACCGAGCCAGATGTAGCGTCCTCCGACGCGACTAACATGTCCGCTCGTGCGGAGCGGGTCGGTGACGAGTGGATAATTAACGGCCGTAAATGGTGGACCTCGGGTGCTTGTGACCCGCGCTGCAAAATCATGGTGTTCATGGGTTTGAGCAATCCTGATGGCCCACGTCACCAGCAACATTCGATGATTCTAGTTCCCACCGACACGCCGGGCGTGACCATCGTCCGTTCGTTACCGGTATTCGGATATGACGACGCGCCCCATGGCCACGCCGAAGTGCTGTTCGAAAACGTCCGGGTGCCCTACGAGAACGTATTGCTGGGTGAAGGTCGCGGTTTTGAAATCGCTCAAGGTCGCCTCGGGCCTGGCCGAATTCACCACTGCATGCGCTCCATTGGTATGGCAGAGCGGGCGTTGGAATTGATGTGCAAACGAGCAATCAACCGTACGGCATTTGGTAAACCGTTGGCGCGGCTGGGTGGCAACATCGACCTCATCGCCGACTCGCGAATGGAAATCGACATGGCGAGGCTGCTGACGCTGAAGGCCGCATACATGATGGACACCGTGGGCAATAAAGTGGCAAAAAGTGAAATTGCCCAGATCAAAGTGGTCGCGCCAAACGTAGCGCTGCGAGTTATTGATCGTGCAATCCAGATCCATGGGGGCGCCGGGGTTTCCAACGATTTCCCGCTGGCCTACATGTACGCCATGCAGCGCACACTACGCTTGGCTGACGGTCCTGACGAAGTACACCGCGCCGCCATCGGTAAGTTTGAGATTGGTAAATACGTACCCAAAGACATGTTGCGTGGTGAACGTCAGGGATAAATAACCCGTTTACGTCCGGTGTAGGACCAATGTGGAGAACCTGTGGGTGCGAAGAAATAACGCGGTGGTCCAGGCACACCGCGTAGCCTTCTTCGACAATCACAATTCGCGCCTACAAAACCTTACCCTAGCGCGTCAGTACACCCACACCTCCACCCTGCGATTCTTGATCCGACCTTCGTCGACATTGTTAGCCGCTACGGGCATTTCATCTCCGAAACCACGGATGTCGCGAAAATTCACACCACTCTTGACCAGTTCTCTACGTACGGCCATGGCGCGGAGCTTGGACAATAATGCTGCACGAGTAGGGTCACTCTTTGGGTCGCCAAAACCCACAAGCGTAACCTCGCCGCTTAGCTTGTCGTGGGCCTTCAAGTAAGCCAGAACCCGCCTCAGATCGCGCTGCGCTTTGTTGTCCAGGAGTGCGCTGCCTTGAGCGAAACGAAAATTTACTGACAATCGTTGCGCTTTTTTAACGATGGCTTGGTAATCAGCGGGCATTTCGGCGGAGACCTGTACCTTAACGGCCTGCACAGTCTGAGAAACAAATCCGCTGTTGGCGACGATCGCCTGACCTTTCGTGCTTTGCGCGAACTGCACCAGCGCTTTAGCCCAGGGCTGGTCGCTTAAAGGCGGCAAGTAGAAGTAAAGCCGCCTCGACAGCGGGTAGTCTTCGGTCGCTATCAGACTGATCGTTGGCAGCATCGGTTTAGAACCGCCGTCGACAATCGCAACTGCCTGTGACTTTCGTACGTAAGGCAGCCCAATAAAACCGATACCGCCCCGGTCTTGGCTGACCTCATCGGATAATTGCTCGCTGGACTCGAAACGCTTCGCGTTACGCGCAAGAATTTTACCGTTCTTGACCAATACCAATTCGTTGAACGTATCGAAAGTGCCGGACTGATCATCGCGAGCGTACAGGTGGATTGCACCGCCCGTTCCCCCCAATTCTTCCCAACTGTGAACCTCGCCCGAAAAAATGCGCGCCAATTGTTCAGTGTTCAACTGATGCAGGGGATTAGCTGGATGCAAAATGACGGCTACGCCGTCGATGGCGATAACTTGTTCAGCATTTGAGCTTTTCAGATCGCCCAGCAGTGCCAAATCACTTAGCTCACTTTGTTTAATAGAACGAGAAGAAGCCGCCAAGTCTGCGGATCCAGTCTTCAGCGCGCTAAAGCCGGTGCTGGAACCGTGGGCCGCAACCTCAATCAACACCCGATGGCCGTCGACTGTTAGCCCCGTCACCCGCTGTTCATTTTCATGCGTCCCGGGTTCGATATGTACATCATGAATACCTTGCGCCTGATAAAGACCCTCAACCAATGCCGGACCCAACTTGGCGCCAATGGTGTTTGAGCCTTGAATACGCAAAGCGGCTAGACCATCAGCAGGCAAAGGCAGTGCAGCAAAGACCGGACCGGGCAGGGCAACGCTCAGCAGACCGAGGAGTATTTTCGTAGCGCGTTTGCGAGATTGACTGGCGAACAGAGCGCACTGCATGTGCGGCACCTTATTTAAACAGAAAGTGTCGGCAGATTAAGTCTGAATGATTGCTAAAATATGACAATACGGCTGCATTGTCATATTTCGTTGCCTGTTTAATTCAATTCCAGCCAGATGGGAGCGTGGTCTGACGGTTTCTCCATAGCTCGAAGGTCATAATCAACTCCGGCATTCTTAATTCTTGACCGCAAACCTTGAGAAGTCATGATCAAGTCAATACGCAATCCGCGTTTAGGCTGGTCTTCAAACCCACGACTGCGGTAGTCGAACCAACTGAAACGGTCAGTTACGTCCGGGTTCAAGTGCCGAAAGCTGTCCACTAGTCCCCAGTTTTTCAAGCGCATCAACCATTCACGCTCTTCGGGCAAGAAGCTGCACTTGCCGGTTTTCAACCAGCGCTTGACGTTGTCTGGACCGATACCGATGTCGCTGTCTTCCGGGGAAATATTAATATCACCCATCACTACCACCGGCTGATGATTTTGAAACTGAGTTTCCAACAGCAGCTGTAAATCATTGTAAAAGCGGGCTTTGGCCGGAAATTTAGTCGGGTGGTCACGACTTTCGCCTTGCGGAAAGTAGCCGTTCATAATGGTCACAGGTTCACCTTTGGCGTCGGCGAACGTACCCCAGATAAAACGTTTCTGAGCCTCATCATCATCGGAATGGAAACCCTTGTGCAGGGTCAACGGCGCTTGACGCGAGAGCAAAGCGACACCGTAGTGACCTTTCTGTCCATGGAAGTGCACGTGATAGCCCAACGCCTCAATCTCGGCGTGAGGGAATTGCTCATCAGATACTTTGGTTTCCTGCAAACCGATGACATCTGGCTGATGTTTTTCAATCAGTGCCGCCAACTGATGAGGCCTCGCGCGCAGGCCGTTAATATTGAATGAAACGATTTTCATGGGCGGGCAATCCTGACAAAACAAAAAAACGATGCTAGCCGACCTATCGGGTCTCGGCCAGCGTGGCGGTTTATCGGATCGACTGCTAGGGTCCGATAATGGAATGAAAATATTGTATGAACGGCTATCCAGTGGTTTACCCCAAATCTGTGTATAGAACGCTGCCGTTCCAATTGCGCTGTATCTACGAGGTTTATTAAATGCCTGACACCTTAACGGCTGTGGCCGAGGTACGTTCGCTAGACAGCGGTTATTCACGCGAAGCGCGTTCACTGCTTTATCACGCCTATCGGCACGAACCAAGCTTTGGCTATCTGTTTGAATCAGAGCGCCCAGGCTATGAGCACCGAGTTAGGGCTACCGTTCGGGAATTGGTTAAACAGCATTTCTTCCAAGAGTTGCCCGCGCTCGGATTGTTTGTCGAGGATCGGCTGATCGGCATTGCCCTAATTGCACCTCCGCAACGACGTTTGGGCATCACCGAGAGCTGGGCATGGCGCCTGCGTATGGTGCTTAGTACCGGTTTTCGTTGCACTCAGCGTTATTTGGCGTATCACCAGGCTGTTTTAGCGTGTTTGCCTTCCGAAGCAGTCCACGTACTACCGTTGCTCGGTATTCACCCACAATTTCAAGGCCGGCATTTCGGCGAGCAGTTGCTTGAGGCACTGCACCAGTGGTGCGCTGTGGATGAAACGTCTGAAGGGGTCGTCCTCGACACCGGAAATCCTCGTTATTTAGAGTTCTATAAGCGACAGGGTTATGAGGAAATCGGAGAGATTGCAGTAGGACCGATCCGCGAGCATGTTTTTTTTCACCCTAGCCCACATACTTTGCTCAATGCGCCGGCGTAACAGCTTGAAACTTGTTTGGTCCGGCGCGTTCTAGTGGCTTTCGCAGCTCGTGATAGCATTCGCACCTATGAAGTTTCACGGAAGATTTACTCGCGGCTTATTTCTGTTATGTACTGTCCAGCTCAGCAGTTTTGCGGCGCTCGCCCAAACGCAATTGGATGTCAGGATCAAGCCCTCCAATGCCGAACTCAAAGCCAACGTCGAAGGGTATGTGGGCAGCCTCGGCGAGCGCGATATAGAAGCGCTAAGGCGTTTTAGCGTAGGTGCCGAGGAGCAGGCACTGAAAGCCGCACAAGCCTTGGGTTATTACCAAGCTCACATCGACAGTGAAGTAGAACCCGGGAAAGACAAAGACCTGCGGCTTGTTATCAACATTGAGTCCGGTGAGCCTGTGCGTTTGCGCACGGTTACGGTACGCGTAGACGGCCCGGCGTCAACGCTTAAAGAGTTTCGCATCCCATCAAGCGACGTTCTGAAACCCGGCGCAGTGCTCAACCACGGCCATTATGAAGACGCCAAGCGACTGATTCAAAATCAGGCCTCGCGTTATGGGTTTTTCAGTGGGCATTTCACCCAACAGCGTTTGGCCATCGACCCAAAAGCAGGGATTGCTGATATCGAATTGGTTTTCGACAGCGGGCCACGCTATGACTTGGGTAAGGTTAGCTTCACCGGCGATGCACCGTTCGACGACGATTTGATGCAACGGATGGTGCCCTTTAAAGCCGACAGCCCTTATGACTCAGAACTAATCGCCGAACTTAACCAAAACCTGCAGTCCAGCGGATACTTTGAAGGCGTGCGCGTCGACGCCGCACCCACGGCCGCGGTGGCCCAAGTGATTCCGGTTTCGGTCCAGTTGGAGACACGCAAACCCCGCACGGTGGGCTTGGGTATTGGTTACTCCACCGATGTCGGTGTGCGTGGCAAGGCTAATTGGACAAGGCATTGGGTTAACTCCCAAGGTGACAGCTACGGTGCCGACATGGAACTGTCTGCGCCCAAGCAAAACGTCGGTCTGTGGTACGACATCCCCCTAGACCCGCCACTGACGGACAAGCTTCGTTTTGCTGGCGGGTATCAGTATGAGGAGATCGCTGGCAGCGACAGCCTCAGTAAGCTGCTCACAATCGGGCCGGAATGGCACAGTAAATTGCCCAGCGGTTGGGAGCGGGTGCTTTCATTGAAGTGGCAGCGCGAGGATTACCGTCTGGGCGACGACGCGGGCCTAAGCACGTTACTCATGCCCGGTGTTAGTTATTCATTTTTGCGCAGCGATAACCGGATTGATCCTCACAATGGCTATCGTCTGCAATTAGATGCTCAAGTTGCTAAAGAAGGGCTCGGGTCCGATACCAACCTGTTTCATGGCAACGTTTTACTTAAGGGCCTTACCACTGTGTTTCAAAATCATCGCTTTTTAGGCCGTATTCAATTGGGCGGTAATGTCACCAACGGTTATAAGTCGATTCCGCCGTCCCTAAGGTTCTTCGCCGGTGGCGATCAAAGCGTGCGGGGTTACGATTATCAGACCCTTTCGCCTACCAACTCCAACGGCGATCGGGTAGGGGGCCGGTACATGGTGGCAGGCAGCGTTGAGTACCAGTATTCCATTGCTGAAAAGTGGCGAATTGCGACGTTTATCGATCAGGGTAATGCGATCAACTCTTTGCAACTTCCCAGCTTGAAAACGGGTATTGGCGTTGGCATTCGGTGGGTGTCCCCGGTAGGGCCTTTGCGCCTTGATCTCGCCCACGCTCTGGATGATAACGGCGGGATTCGTTTGCACTTTTCCATGGGGCCCGAGCTGTGAAACGGGCAACGAAGATTGCCGTTATCAGCCTGACCGGTTTTTTTACTGTATTAGCCATTCTGGTTCTCGGGCTGTATGCGATTCTCGCTACCGATGCTGGCAGTCGTTGGGCGCTTGGGCAGGTTCCCGGATTGCAGGTCGACAACTTCAATGGGCGCCTGGCTGGAGAATGGCGGGCTGATCGGCTGCGCTGGGTTCAGGGTGATAACCAGGTTGAAGTCGACTCTGCGGTATTTGTTTGGTCGCCGTCGTGCCTAATGACCATGACCCTCTGTCTCGATCAAGTGTGGGCTCATCGAATCAGTTTGCAGTTTCCGCCTGTGCCTGAACAGAACAGTGGTCCAATAACGCTACCTACCATAAAACTACCGTTGGCGATTCGGTTGGGCGATGTGCGAATTGATAGCCTGTCGCTCAACGGCAGCGAGCAATTGAAAGACCTGCAATTGACGGCGCAATGGACATCCCTGGGCGTGCAGATCGGTACTGCGCATTTGCAACGAGACGATCTTGTTCTGGATCTTTCTGGTGTGTTGCAACCGAACGGCGACTGGCCATTGACCGCCCTAGGTCAATTGAAATTGCCGGCTCCTGGCAATGTGCCGTGGACCCTGGCCTTGAACATTCAGGGCGATTTACTGAAGACTCTCCACTTTAACGCCGACAGTGCAGGCTATCTCCAAGGTGAATTGGCCGGGCGACTGCAACCGTTGGTAGAAAACCTGCCCGCACAGGTGAAGATTACTGCTGAAAATTTCAAGGCGGCTGCCGATCTGCCCGACACGCTGCAACTCAACCAGCTTGTGCTAATTGCCGGAGGTAATCTGAAAGACGGTTATCAAGTCACTGGCAATGCCAGCCTGCCTGCGGAAAAAAGCCCGGTCGCGCTGATGGTTAAAGGGCGCGTCGACGCTCAGGGTGCTGATATTGCGGCTATCGACCTGACGGCCGGCTCCGATCAATCAATGAGGCTCAGTGGCAGGCTCGCCTGGCAGCAAGGTTTAAGCGCCGATGCGAAAATCGAATGGCTGAGTTTCCCCTGGCACCGTCTTTACCCAGCCGTTGCTGAACCTCAAGTGTCGGTGCGTACCTTTGCAGGTGAAGTGTCTTACAGTGATGGCAGGTACTTGGGGAATTTCAACTCGACGCTCGACGGTCCAGCGGGGGCCTTCACCTTGAGCAGTCCGTTCAGTGGTGATCTCAAACAGGTGTTTTTGCCGCAGCTTGAATTGAGTGCAGGTCAGGGTAAGGCCAGCGGTCATTTGACTCTGCAATTCGCAGACGGTATTGGCTGGGACACTGCGTTGGACTTAAGCGCAATCAACCCGGCGTATTGGTTGGCAGAGCTTCCAGGCAACCTGGCCGGACCTCTGCGCAGTGAAGGCGAGTTCAGAAACCAAAAACTGACCCTAACTGCCGACCTGGATTTGAAAGGTAAGCTAAGAGGCCAGCCGGCTGTTCTTCAAGCCAAAGCAGACGGCGCAGGAGATAAGTGGACCGTCAGCGCGTTGGATATCCGCCTCGGTGATAATCGAGTTCAGGGTAACGGCAGCGTGCAACAGAAGTTGCTCGGTCACCTAAACATTAATCTGCCGCATCTGTCCCAACTTTGGCCGCAATTGCAGGGGCAACTCAAGGGGAGTGTGAATCTGGCTGGCAGCTTGCAATCACCCCAAGGCCAGATATCGTTGACGGGTGGGCAGTTGGTGATGGGCAATAACCACTTAAAAACATTGACCCTTGACGCGAAACTGGACAGCACACAGCGCGGGTTTCTAGATTCGAATGTCGCCGGAATTCGGTTTGGCGAAACCCAGCTGGGGACCTTGATCGTCACTGGCCAGGGCGATATCAAGCGTCAAAATATGCAGGTCAGCCTGAAAGGTCCGTTGCTGAAATTGGCCTTGGTTAGCGATGGTAGCCTGGATAAAGGTAACTGGCGCGGCCGCTTGGCCAGTGGCGAGGTTCAGACCGGTGGCCAGGACTGGCGCTTGCAGCAACCCGCCAAGCTTGAACGTCTGGCGGACGGCAAAATCAATTTCGGTGCACATTGCTGGATATCAGGTGCTGCGAGCCTGTGCGGTGAAGATCAGCGGTTGATGCCGGAGCCACGGCTTCGTTATCACCTCAAGCAGTTTCCTCTCGACAGCCTAGCCCAATGGTTTCCCAAGGATTTTGCCTGGGAAGGCTCGTTGAACGCCGACGTGCAAATTGATTTGCCTGCGTCCGGTCCTAACGGAAAAATCTCGGTGGACGCCAACGGCGGTAGGCTACGTCTCCTGGAAAAAGACCAATGGCTGGATTTTCCCTATGAAAGTCTCAAGCTCTCAAGCACTTTAACTCCCAAGCGCATCGACTCACGGTTGGACTTTCGTGGCGGCAAATTGGGTACGTTATCGATGACGGCACAGATTGATCCGCTGGCGAAAAGCAGACCCATAACGGGCAACTTCGACCTCCGTGGGCTTGATATTTCTATCGCCCGCCCGTTCGTGCCAATGGTCGAAAAGCTAACCGGTCGTCTTAACGGAAGCGGGCATGTATCGGGTAGTCTATTGGCGCCCCAGGTGAGCGGCGAGATCACCCTTAGCGACGGCCAAGCCTCAGGCCCGGAGTTGCCGCTTACTGTGCAGGACTTAAAAATCCAAGCGTTGATCTCAGGAGAAAGTGTGCGCTTGAACGGCAGTTGGAGCAGCGGCAACACTGGGCGGGGCAGCTTGAACGGACAGGTCGCATGGGGCGAGGCGCTGGCGGTGGACGTCAATCTCAAGGGCACGCACTTGCCAGTAACGGTAGAGCCGTATGCCGAACTTGACGTGGCGCCGGACCTGCATATTTCAATGAAGGGGGACAAGCTAGCGATCTCCGGCAAAGTGCTGATTCCCAAAGGCTCGATCACTGTCCGGGAATTACCACCATCGACGGTCAAACTTTCGGGTGATGTGGTCATCATAGGCCAACAAGCGATTGATTCCACTCAGCCGAAGCAGCCATCTTTGGCGATGGCTATGGATATCGACGTAACAGTCGGCGAGGAAATGCTCAGCTTTACCGGATTCGGGCTAACCGCCAATCTGGCAGGGCATGTCCACATAGGCGACAACCTCGACACCCGTGGTGAACTCAATCTCAACGATGGCCGTTATCGGGCTTATGGGCAGCGCTTGATTATTCGTAAGGCCCGGCTGTTGTTCGCTGGGCCTATCGATCAGCCTTATCTGGACATCGAAGCGGTCCGTCAGATCGATGACGTGATTGCGGGCATTCGCTTGACGGGGAGTGCAGAACAGCCGACTACCGTGGTTTTCTCAGAACCGGCCATGACTCAAGAACAGGCTCTTTCTTACCTGGTTCTGGGTCACCCGCTTACCACCACTGGTGCAGACAGCAATATGATGGCCCAGGCAGCGCTGGCATTGGGGTTGGCGGGAAGTTCTTCCACAACCGGCGCATTGGCTAAAAATTTGGGCATCAAGAATTTTGAACTGGACACTGCCGGCAGTGGTACCACTACCAGCGTGGTCGCCAGCGGCAAAATCACTGACAAAATAAGCCTGCGTTATGGGGTTGGCGTATTCGATCCGGCCAACACTATTGCGCTACGTTATACATTAAGTAAGAAGGTATACCTTGAAGCCGCCAGTGGCATTGCCAGTTCGCTGGATATCTTCTACAAGCGTGATTTCTAGGCGGCGTTGCACCGAGTGGTTGCATTCGCTGGCAAGCCTGCTCCCAAAGGATCTTTGTCAATGGGGAGTTGGCTTGCCAACGAAATAGTGGGGACTAGCAGCATAAATTTCAGATCAACCACGACCCGGAAGCGCCAAATTCATTCGCGAAGCGATGCACGCAATATCACTGATTCACCAGCTTCAAGGACGTATCTGTGTACCGTTTGCCGGCAATGGCCTCGACCGGAAACAAATCCTTGAGCGCTTGCAGCTCCCCTGAACTTAGTTTGATGTCCAGCGCCGCGACATTTTCTTCCAGGTATCGTCGTTGCTTGGTGCCCGGAATCGGGATTACATCATTGCCCTGCGCCAGCACCCACGCCAACGCCAGTTGTCCCGCTGTCACGCCCTTGTCTGACGCCAACTTCTGAACCTTCTCGACTAATAGCAGATTTTTGCCGAAGTTTTCGCCTAAAAAGCGAGGGCTGGAACGACGGTAGTCATCGGCTGCGAAGTCGTTCGGACTTTTCAATGTGCCTGTCAGAAAACCACGTCCTAACGGGCTGTAGGGTACAAAGGCAATACCCAGACGGCGGCAGGCTTCGAGGCTGCCGTTTTCTTCAGGGTCGCGGCTCCACAACGAATACTCAGTCTGTAACGCGCTGATTGGATGCAACTTGTGCGCGCGCTCCAGGGTACTGGCGCTGGCTTCACTCAACCCTAGGAAACGCACCTTGCCGGCTTTGACCAAATCGGCCATGGCACCAACGGATTCTTCAACCGAGATTTGTGGGTCGATTCGATGTTGGTAGTACAAATCCAGTGTTTCGATGCCCAAGCGCTTTAGCGTCCCATCGATAGCGCTACGGATGTATTCAGGGCTACCGTTCACGCCCCTGGCAGTAGGGTCCCCTAAGTCTCGAACAAAACCGAACTTGCTGGCGATGAACACTTGGTCGCGTTTGCCACGTATCGCTTTACCGATCAGCTCTTCATTGGTGAACGGACCATACATGTCCGCCGTGTCCAGCAGATTAATTCCTAACTCCAGGGCCCTGTGTAGTGTCGCCAGGGCTTCTTTAGAATCGGTGCCGGTGGTGTAAAAATCGGTCATGCCCATGCAGCCGAGGCCGATGGCAGAAACGTGAGGACCGTTTGTTCCGAGTTGACGAGTTTGCATTGATCACTCCTGCTCGTTAAAAGATAGCCCTATTGTTACCCTCGACAGAGCAGGGATAAACCGGCTAAAAATGCTTTCACTGTTTAGAAAAACTAAATAATGAATCATCAATCAATCAGTAGGCTGTACGAATGGACCGATTTAACGCGATGCGCGTTTTTACCCGTATCGTCGAGCTAGGCGGTTTTGCCAAGGCGGCCGACAGCTTGCATATACCCCGCGCGTCGGCAACGATTTTGGTCAAGCAGCTGGAAGCGCATTTGGGCGTTCAATTGCTCCAACGCACGACACGCCAAGTCAAACCGACCCTGGACGGAGAGGCTTATTACCAGCGCTGCACGAGTTTGCTCACAGATCTTGAGGACACCGAAGCGATATTTGCGTCCAATCAGGTCGAGCCTAAAGGCACGCTACGTATTGATATCCCGGTAGGCTTCGGCCGCTTGATTATTTTGCCCGCACTGCCCAAATTTACTGCCCGCTACCCTCAACTTGAGCTGGAAATCGGAATGAGTGACCGTCCGGTCAAGCTAATTAGGGAAGGGGTGGATTGTGTGGTGCGTATCGGACCATCCCTTGACGACTCATTGGTTGCTCGATTGTTGGCCCATATTCCGCAAATCACTTGCGCCAGTCGGGAGTATTTAGCGCGCGTGGGCATGCCAAAAAGCTTGGAAGATCTTCAGGGGCATCAAGTCATCGAGTACTTTTCTGCCAATTCCGGCAAACGCTACGGACTGGAATTTCAACTGGGGAGTGAGGTCCATGAAGTAAGCCTGCCCCGGGCACTTTCAATCAACAGTGCGGACGGCTACCTTGCTGCCTGCGAAGCCGGATACGGTTTAATGCAGACGCCGCACTATCACATTGTTGAGCAACTGCGCAGTGGGGCATTGCTGGAGGTGCTTGGCGCATATCGGCCTCCCACCATGGCGCTGATGGCCTTGTACCCGCCGCATCAGCAAATGTCACGGCGGGTGCGCGTGTTCATTGACTGGCTGGTGGAGCTTTGTGCTCAGCATAATCTGTCAAACAAAAAGCATTCATCCCAATAGGTCGCTAAGCACTTTCGTGTTTAACTTCTGGCTCTTCCAAAACCGTTCAAAAGGACTCAGTTCATGGCTCAAGTGACTCATAGAGGCAACCCTATCCAGGTCAGAGGCGAACTACCAGCCGTCGGAAACGCAGCTCCTGCGTTCTCGCTGGTTGCGGGTAACCTGGCTGACGTGACCTTGGCTACCTTCGCCGGCAAGCGCAAAATACTGAATATTTTTCCAAGCATCGACACTCCGACCTGCGCCACTTCCGTACGCAAATTCAACGCGCAAGCCAATGAGCTGACTAACGCTGTTGTCCTGTGTATTTCTGCCGACCTGCCGTTCGCTCAAGCCCGTTTCTGTGGCGCTGAGGGTCTCGAAAATGTGCAAAATCTTTCGACTATGCGCGGTCGTGAATTCATCGAGAACTACGGTGTGGCGATCGCCGAAGGTCCCTTGTCCGGTCTGACGGCACGGGCAGTGGTCGTACTCGACGAAAATGACAAAGTGCTGCACAGCGAGCTGGTCCCGGAAATTGGCCAAGAGCCGAATTACGATGCCGCCTTAGCTGTACTGAAGTAACAAGTTGTAACATTAACGGCCTGGACTAGTTCGGGCCGTTTTTTATTTATGCTTCAGGGCCTTATAGAAAGTAAGTGCTAAGTAAATAGCCGGTAAAGGCCCTTTGCTTCTCATCCCACAATGCTTATTGTTCTGCCTCTCAATGAAGCCGCCGCGCACAATGGTTGATTATTCATGCAATCGTCTGGCCCCCGCAGTTCCCGTCGTTGGCTGATTAGCCTGTTAGTCCTATTGGTCATCATCGGCCTGTGCTGGAAATTCTGGCCGTCTAACGGATTGCAGCGAGGTGGCGATGATAAAGGTACTTCTACTGCAACCCGCCAAAAAGGCGGAGGCGGTGGGACTAAGAGCGGGGCGCCGAGGCCGGGTTTTGGTGGAGCAACCGGACCGGTTCCTGTCCGGGTGGCAGCGGCAACTTATGGCGATTTCCCTATCCTCTATAAAGCATTGGGCACCGTGACGGCAATGAACACCGTCAACGTGCGTAGTCGCGTGGCAGGAGCATTGGTCAAGATCAACTTTCAAGAAGGACAGATGGTCAAGGCCGGAGACTTGTTGGCTGAAATAGACCCCCGCAGTTATCAAATCCTTTTGGAGCAGGCTCAAGGCACGTTACTGACCAACCAGGCGTTGTTAAAAAATGCGCAGGTTGATCTTGAGCGCTATCGAGACCTGTACGCCGAAGACAGCATTGCCAAGCAGACGCTGGATACTGCTGCATCTCTTGTCAATCAATATGTGGGCACGATAAAGACGAATCAGGCCGCTGTAGGCGACGCTAAACTCAATCTTGAATTCACCAGAATCCGAGCGCCAATCAACGGCCGGGTGGGCTTGAAGCAATTAGACGTCGGCAACCTTGTTGCTGCCAACGACACCACGGCGTTGCTGATTATTACCCAGACCAAACCGATCACGGTGGTTTTTACCCTGCCGGAGAAAGACCTTTCAGCGGTAATCAGCCGCTATCACAGTGGTGACAAATTGCCTGTAGAGGCGTGGGATCGGGGCGACGTGAAGCTGCAAGCCAGCGGTGTATTGGCCAGCCTGGACAACCAGATCGACGTCGCCACTGGCACGCTGAAATTCAAGGCGCGCTTTGAAAACCAGGACGAGGCGCTGTTCCCGAATCAATTCGTTAATGTGCGTTTGCATGCCGACACGCTTAAACATGCGGTCCTGGTGCCTTCAGCAGCCGTTCAATTTGGCACGAATGGCACCTTCGTCTACGTGATGGACGGCGACAAAAAGGTCAAGGTTCGTCAGCTTGTAGCTGGCGCCAGCGATGAGTCTTCCACAGTTATCACCAGCGGTTTGGTCGCAGGCGAGCGTGTAGTGCTGGAGGGCACTGACCGCTTGCGTGATGGTAGTGACGTTGAAGTGGTGAACGATAGCAAAGACGTGCCCGCCACTACAGACCAGAATCTACGGGGCAAACCGCCCCAGGACTCCAGTGAGTCTACCAAGGCTGGCGAGGCTGCCAAGGCGGGCAAAGGCAGCGTATGAACATCTCACGGTTGTTCATCCTGCGTCCGGTAACAACCACCCTGAGCATGTTGGCTATTGTGTTAGCCGGTTTGATTGCTTATACCCTGATGCCGGTCTCAGCATTGCCACAAGTGGATTACCCGACGATTCGGGTCTTGACGCTATATCCCGGCGCGAGCCCTGAAGTCATGACCAGTGCCGTCACTGCACCGTTGGAGCGGCAGTTCGGACAAATGCCCGGCCTCACGCAGATGGCCTCCACCAGTTCGGGGGGAGCTTCGGTTATAACTCTACGGTTTAGCCTGGACCTGAACATGGACGTCGCCGAGCAGGAAGTGCAGGCAGCCATCAACGGCGCCACCAACTTACTGCCAACTGATTTGCCCGCTCCTCCTGTTTACAACAAGGTAAACCCGGCCGATACGCCAGTGCTAACGTTGGCCATTACTTCGAAAACAATGCCCCTGCCCAAGCTTAACGATCTTGTTGATACACGCATGGCGCAAAAAATCTCGCAGATCAGTGGCGTGGGTCTGGTCAGCATCGCTGGCGGCCAACGTCAGGCAGTACGAATCAAGGTCAATCCCGACGCGTTGGCCGCTAATGGATTGAACTTGGCCGATGTGCGCACGCTGATCACTGCGTCTAACGTCAACCAGCCTAAAGGAAGCTTCGACGGCCCGACTCGGGTTTCTACACTTGATGCCAACGACCAGTTGAAGTCAGCTCAGGAATACGCTGACCTGATTCTGGCCTACAAAAACGGCGCACCCTTGCGTCTCAAGGATGTAGCCGAAATCGTCGACGGTGCGGAAAATGATCGGCTGGCTGCGTGGGCCAACGAAAACCAGGCGGTGCTGCTGAATATTCAACGCCAGCCCGGTGCGAACGTGATTCAGGTGGTTGATCGGATTAAGGCGCTGCTGCCGAGCATCACCGATAATTTGCCTGCCGGATTAGACGTTACCGTACTTACCGACCGCACCCAGACGATTCGCGCCTCGGTAAACGATGTGCAGCATGAATTGCTGATCTCAATCATCCTTGTGGTACTGGTAACCTTCCTTTTCCTGCGCAGACTCAGCGCCACGATTATCCCGTCGATTGCAGTCCCACTCTCGCTGGTTGGGACCTTTGGTGTGATGTACCTAGCAGGTTTCTCGGTCAACAACCTGACATTGATGGCGATGACCATCGCCACTGGTTTTGTGGTGGATGATGCCATTGTTATGTTGGAGAACATCTCGCGGCATATTGAAGAGGGCGATACACCGTTTCAAGCGGCGCTCAAAGGTGCGCGGCAAATTGGTTTTACTCTGGTGTCGCTGACCATTTCGCTAATAGCAGTGTTAATTCCATTGCTGTTCATGGCTGATGTGGTTGGGCGATTGTTCCGTGAGTTTGCGATCACCTTGGCCGTCGCGATTCTGATTTCGCTGTTCGTTTCGCTGACGCTGACACCAATGATGTGCGCGCGATTGCTCAAGCGTGAACCAAAATTAGAGGATCAGGGGCGTTTCTACCGGGCCAGCGGTGTCTGGATCGATTGGCTGATAGCTGCGTATGGACGCAAGTTGCGCTGGGTACTAAAACATCAACCACTGACATTACTGGTGGCCGTCGCCACATTAGGGCTAACAGTGTTTCTGTACATGATCGTGCCCAAGGGCTTCTTTCCAGTGCAGGACACCGGGGTCATTCAGGGTATTTCTGAAGCGCCGCAGTCGGTATCGTTTGCTGCCATGAGTGAGCGTCAACAGTCGCTGGCGACCATCGTTTTGCAAGATCCGGCGGTGGAGAGCCTCTCGTCTTACATCGGTGTCGACGGCGACAACGCCACCTTAAACAGCGGGCGCATGCTGATCAATTTAAAGCCGCATAGCGAACGCAGCGTGAGCGCGACGCAAATCATTCGGCGTTTACAACCCGAGCTTGAAAAAATATCTGATATCCGACTGTTCCTTCAGCCGGTGCAAGACTTGACGGTTGAAGACCGGGTCAGTCGCACACAATATCAATTCAGCATGTCGTCACCTGACGCGGCCCTGTTATCGCTGTGGAGCGGCAAGCTGGTGGATGCCTTGATTCAACGTCCGGAATTAAAGGATGTCGCCAGTGACTTGCAGGATAAAGGGTTGCAGGTATATCTGGTTATCGATCGCGATGCAGCCAGTCGAGTCGGTGTCAGCGTAGCCAACATCACCGATGCGCTGTACGACGCGTTCGGTCAGCGACAGATTTCTACCATCTACACTCAGGCCAGCCAGTACCGTGTGGTACTGCAGGCGGCAGTAGGGGTTGACCTTGGTCCTCTGGCGCTGGAGCAGGTTCATGTCAAAACCGCGGCGGGTACTCAGATCAAACTATCGAGTCTGGCGCGGATTGAGCAGCGGCAGGGGCAGCTGGCTATCGCCCACATTGGTCAGTTTCCGGCCGTCATGATGTCTTTCAATTTGGCGCCGGGGGTAGCGCTGGGCAAAGCGGTTGAAGTGATCAACCAGGTCCAGAAGGACATTGGCATGCCGATAGGTGTGCAAACCGAATTCCAAGGCGCAGCACAGGCGTTTGAGGCCTCACTGTCGAGTACGTTGCTGCTGATATTGGCGGCGGTGGTGACCATGTACATCGTACTGGGCGTGCTATACGAAAGTTATATCCACCCGATTACCATTCTTTCAACCTTGCCGTCTGCGGCGGTCGGTGCGTTGTTGGCCTTGTTGATCAGCGGCAATGATTTAGGGATGATCGCGATCATCGGGATTATTCTATTGATTGGCATCGTAAAGAAAAACGCCATCATGATGATTGACTTTGCGCTCGACGCTGAACGTAATCGTGGCATTGCTCCGGAAACCGCGATATACGAAGCGGCGCTGTTGCGTTTTCGGCCCATTTTGATGACGACATTGGCGGCGTTGTTCGGTGCGGTGCCATTGATGCTGGCGAGCGGCTCTGGCGCAGAGCTGCGTCAGCCGTTGGGTCTGGTGATGGTCGGCGGGTTGATGGTGAGTCAAGTATTGACGCTGTTTACGACGCCAGTTATTTATCTATACTTCGACCGGTTAGGTCGGCGCTGGAACCATAAACCGGACACCGCGGCCGACTTGGAACAAGCCAAGGTATGAACCTGTCGGGGCCGTTCATTCGTCGACCGGTGGCGACCATGCTACTGAGCTTGGCGATCATCCTGCTGGGCAGCGTTGCGTTTAATCTACTGCCTGTGTCGTCATTGCCGAACATGGACTTCCCGGTAATCGTCGTCTCGGCCAACTTGCCGGGTGCCAGCCCAGAAGTCATGGCCTCGACCGTGGCCACGCCGTTAGAACGTTCGCTGGGTACTATCCCCGGCATCGCCACCATGAGCAGTCGTTCAAGTCTAGGCTCCACACGGGTGATTTTGCAGTTTGACTTGGACCGCGACATCAATGGCGCGGCGCGGGAAGTTCAAGCCGCTATCAACGCAGCGCGCAACCTGCTGCCCAGCGGTATGCGCAGTATGCCGACCTATAAAAAGATCAATCCTTCCCAAGCGCCGGTTATGGTCTTGTCGTTGACGTCGGATGTGCTGGAAAAGGGCGAACTGTACGATTTGGCGTCGACCATCCTCTCGCAGAGCCTGTCGCAAGTGACCGGCGTCGGTGAGGTGCAAATTGGTGGCAGTTCTTTGCCAGCGGTTCGCATTGAGTTAGAGCCACAGTTACTCAGTCAATATGGCGTGTCGCTGGACGATGTACGCACCACCATCGCCGCTGCCAATGTCCGTAAACCCAAAGGATCAATAGAAGACGCCGACCACAATTGGCAGATTCAGGCCAATGATCAACTAGAGAAAGCCAAAGATTACGCACCGCTTATCATCCGCTACCAGAACGGTGCGGCGTTGCGTCTGAGCCATGTCGCTAAAGTCACCGACGCAGTGGAGGACCGTTACAACAGTGGGTTTTTCAATGACAAACAAGCGGTTTTGCTGGTCATCAATCGCCAGGCGGGCGCCAACATCATCGAGACTGTAGCGCGAATAAAGGCGCAGCTTCCGGCTTTGCAAGCGGTGCTTCCGGCCAGCGTCAAACTGGACTTGGCCATGGATCGCTCGCCCGTGATCAAGGCAACGCTGCATGAAGCCGAAACCACGCTATTGATCGCGGTAGTATTAGTGATTCTAGTGGTGTTCTTTTTTCTCGGAAACTTCCGCGCTTCACTCATTCCAACCTTGGCGGTACCGGTGTCCTTGGTGGGTACCTTCGCCATCATGTATTTGTATGGTTTCTCGCTAAACAACCTGTCGCTGATGGCGCTGATTCTCGCCACAGGGCTGGTGGTGGATGACGCTATTGTGGTGTTGGAAAACATCTCCCGGCACATCGACCGAGGCATACGGCCGATGGAGGCAGCGTACCTCGGCGCCAAAGAGGTCGGTTTTACATTGCTGTCGATGAACGTGTCGTTGGTGGCGGTTTTCCTTTCCATCCTGTTCATGGGTGGAATCATTGCCAGCCTGTTCCGCGAATTTTCCATCACCTTGGCGGCGTCAATCATCGTTTCGCTGTTGGTGTCTTTAACCCTGACGCCGATGCTGTGCGCACGCTGGCTAAAGCCGCACAACCCGGCAACAGAAAACGCCTTGCAGCGCTGGAGTCGTGGGCTAAATGACCGGATGATCGTGGGTTACGATCGCTCCCTTGGCTGGGTATTACGGCATCCCCGGCTGACGCTGTTGAGCTTGTTTGTCACTATCGGTGTCAACTTCGCGCTCTACGTCGTGGTGCCCAAAACCTTCATGCCTCAACAGGACACGGGTCAATTGATCGGTTTCATACGAGGCGATGACGGCCTGTCGTTCGCGGTGATGCAGCCGAAAATGGAAATTTTCCGGCGCGCCGTGCTCGCTGATCCAGCTGTCGACAGCGTAGCGGGGTTTGTCGGTGGCAACGGAGGCACCAGCAACGCCACGATTATCGTGCGCCTCAAGCCAATCGCGGAGCGCAAGTTGGCCGCTGATAAGGTCATCGATCGTTTGCGCAAGAATATGCCGCTGGTGCCTGGAGGAAGGTTATTCCTTCAAGCCGACCAGGATCTGCAGTTTGGTGGCGGCCGTGAGCAAACTACCTCGCAATATCAATACCTCCTGCAGAGCGGTGACCTGGCTAGCCTGCGCTTGTGGTATCCGAAGGTGCTCGAAGCACTCAAGTCGGTGCCAGAACTTACCGCGATCGACGGTCGCGAAGGCCGGGGGGCGCAACAAGTAACGCTGCAGATTGACCGCGACACTGCCAAGCGCTTGGGCATTGATATGAAGATGGTGACGGCGGTGTTGAATAACGCTTACAGCCAGCGGCAAATCTCCACTATTTACGACAGCCTCAACCAGTACGAAGTGGTCATGGAGGTCAACCCTAAATTCGCTCAAGACCCAATAACGCTAGATCAAGTGCAGGTGATTACCGCCTCGGGCGCCCGAGTTCCGTTGTCGAGCATTGCTCACTACGAACGCAGCTTGGCGGACTCCCGAGTGACGCACGACGGGCAGTTCGCTTCTGAGGATATATCCTTTGATCTGGCAGACGGTGCCACCCTTACCCAAGCCTCGGCAGCCGTTGAGCGGGCCGTGGCCAAAATTGGCTTGCCGACCGACGTTATCGCGAAAATGGCGGGTACCGCAGACGCTTTCGCCGCTGCCCAAAAAACTCAACCGTTCATGATTCTGGGCGCGTTAGCGGTGGTGTATCTGGTGCTGGGCATTCTCTATGAAAGCTATATTCACCCCCTGACTATTCTTTCGACCCTGCCGTCAGCCGGAGTGGGTGCCTTGCTTACCATCTACATGGTGGGCGGCCAATTCAGCCTGATCTCGTTGCTGGGCCTGTTTTTGTTGATCGGCGTGGTGAAGAAAAACGCCATTCTGATGATCGATTTGGCGCTGCAACTGGAGCGTGACCAAGGCATGAGCCCGATGGACTCGATCCGCAGCGCTTGCTTGCAACGGCTGCGACCGATATTGATGACTACGTTAGCGGCGATTCTCGGGGCAGTGCCTTTATTGCTGAGCAGCGCTGAAGGAGCAGAAATGCGTCATCCATTGGGCCTGACCATTATCGGTGGCCTGATCTTCAGTCAGATACTGACCCTCTACACCACCCCGGTGGTTTACCTTTATCTCGACCGTCTTCGCCATCGCGTCAATAAATGGCGTGGCGTGCGTACTGATGCCGCATTGGAAACTCCGTTATGAACGACCGCCTGCACATCTCTTCCGTTTTTCAGCGGCCCGTGCACTGGCTCGGTACCGGCCTTTGCGTGCTGCTGCTTAGTGCCTGCGCGGTCGGGCCGGACTATAAAAAACCGACTGTGACCACGCCCGTCCAATTCAAGCAGGCGCTGGGCTGGCGTCAAGCAACGCCTAACGACGCGTTGAAGCGGGGTGCATGGTGGGAGGTTTATGGCGATGAGCAACTCAACGGGTTGGTGGAAAAGCTCAATACTTCCAACCAGACTGTCGCGCAATATGACGCTCAATATCGACAAGCCCAAGCGTTGGTCCGTAGCGCCCGCGGTGCTTTTTTTCCGACACTTGGTCTGACCACTACTAAAAACCGCTCTAGTCAGGGAATTGGCAGCAGCAGCTCAAGCCTGAGCAGTTCGAGCAGTGGCATCCGGGACACTTATAACGCTCAGTTGAATGTCAGTTGGGAAGCCGATATCTGGGGAAAATTACGCCGCATAAGGGAAGCCGACCAGGCCAGTGCTCAGGCCAGTCTGGCTGATCTGGCATCTATGCGTCTGAGCCTGCAATCGCAACTGGTGCAGAATTATTTGCAGTTACGGGTAATCGATGAGCAGAAACGCTTGCTTGAGGCCACGGTAGAGGCTTACCAGCGTTCATTGACGACTACGCAAAACCAATACCGTCATGGTGTTTCTGGGAAGGATGCGGTCGCGCAGGCGCAGACCCAGCTTAAAAGTACCCAAGCAGACTTGATTGACCTGATTTGGCAGCGCGCGCAGTTCGAGAATGCCATTGCGGTATTGATGGGACAAGCTCCGGCAGACTTCAGCCTGGCCGCCATCACCTCAGTTCCGGCACTGCCGGAGATACCGCTGCAAGTGCCTTCCCGGTTGCTTGAACGACGCCCCGACATCGCGGCGGCGGAACGGTCAGTGATGGCCGCTAACGCTAATATTGGCGTAGCAATAGCTGCTTACTATCCCGACTTGAGCTTGAGCATGAACGGCGGTTATAGCAGCTCCACTTTCGCCAACTGGATCAGTCTGCCGAACCGCTTCTGGTCGGTCGGACCCCAACTGGCGACCACATTGTTTGACGGCGGGCAACGTTCGGCTGAAGTCGATCGCACTGAGGCAGTCTACGATCAGACCGTGGCTCAATACCGACAAACCGTGCTGAACGGTTTTCAGGAAGTCGAAAACTATCTGGTCAAGCTCAAGGTCTATCAAGACGAAGCGGTGGTGCGCGCCGAAGCGTTAGACGCGGCGCGTGAGTCACTTCGCTTGACCAATAACCAGTACAAGGCTGGGTTGATCGCCTACCTGGACGTGGTAACGGTGCAAACCACGGCGTTAAGTAATGAAAGAAGCGTGCTGACCCTCCTGCAAAGTCGACTTATTGCTAGTGTTCAATTAATCGCCGCGTTGGGCGGTGGCTGGGATGCGGAAAATGGATTGACCCTCCGATAATCAATCTTACGGTCAGGAATATTGCCCTTGCGGCTGGTATGCCTTAGTTATTTACTGAATCAACGCTTCGGATTCAACTAAACAGTCCGCGACTTCTTGTACAAGTTGAGTACACTATTAAGCTTTTATTTGGGCAAAATATTGTTATCCGCCCGGATCACGAGAAGCCGCATGCTCATTGGTAACTACACACCATCGTTGGTCTTGATCTCCGTATTTGTGGCGATATTGGCCTCTTATACCGCGCTGGATCTGACCGGTCGGATTGCAACGGCAAAAGGGCGTGCCGCCTACATGTGGATAGGCGGTGGTGCATTGGCTATGGGCACCGGCGTGTGGTCGATGCATTTCATCGGGATGCTCGCGTTTCACCTGCCCATCGAATTAGGTTTTGATATTCCAATTACCCTGTTGTCGTTGTTAATTGCCATTCTCGCTTCCGGGTTCGCCCTTTGGCTGGTCAGTCAACCGCAGCTACCCTTACTGCAACTGGGTTTTGGCGCATTGATTATGGGTGCCGGGATCAGTGGCATGCATTATTGCGGGATGGCCGCATTGCGCATGCAGCCCGGTATTGATTACGACCCTTTTCGTGTAACCCTTTCACTGCTTATTGCTTTTAGTGCGTCGGCGGCGGCGCTGTGGACCGCTTTTCGTCTGCGTCAGCAGGCTCCCTATGTGCGCTTGATCCGCGCCGGAGCGGCAGTGTTTATGGGGGCGGCGATTGTCGGCATGCATTACACCGGCATGGCTGCGGCCACCTTTGCAGAGGGTAGTTTCTGTGGCGCAGTGGGCACCGGCTTACGCTTCAACGGGCTGGACATGTTAGTCCTGATCACCAGCCTGGCGGTGCTGAGCATCGCCCTGCTTACGTCGGTTCTCGATGCGCGGCTGGAAGCGCGCACCACTGTATTGTCCGATTCGCTCAGCATGGCCAATCAAGAGCTGACGCATTTGGCGTTGCATGACACGCTGACTGGTTTGCCAAATCGCGTTTTGCTGGCCGAACGTGTTGAACAGGCCATGCGCAAAGCTGATGAACATGGCGGCAGCTTCGCACTCATGTTTATGGACCTTGATGGCTTCAAACCTATAAATGATGCCTTTGGCCACTATCTTGGTGACCAGCTGTTGCGCCAGGTCGCATTACGGCTGCGCAAGGAACTCACTAGCCAAAATACCTTAGCGCGTATCGGCGGTGATGAGTTCGTGTTGCTGGTCGACTTAGGCGAGCGCGCTGACGTCACGGCATTCGCTTCCCGCCAGGTTGCCTTGATGAGCCAACCGTTTATTGTTGCCGAAAACACAGTGCAAATTTCTGCGAGCATTGGCATTGCTTTATATACCGGGAGCGGTGAGACGCAGCATGAGTTGCTGATGAATGCCGATGCCGCGATGTACCACGCTAAAGCGGCAGGAAAAAACGGCTTCAGCTATTTCGACGTTTCAATGAACACCAACGCGCGCAATCAATTGCAGTTGCTGCAGGACTTGCGTACCGGACTTAAAGAGCAACAGTTTTGCCTGTATTACCAGCCTAAATTCGATGCGCTGACGGGCCTGCCGATAGGGGCTGAAGCGCTATTGCGCTGGCAACATCCACAACAAGGGTTACTGTTGCCTGACAAGTTTATTGGCTTGGCAGAAAAAACCGGTTTGATCATCCCTATCGGCGACTGGGTACTTAACGAAGCCTGTCGCCAGATGCGTGTCTGGTACCAGCAGGGCTACACCCATTGGCGGATCGCGGTCAACCTCTCTGCGCTGCAGTTTTGCCATGCAGGTTTAGTCAGTAGCGTTGCCATGGCGCTAGAACTGCATCAGTTGCCCGCCAATAGCCTGACATTGGAAATCACTGAAAGCACGGCCATGAGTGACGCCGATGCGAGCATGACGGTGCTTCGACAGTTGGCGGGAATGGGCGTTGACTTGTCCATTGATGACTTCGGCACCGGCTATTCCAGCTTGATGTATCTTAAGCGTCTGCCAGCCAATGAAATCAAGATCGACCGTGGCTTCGTTCGTGATTTGGAACATGACAGCGATGACGCCGCTATTGTCTCGGCCATCGTCTCCGTGGGTCAGGCGCTGGGCCTTCGCATCGTTGCCGAGGGGGTTGAAACCAACGTCCAGCAAAATTTTTTGACTCGTCTAGGCTGCGATTCACTGCAAGGTTTTCTGCTGGGGCATCCGCTTCCCGCCGAAGAATTCATGGCGGATATCCATGCCGCAGAAGCGCAGTCAGGTGAGCAGTCGCAAGTTATACCTGAGATGTGAAGTTCGTGGTTTTTCTTCGAAAATACCTGGATAGGTGGCAAAAAAACTGCGGTTAGGCTCCGCCAGGGCATACGTTATCGTTTCGCTCAGAACGAACGAATAATTCGCCCCAGGGTTTCCATGGCTTTCTCTGCTGTCTCGTTCCAGGGACTGCCGTAATTAAGGCGGATACAGTTATTAAAGCGTTGGGTCGGTGAAAATATCGGCCCGGGGGCAATGCTGATGCCTTGGGCCAGGGCCATCTGAAACAACTTCAACGAATCCATTTGCTCGGGCAGTTCCAGCCACAGAAAGTAGCCGCCTGCGGGCTGGCTGACCCGGGTTTGTGCCGGGAATTAGCGGACGATGGCGCTGAGCATGGCGGCTTGTTGCTCCTCCAGCGCGTAGCGCAGTTTACGCAGATGGCGGTCATAGCCGCCGTGTTGCAGGTAGTCGGCAATGGCTGCTTGGGCGGGCATTGACGCGCAGAGCGAGGTCATCAATTTGAGCCGCTCGACTTTTTGCGCGTAGCGTCCTGCGGCGACCCAGCCAATCCGATAGCCAGGCGCTAGGCTTTTGGCAAACGAGCCGCAGTGCATCACCAAACCATCGGTGTCGAACGCTTTAGCAGGTTTTGGCGCTTGGGAGCTGTAATACAATTCGGCATACACATCGTCTTCGATCAGGGGCACTTGATGTTGACGCAACAACTCCATCAATTGCCGCTTCTTGGCTTCGGGCATGGTTGCCCCCATAGGGTTCTGAAAACTGGTCATGCACCAACAGGCTTTGATCGGGTGGCGATCCAAGGTCTGGGCCAGTACCTCAAGATCGATACCATCACGAGGGTGAACCGGAATTTCAATCGCTTTGAGCTTGAGGCGCTCTAATACCTGCAAGCAGGCGTAAAACGCAGGGGCTTCGATGGCGACCAGATCGCCGGGCTCAGTCACAGCTTGTAGGCACAAGTTCAGCGCTTCAAGCGCGCCATTAGTGATGATTAATTCTTCCATGGGTAGCATCAAGCCGCAGACCATGTAGCGCAGAGCGATTTGCCGCCGTAGCTGGGGATGGCCGGGCGACATGTCAGTGACAACCATGCGCGGGTCCATGTCGCGCGCTGCACTGGCCAGCGAACGGGCCAACCGCTGCAAGGGAAACAACATAGGACTCGGAAATGCTGAACCAAACGGCACGGTTTGCGGGTCTTTAATTGAATCAAGCACCGAGAACACCAACTCGCTGACATCCACCTCGGTGGACTCGCTGACCTGATGACTGATCACTGGTTCAGAAAACTGCCTAGGCGCGTTGTTAGTGACGAAATAGCCGGAGCGAGGCCTTGCCCTGATCAGCCCGCGACGCTCCAGCAAATAGTAAGCCTGGAACACCGTCGAAGGGCTGACGCCGTAAGACTGGCTTGCGTAACGCACTGAAGGTACTCGCTCGCCGGGCCCCAGCACCCCAGAGCGGATCAGTTCAGCGATGTCTTCGGCAAACTTTTCATAGCGTTTCATCGGTGCTCGCTGGCTGACAATCGGTGGAAAATAGTGCATGAACCGTTCCGAGATAATCACCGATTGAGCGGCGCAACAAACCGGCTTTGTGCCAAGCTGCGGACACTGGAATCAGCATCGTCTACCACCTCAAAACTGATGCTCTGGGAACTGCTGGTCGGGTGGTCGGCGATCATCGCCACCGACACCGGAATGTCGATGATTTCCCCCGCCGCGAGACTGATTTGAGCCTTGCCGTGATACTCCAAGCCTGCACCCTCGACCAGCGCCAGATGATACTGCTGTGGCTGCTGAGTTTTGTTGATGATTTTCAGGCTATAGATATTTTCGATCTGGCCTTGGCTATTTTCGCGGAACATACCTCGGTCCTTGCTGACGTCCAACGAGACCATCGGCCGCTCGACCAGCGACAACACCAGCGCGCCGATCATCAATGCCAACACCGCGCAATAGCCGATCAAGCGTGGCCGAAGCAGGTGGGTATGACCGCCTTCGAGGGTGCGTTCGGAGGTATATCTGACCAAGCCGCGTTCATAGCCCATTTTGTCCATGATCGAGTCGCAGGCGTCGATGCACGCTGCGCAGCCGATGCATTCCATCTGCAAACCGTCGCGGATGTCGATGCCGGTGGGGCAGACCTGCACGCACACTTGGCAATCTATGCAATCACCTAGCCCGACCGAGGAGGGCTCGACGTCACGTTTACGCGGGCCGCGATTTTCGCCACGTGCCGCGTCATAGGAAACGGTGAGGGTGTCTTTGTCGAACATCACGCTTTGAAACCGCGCATATGGGCACATGTGCATGCATACCGCTTCGCGCAGCCAGCCGGCATTGATATACGTCGCCGCCGCGAAGAACAGCACCCAGAACAAGCTGACACCGCTTAATTGCAGGGTCAGCATTTCTATGGCCAGTGGCCGAATCGGGGTGAAGTAGCCCACAAAGGTCAGGCCGGTCAAAACGCTGATCACCAGCCATAAGCCGTGCTTGGCGGATCGTCTCAGTAGTTTATTCACTCCCCACGGCGCGGCTTGTAGCTTGATCCGCTGATTGCGTTCGCCTTCGGTAAGTTTTTCGCACCACATGAAGATCCAGGTCCAGGAACTTTGTGGGCAGGTATAACCGCACCACACGCGCCCGGCGAATACCGTGATAGCGAACAAACCAAAGGCGCAGATGATCAGCAGCGCAGACAACAGAATGAAATCCTGCGGCCAAAACGTCGCGCCAAAGATATGGAATTTGCTATCAGCCAGATCCCAGAGCACCGCTTGGCGGCCGCTCCAGTCCAACCATACCGTGCCGAAAAAAAGCAGGAACAGAAGTCCCGTCCCGCTCAAGCGCACAGTGCGGAACAGGCCGGTGAAACTGCGGGTGTGGATCAGTGTGTCGTTGGACCTGGCCTTTGATCTTGCACGGGAAGGTTCAACCAATTCAATGATCTGGACGGGGATGCGCTCGCTCATAGTAAGTACTCATCAGCCTCGATCAGGCCAATGAACTATGGGCGCGCAACTGGTTGCATAACAGACTCAGGTATTTGAATAAAAAGCAGATCAGATAGGCCATTTGTCCTAGGGATTTGCTAGGTTTTAAAGCATTTAGATGCCGGTAGGTCCGAACCTTTTGGTGAGAGTTGCCGCTGGGTACGCCTGACACACCGCCTCCGTCGGCAAGCCAATTGCAACAGAACTCCTTCAATCCACCACGGTATGGTGCCGTTTATCCAGAGCGCCTAACACCGTCAATGAATCCGCCTCGTCTTCGGTAATGGACACGCTTTGGCCGTCGATTTGGGCTTCAGACATGTGCGTGGCGTCATTGGTAATGATCACTACCTCGATAATGGGGCTTTCATAGCGCACCTCTTCAATGACGGCGGAGCAGTGCTCGCGGGTGTTGTCAAATTGCAATGGCATGGTTGTTTTCCTCTCAGTGCTTCACTAGCGTCTGCCCTCGCTATACGACAAACCTCGCGACTGAAGGCCTAAGGTTTGGTCGCACTTAAGGGCATTAGTCATAAAAACGCTTTGCCAAGAATTGCCGGCGATTGCTCGGGAGGTGGATCACCTTTGGGCGGCTCCATCACGGGTGGCATTGTCGGGGGTTCCTTCCCGGGCGGTGGCGTCGGCAAAGCAGGGTCGTCGATCATTGGGTCAGGCGTTTCGGGCGGGATAGGGATGTTCATTGGGCTACCTCCTCATTGCTATGTGTCAAGGTTTAACAGGTGAACGGTTCGACCACATCCAATGGGTAAATGATGCTCGCATCCGACGAAGAGCCGTCTACGCTCACCCTCGCACCCAAACCCTTTTGAACTTTTTCCGCCCGTCCACGTTCGGAAACTATGCGGCCCCGTGAGGTGGAACAGCGCAGGATGGGCTCGCTCTTTCTTTTTAATTGTGTGATTTTTTGCCGGAGAGCGTCTTTTATAAGGGCGTGAGGAGTGATGCTCGATGAATGTGACCGCAGATCAGCCCTACGGCCCGGATTCTTTGGCCCGCGATGTACCGCATCAAACTCAACCGTTGACCCTGACCCAAGCGCTGCAATTGCCGCGCATCGTAATTGAAGACACGATGCCGGCGATCGAGGGCGGGCTGTTTGCGGTCAAGGCGATCGTCGGCCAGCCGATTGTGGTGACCAGTAAGGTATTCGCTGACGGTCACGACAAGCTGGCGGTGGTGATTCGTTGGCGGGCTGCCGATGAGGAACAGTGGCACAGCGCGCCGATGCAGGAACTGGTTAACGACAGTTGGGTCGGTGAGTTCGTCCCGTCGTCAGTTAGCCGCAACGTGTTTCGTCTTGAAGCCTGGATTGATCAATTCGCCAGTTACCGCTATGAGGTGCAGAAAAAACATGCGGCCGGCGTGCCTATTGATTTGGAGTTGGAAGAGGGCCGTATTCATCTTAGCCAGGCGATGGAGCGCAATGAAGGCGAACTACACGATCGCCTGGCCGCTGTGATTGAGCAGTTTGCGAGCTGCGATCTGGAAGGCAAAGTCGCACTGTTGCAGAACCGTGAAACGACTTCGCTGATGGCTAAAGCTGAAAATCATGCGTATTTGAGCCGCAGCGTCGAGTTTCCGGTGGACGTAGAGCGGGAGCTGGCCCAGTTCGCCAGTTGGTATGAGCTGTTTCCGCGCTCGATCACTGACGACCCTGCACGGCATGGCACCTTCAATGATGTGCTTGGTCGGTTGCCGATGATTCACGACATGGGTTTTGACGTGTTGTATTTCCCGCCGATCCATCCCATTGGCCGTGCGCATCGCAAGGGCCCGAACAATTCGCTAGAAGCCGGACCCGACGATCCGGGCAGCCCTTATGCCATTGGCAGTGTCGAAGGCGGCCACGACGCGATTCACCCGCAATTGGGTACCCGTGTTGATTTTCGCAATCTGGTCAAAGCTGCTGCTGAACACGGCCTGGAAATCGCTCTCGATTTTGCTATTCAGTGCTCCCAGGATCACCCGTGGCTCAAGGAGCATCCGGGTTGGTTTTCGTGGCGTCCCGATGGTTCGATTCGGTATGCGGAAAACCCGCCGAAAAAATATCAGGATATCGTCAACGTCGACTTCTACGCGCCGGATTCGATTCCCAGTTTGTGGCTGGAGCTGCGGGACGTGGTGTCGGGTTGGGTCGAAGAGGGCGTGAAGATTTTTCGGGTCGATAATCCGCACACCAAACCGCTACCGTTCTGGCAATGGATGATTGCCGACATTCGCCATGAACACCCGGACGTGATGTTCCTCGCAGAAGCATTTACCAAGCCGGCGATGATGGCGCGTCTGGGTAAAGTCGGGTACTCCCAGAGCTACACCTATTTCACTTGGCGCAACAGCAAGGCCGAGCTGTCGGAATACTTTGCTCAACTCAATGAATCGCCATGGCGCGACTGTTATCGACCCAATTTTTTCGTTAACACGCCAGACATAAACCCAGGCTTTCTGCATGAGTCGGGGCGTGCCGGGTTTCTGATTCGGGCGGCACTGGCGACGATGGGGTCGGGCTTGTGGGGCATGTATTCAGGGTTCGAGCTGTGCGAGTCGGCGCCGATACCCGGCAAGGAAGAGTACCTGGACTCAGAGAAATATCAGCTGCGGCCGCGGGATTACACCGCACCGGGCAATATCATCGCCGAAATTGCTCAACTCAACCGCATTCGTCGCCAGAACCCTGCGTTGCAGACCCATTTGGGCCTGAAGCTCTATAACGCGTGGAACGACAATATTTTGTATTTTGGCAAACGCAGTGCCGACGGCAGCAACTTTATTTTGATCGCGGTCAGCCTTGATCCGGTTAACGCTCAGGAGGCGAGCTTTGAATTGCCGTTATGGGAAATGGGCCTGCCCGACGATGCCGCAACATCGGGTGAAGATTTGATGACCGGCCACCGCTGGACCTGGTACGGCAAGTACCAATGGATGCGCATCGACCCTACTTATCAGCCATTTGGCATTTGGCGTATCCAGACCACGAATTAAGCATTAACAAGGAACTAAAGATGGCGAAGAAACCGAGGAGTGCGGCCTTCATCGATGACCCTCTGTGGTACAAGGACGCGGTCATTTATCAGGTTCATGTGAAATCTTTTTTTGATTCGAATAACGATGGGATAGGTGACTTCCCCGGCCTTATCGCCAAGCTCGATTACATCGCCGATCTGGGGGTTAATACGATCTGGCTGCTGCCGTTTTATCCTTCTCCACGCCGCGATGACGGCTATGACATTGCTGACTATCGTGGCGTCCACAGCGACTACGGCACCATGGCCGATGCCAAGAAGTTCATCGCTGAGGCCCATGGGCGCGGGTTACGGGTTATCACTGAACTGGTCATTAACCACACCTCTGACCAGCACCCCTGGTTTCAGAAAGCTCGTGCTTCCAAGCGTGGCTCCAAAGCGCGGGATTTTTATGTGTGGTCAGACAGCGACCAGAAATACGACGGGACGCGAATCATTTTTCTCGACACCGAAAAATCCAACTGGACGTGGGACCCGGTTGCAGATCAGTACTTCTGGCACCGTTTTTATTCACACCAGCCGGACTTAAACTTCGATAACCCGGCAGTGATGGACGCTGTACTGGAAGTGATGCGTTATTGGCTAGACATGGGCATCGACGGTCTGCGTCTCGACGCAATCCCATATTTGATTGAGCGCGACGGGACCAATAACGAAAACCTGCCTGAAACACATCAGGTGTTGAAGAAGATTCGTGCCGAGATCGACGCCAATTACCCTGATCGCATGCTGTTGGCCGAGGCTAATCAATGGCCTGAAGACACGCAGATGTACTTCGGCGACACCAAAGGCAAAGACGGTGACGAGTGCCATATGGCGTTCCACTTTCCGCTGATGCCGCGCATGTACATGGCGGTGGCGCAGGAAGACCGTTTTCCGATCACCGATATTTTGCGTCAGACCCCGGAAATTCCGGAAAACTGTCAGTGGGCGATTTTCCTGCGCAACCACGATGAATTGACCTTGGAAATGGTCACTGATCGTGAGCGCGACTACTTGTGGAATTACTACGCCGCTGACCGCCGTGCTCGGATCAACCTGGGTATTCGTCGTCGGTTGGCGCCGTTGGTCCAGCGTGATCGGCGGCGTGTTGAACTGCTCATCAGCATGTTGCTGTCGATGCCCGGTACGCCGACGTTGTACTACGGCGACGAGATCGGCATGGGCGACAACATTTACCTCGGTGACCGCGACGGGGTACGAACGCCGATGCAATGGTCCATCGACCGCAATGGCGGTTTTTCCCGTGCCGACCCGGCGAGCCTGGTGCTTCCACCGATCATGGACCCGCTTTACGGCTACCAATCGGTGAACGTCGAAACTCAGAATAATGATCCGCATTCCTTACTGAATTGGAATCGTCGGATGTTATCGGTGCGTAAACAGCAGAAAGCTTTCGGGCGTGGCACGTTGAAAATGCTCTCGCCGACCAACCGCCGAATTTTGGCCTATACCCGGGAATACACCGGGCCCGACGGCAAGACTGAAATCATTCTGTGTGTGGCCAACGTGTCCGCTGCCGCTCAGGCGGCGGAGCTGGAGCTGTCACCGTTTACCGGGATGGTGCCGGTGGAAATGCTCGGCGGCAGTGCGTTTCCGCCTATCGGTCAACTGACGTACCTGCTGACGTTGCCACCTTATGGTTATTACTGGTTCTTGCTGGCGGCGGAAAATCAAATGCCCAGTTGGCATGTCGAGCCGGCGCAGAGCATGCCGGACTTCCCGACGATGGTGTTGAAAAAGCGTCTCGAAGAACTGCTCGACGAGCCGTTACGTAGCGTGATGGAGAAGACCTCTCTGGCGGTGTATCTGCCCAAGCGCCGTTGGTTTGCAGGCAAGGACAAAGCCATTGATCAAGTCAAAATTGCCTATGCCGTGCGTTTTGGCGATGTTCAGCATCCGGTGCTGTTGAGCGAGCTGGAAGTGACAGCCGGCGACCATCAAGGTCGCTACCAATTGCCGTTCGGTCTATTGGCGGAGGATGAAGTCAGCAGCGCGTTGCCACAGCAATTGGCGTTGGCGCGGGTTCGACGCGGGCGTCAGGTTGGCTTCATCACCGATGCGTTTACCCTGGAAACCTTCATCCGCGCTGTGGTTCAGGGTATGCAAGCTGAAACCGTACTGCCCTGCAGCGAAGGCGAAATACGGTTTGAGCAGACGCCGGAAATGACCCATCTGGGCCTGACCAACGAATCCGAAGTGCGTTACTTATCGGCGGAGCAGTCCAACAGCTCGGTAGTAGTGGGCGGCAGTCTGGTGCTGAAAATGATTCGTCGCGTCAGTGCCGGTACTCACCCGGAATTGGAAATGGGCGCATACCTGACAGCGGCGGGATTCAAATACATTTCACCGTTACTGGGTTCAGTGGTGCGGGTCGACAATGATGGGCAGGACAATTTGTTAATGATCGCTCAGGGCTACTTGAGCAATCAGGGCGATGCGTGGGAATGGACTCAAAACAACCTTGAACGCGCTGTGCGTGACGAGTTGGCTCGCGGGCGCTCGGACTTGGATCAGCACTTCAATGCGCTGCTGGAACTTTCGGACTTCTCTGCCTTGTTGGGGCAGCGACTGGGCGAGATGCACCAAATATTGGCAGCGCCGACCGACGATCCCGACTTTGTTGCGCAGCTTACCAGCGCAAAAGACAGTGAAGCGTCGGGCCAAAGTGTCGTGGCGCAAATGGAGCATGCGCTGGAGTTGCTTGAGCTACACCGCAGCAAGTTGGAAGCTGACGACCAAGCCTTGGTCTCGGAGTTATTGAGTCAACGCAAACAGGTGCTGGCCCATATCAAAGACCTGGCCAAGCGTTCAGTGGGCGGGTTGCGGCTGAGGGTGCATGGTGATTTACACCTTGGCCAGGTGTTGGTGGTCAAGGGTGACGCTTACCTGATCGACTTTGAAGGTGAGCCAGCACGTGCGCTTATCGAACGCAGGGCCAAGTACAGTCCGTTTAAAGACGTCAGTGGCGTATTGCGTTCGTTCGACTATGCAGCAGCGATGGCCGTGCGCAATGCCCAAGCCGTCGATAGCTCCGTAGAAGCTAAAACCGCACGTCAAACGGTGGCCGATACGTACTTGTCCCAAGCCCGCCAAGCGTTTATTGAAAGTTATCGAACGGCTACCACGGGCATGGCCCACGCCTGGAAAGACAGTAATGGCGAAGCTGCGGCGTTGGAATTGTTTACCTTGGAAAAAACCGCATATGAAGTTGTTTACGAAGCTGAGCATCGTCCCAACTGGTTGGCCGTGCCCTTGCAAGGCTTACGTGGACTGCTGACTTTGTCTGATGGAGAACGAACATGAGTGCACATAAGGAACACGGCAGAGGCACAGTGCAAATGCTGCCCGGTGCGGCCGACATGGACGCGTTGATTCGCGCCGAACACCATGACCCGTTTTCGATGCTTGGCCCTCATGACGATGGCAAGGGCGGTCAGTACGTCCGCGCTTACCTGCCTGACGCACTGAGCGTAAAGGTTCTGGCGCGAGACGGTGAGCACGAGCTGATCACCCTGGAAATGAGTTCGACGCCGGGTTTTTTTGCAGGGCACCTCGCACATTCCCAACCCTATTTGTTGAAAGTCAGTTGGGCGGGTGGTGAGCAAATTACTGAAGACCCTTATAGCTTCGGTCAGCTACTGGGCGAAATGGATCTGTACCTGTTTGCGGAAGGTAATCACCGGGACCTGAGCAGTTGCCTGGGCGCACAGGTGATGAATGTCGATGGTGTTGACGGGGTTCGCTTCGCGGTTTGGGCGCCTAACGCTAAACGCGTCTCGGTGGTGGGCTCGTTCAACAATTGGGACGGACGTCGTCACCCGATGCGGGCACGGTATCCGTCTGGCGTATGGGAGGTGTTCATTCCTCGTCTGAAGCCAGGTGAAGCCTATAAATATGAAATTCTTGGGGCCGACGGGATTCTCCCGCTCAAGGCGGACCCGGTGGCGCTCGCGACCCAGATGCCACCAGAAACAGCGTCGGTGGTTGCAACGCCGTTGAATCACGACTGGCAAGACAGCAATTGGATGCAATCGCGTGGTGGACGTCATTCACCGAAAGCGCCGCTGTCGATTTACGAGTTGCACGCCGGCTCGTGGCAGCTTGATCACAGCGACGAGTTCGTGGTGCGCCAGTACAACTGGCAAGAACTGGGCGATCGCTTGATTCCCTACATCAAGGAATTGGGCTTTACCCATATCGAACTCATGCCGATCATGGAGCATCCGTTTGGTGGTTCATGGGGGTATCAGCCGCTGTCACAATTCGCCCCGACGGCTCGCTACGGTTCGCCGCAAGACTTTGCCGAATTCGTCGATGCCTGTCACCGTGCAGAAATTGGCGTGATCCTCGATTGGGTGCCGGCGCATTTTCCGACCGATACCCACGGTTTGGCCCAGTTCGATGGCACCGCGTTGTACGAATACGGCAATCCTCAAGAAGGTTTCCACCAGGATTGGGACACGCTGATCTATAACTTGGGCCGCACCGAGGTCCACGGTTTCATGCTGGCGTCGGCGTTGCATTGGCTCAAGCATTTCCACATCGACGGCTTGCGGGTCGATGCCGTTGCCTCAATGCTCTACCGCGATTATTCGCGCAAAGCCGGGGAGTGGGTGCCCAATCGCCACGGTGGTCGGGAGAACCTCGAAGCCATCGATTTCCTGCGCCACCTCAACGACGTTGTCGCGTTGGAAGCACCGGGTTCGATGGTGATTGCCGAAGAATCCACGGCGTGGCCCGGCGTTAGCCAATCGACGCAACAGGGCGGATTGGGCTTCCAGTACAAATGGAATATGGGATGGATGCACGACACCCTGCACTACATGGAGCAGGACCCGATCCATCGCGCTCACCACCACAGTGAGTTGAGTTTCGGTCTGGTGTATGCCTGGTCGGAGAAATTTGTTTTGCCGATCTCCCACGACGAAGTGGTTCACGGTAAACACTCACTGATCGACAAGATGCCGGGTGATCGCTGGCAGAAGTTCGCTAACTTGCGTGCCTACTTGACCTTCATGTGGACCCATCCCGGCAAAAAACTTCTATTCATGGGTTGCGAGTTCGGCCAGTGGCGCGAGTGGAACCATGACGAGCAGCTGGATTGGTATTTGCTGCAATACGCCGAGCACATCGGTGTTAAGACGCTGGTCAGTGACCTTAACCGCCTCTATCGCCAGGAACCTGCGTTGCATGATCGCGATTGCGAGCCGATGGGCTTTCAGTGGGTGATTGGCGATGATGCCACCAACAGCGTGTTCGCTTACATGCGCTGGAGCGCCGAGGGCGAACCGGTGCTGATCGTGGCGAACCTAACCCCAGTGCCGCGCGAGGCTTACCGTGTTGGCGTACCGTTCGAAGGGCCGTGGATTGAACTGCTAAACAGTGACGCTGACACCTACGCCGGTTCTAACGTCGGTAATGGTGGGGAAGTCAAGGCGGTGGAAAGTAAAAGCCATGGTCAGCCGTTTTCTCTGCAATTGAACTTGCCGCCGTTGGCTGTCTTGATTTTGAAGCCCAAACCCGAGTGACAGTACCTGCGCCGCGGCTTATGGCTGCGGCGCATTAAGCGGGTTTTTCGCGCCCAGACCGATCAATACCGGGGGCGGCGGGACAAACCGATGGTTAGCGCCAACCCGGCCACCGAGAGCAGTGCTGCAGCGAAAAATATCATTGAATATCCAAACCCCAGGGCGATGCTGCCCATCACTGGGCCGGCAATGGCCAGCGCCAGATCGAAAAACACCGCATAGGCACTCAAACCTGCGCCACGACTGGAGTTTGGCACCTGTTTAATCGCCTCGACGCCCAATGCCGGGTACACCAGCGATAGGCCGAAACCGGTCATGCCTGCGCCAATCAATGCGAACTCGGTGCTGGGCGAGACCCACAACATGACCAATCCAGCGGTTTCGATGAGCATGCAGGCGATGGCTGCGTTGAAGCCGCCAAAGCGCTTGATGGCGTTGATGAAAATCAACCGCGACAGGATAAAGCAGATGCCGAAGACCGTCAGGCAGTAAGCAGCGCCTTGCCAGCCTCTGCTCAGATAAAACAGGGTGATGAAGGTGGTCAGGGTGCCGTAGCCGATGGACGCCAGGGTCAGGCTCACGCCAAACGGAGCGACGCGGCCGAACACCGCCCAAAACGGCATCCGTTCGCCTCTGATAACGGGCACTGAAGGCTTGTTACGAATCAACACCAACGCCAGTAACGAGATAATCAGCAGCGCAACGCCGAGGCTGACGAAGCCCAGTATGCCGACCATGACCACCCCGATCGGGGCGCCAATGGCGATGGCACCATAGGACGCAATGCCGTTCCAGGAAATCGCTCGGGCAGTGTGCTCGGTGCCGACTTGGCCAATGCACCAACTGATGGTGCCAACGCCGATCAATCCTTGGGCTACACCGAGAAACACGCGCGCGATGATAAGAATCGTCAGGCTTAGGTCGGGCAGGCTTTCAAGCAGCATGGCAGCCAGGGTCATTACGCCGCTGATGACGATCCCGATCAGGCCATAAATGATCGCGCGCTTGGTGCCAATGCTGTCTGCCACACGACCCGCAAGCGGGCGACTTAGCAACGTCGCCAAATATTGCGAGCCCACGGCCAGGCCCGCAATGACTGCACTGAAACCCAGCTGGTCGTGAACGTACCCCGGAATCACGGCAATCGGTAAGCCGATGCACAGAAAGGCAACGAAGGTATAAAACACAATGGAGACGATCTGCAGGGTGATCGCCACGGAACTTGGGGGTGTGACCGAGGAGGGTGCAGGTTGTGCAGCAGACATGTGGCTCATTCGCTGGCAGGCGGTTGGAGTCGGCATGATGGCGTGCGCCGAGGATAAAAGGAAGCTGGCTAACGATTGTTTTGCTTGCCCACTTCCTGCAGGAGGACCGCCACGTAGAGACCCTCCGGCAGCTCCTAAAGAGCACTATCAGATCAAAAAACCCCAAAAAGTCAGGACGGGTGTCCAACTTTTGGGGTGCAGTTCATTCACGCGGGCTTTAAATCAGAACACAACGCCTTGGCTACGCAGGTAGTCATCGTAAGTGCCGCTGAAGTCGACTACGCCGCTTGGGCTTAGCTCGATGATGCGGGTGGCCAGTGACGAGACAAACTCGCGGTCATGGCTGACGAAAATCAACGTGCCTGGATAGTTTTCCAATGCGAGGTTTAACGCCTCGATGGATTCCATGTCCAAGTGGTTGGTTGGCTCGTCCATGATCAACACGTTCGGCCGTTGCAAAATCAGCTTGCCGAACAGCATGCGACCTTGTTCACCGCCGGAGATCACTTTGACCGATTTGAGGATTTCGTCGTTGGAGAACAGCATACGGCCCAAGGTGCCACGAACGATCTGCTCGCCGCCCTGAGTCCAACGGCCCATCCAGTCAAACAGGTTGGATTCGTCTTCGAAATCAGATGCGTGATCCTGAGCGTAGTAGCCCAGTTCAGCCGCGTCGGTCCACTTCACTGTGCCGGCGTCCGGCGACAGCTCGTTGACCAGGGTGCGCAACAGTGTTGTTTTACCGATACCGTTCGGGCCGATAATTGCTACGCGTTCGCCTGCTTCAACCACGAAGCTGAAATCCTTGAACAATGGCTTGCCATCGAAACCTTTAGCCATACGCTCGACGATGACCGCCTGGCGGTGCAGCTTTTTATTTTGCTCAAAGCGAATGAATGGGCTGACTCGACTTGACGGCTTGACCTCGGCCAAGTGGATCTTGTCGATTTGCTTGGCGCGGGAGCTGGCCTGCTTGGATTTCGAAGCGTTGGCCGAGAAGCGGCTGACGAACGATTGCAGTTCGTTGATCTGCGCTTTCTTCTTGGCGTTGTCCGATAGCAATTGCTCGCGGGACTGCGTCGCCACGGTCATGTATTCGTCGTAGTTGCCAGGGAACAGGCGCAATTCGCCGTAATCAAGGTCAGCCATGTGCGTACAAACGCTGTTCAGGAAGTGCCTATCGTGGGAAATGATGACCATGGTGCTGTTGCGCTGGGTCAGGATGTTTTCCAGCCAGCGAATGGTGTTGATGTCCAAGTGGTTGGTCGGTTCGTCGAGCAACAGCACTTCTGGATTGGAGAACAACGCCTGCGCCAGCAATACGCGCAGCTTCCAACCCGGCGAGACTTCGCTCATCGGGCCGAAGTGTTGGTCGATGCCAATACCCAAGCCCAACAGCAGTTCACCGGCTCGGGATTCGGCGGTGTAGCCGTCCATTTCGGCGAACTCGGTTTCGAGCTCGGCAACGGCCATGCCGTCAGCTTCGGTCATGTCCGGCAGCGAATAAATGCGATCGCGCTCGGCCTTGACCTTCCACAGTTCTTCGTGACCCATGATCACAGTATCGATCACGGTGAATTCTTCGTAAGCGAACTGGTCCTGGCGCAATTTACCCAGACGTACGTTCGGCTCCAGCATCACCTGCCCGCCCGAAGGCTCCAGGTCGCCACCCATGATTTTCATGAAAGTGGACTTGCCGCAGCCATTAGCGCCGATAAGGCCATAACGGTTGCCGCCGCCAAACTTGACCGAGACGTTCTCGAACAAGGGTTTAGCGCCGAATTGCATGGTGATGTTAGCTGTGGAGATCAAAAGTGTGTCCTGCAAGGAAGCAAAGGCGTAAAGGCTCGAGGGCCCGGCACAATGGCGTTGGGGGCGAACCCAAAACAGCCAAAAAGCGCACGGCCAAAGCAGGTTGAACGCAGAACGCGCAACCCAAAATCAGTCAGTGCGGCTTTAAAGGGGCGTAATAGTAACACTTGGCGCACGGAAGGGCAGCCGGAGACTACGGATCTGAATTTGGGCGTGGCTGCGCGACGTGGTGAAGCAAACACTGCATTCTGATAGAACTGTATCTAACAAACGTTAGATAGGGCTTGACTCGAAACTATCTGCTCGTTAATGTCTGGCTACCTAACGGTCGTTAGATAGCCAGCCCTCCAACTCCAGGATCGACCATGACTTCTAAACTTCAACTCTTTACCTCCCCTTCAGCCTTTCCCAACCCGCAGCGTTTGCGGCTATTCATGCATGAAAAGGGCATCGCTGATCAGTTTGACGAGACTGTTTATGATATGGCCCCAGGGGGCGAGCAGCGTGGGTGGCGTCACTTAAACATGAATCCATGGGGCGAGACGCCCACGCTCCAACTGGCGGATGGAAGTTTCATTTCCGAAACGGCTGCCATCGTTCGTTACCTCGACCAGTCCTATCCCGGTCGCAAGATCATGGGGGAGACCGCGCTGGAACAGGGGCTTGATAACATGTGGGATAACCGGGTATGGGTGCACATCCTGTACCGGATCGTGACGTCGTTTCATGTGCTACACACCGGGCTCGGATTCAAACTTGAACTTACCAAGAATGAGGCGTGGGGCGAGCACTGCCGTAAAGAGGCATTGGCCCATGCGGCACTGGTCGATCGCCATCTGTCCGACGGTCGCGAATGGCTGCTGGGCGGCAATGCTCCGACCTTCGCGGACATAACGCTGGCAACCGCCATCGCGTTCTCTAAGTTCCCGGTCAACGCTACGCCGCTGGACGAACGTTTTGAGTTCTTGGCCGCCTACTGGATGCGTTGGCAGAAGCGCCCTAGCTTCCGTGCTGCTTACGCCGATCGCAGCAGTGGCATTCCTGAGCTGGACTCTCTAGCCGAATAACGGTTCTGGCGGGCAGCCCCGGAACCGTCGGGGTCGCCCATTCCGCTTCGGGAAATCGACCTAACAAGCGATAGGTTTCTGATATAGGATGCCGCGCACCTCTGCTACTTCATCCTTTGGACACAGCATCATAATGATTACCAACGCCCGAGAGGCCATCCTGTTGGCCGCCACGAAAATTGCCCAATCACGGGGCTACAATGGATTAAATTTTCGCGACCTTGCCCAAGAGGTAGGGATCAAAGCGGCGAGCATTTACTACCACTTTCCTAGCAAAGCCGATCTTGGCGTTGCTGTTGCCAAGCGATACTGGGAGGACGGCGTAGCAGCGCTTGAAACAATCTACGAACAAAACCCGAACCCGATTGAAGCTCTGCGTCGCTTTCCGGAAATTTTCCGTCGATCACTTGAAGCTGATAATCGCCTTTGCCTGGGCAGTTTCGTGGGTGCCGAAACAGATAGTTTGCCAAGCGAAATGACCAAGGAGATCCAAGCTTTTGCTGATGTGAACATTGCGTGGTTAAGCAAGCTTCTTTTGGCCGCAAAAGTTTGCACGCCGCAGGACAGTGAGGTACGGGCCAGCGCGATTTTTGCAGCTGTTGCTGGCGCTCAGCTCCTCGCAAGAAGCCGGTCGGATATCTCACTTTTCGACGCGTTGATTGATGCTTACCGCGCCTTCGGTCCTCTGCCCGTGTAGATAAAATGAAGGCGGTTTTCTGGGGCGAGAGTGCAGCGGCGTCTGAGATTGACCTATCCAAAATGCGGTTGGAGCTGACGACGGGATGGGCCAGTGACAATAGGCGACAGGTTTTTCAAATTGTCTACGTAAAATCAGAGGACGAAATTTTCACGTCAGCCTGACGTATTGTGAACATTTGGCCCTCTAGTCTATTTTCCATCCAATCCATGCCTCGGGGCGTTTTTGAGATCCTGTCGCATTCCCGTAATAAGGAGCAACAGATGGCAATCGGCGTTATTTCATCATCAATTCCTGTGAACGTTGGCGTAACCGCCGAACATCAAGCCAAATTCAGAGTGACGACCCATTCAGCGTCATCACCCTCGGACCACGCCGTAGCATCAGATTTGAAGAGTATCGCTGGAGCCGCTGCTGATACTGAAAAAGAGGGTGGCCCTGACGATCTCCGTGCTCAGGCCATAAATGTCAAGGTTTAGCCATTGCCCTCTTTCCTGTAGTAGTCCCCGGCGTCGGGGACTGGCTGCATTTTTTTAACGTGGTCTGCACTTACTCATTTATTTCGCGCTAACGCTCTTGAACCTGTCTGATTTATTTTCTGACTCTTAAATACGACGGAATTTTCACTTATTACCGACGCAAACAAAACGCTTGCGGCCCTACGCTCTGATTTCGTTCAATCCCTCGCGCTAGGGCCTTTGATGCCTTTGCGTATTTAGCAAAATCAGGAGTTACCGATGTCCATTGGCGCAATCTCAGCTTCTATCTCTGTAAACGGTGGGGTTACTAGCCCCGTTACTGACAAAACGAAAGCGACTGCCGTTACGACGACTGGAACTTCAGCCACCAGCACCACCGTCAGCGTCGCTGCGGCGGCTTTGAAGGAAGCAACTGAAACATCTGCCGAAACTGCAAAAGAGGCGGGTCTTGGCGATCGTGTGGCTCAACGTCTGATCGACAAGCAGCACTTGGCTTCCGCATCGAACTCTCCAGTGCAAACGCCAGCCAAAGGTACTGTGAACGGTTCAGGACAGATTACGGGCGAGACCATTAATACCAAGGCCTGATTATTACATCAGATGAAACTAGCGACAGTCCTCATGCGCTGAGGACTGTTTATAGTTTCTGAACACGCGAATGTTTCTTCGCTAAACCATTTCAAACCAAGATCCTCTCAGGTAGATAACCTACGTTGACTTCGCCCCGTCACCCTCTGCGTTGGCTCAAACGGGTTCTTACCTGCAAAGCTTCGCTGCTTTAGTTCACTGCCCCCCAAATACGGTGTTGACGAACGCAACTACGCATAAATCGGTCGGACTTAGCGCGTTTGCCCCACTTTGGGGTCTGGCTACACACGTTGTAGCAAACGGTAGCGAGTCATCACATCAAAACCGTCACGTACCCAACGCGTTTACTTGAGTTAGCGCATTGATCTAAAAGCCTTTTTTTACGCGTTTTTTTTGGCCCTGTTCTGTGGCACACTTTCTGCTGTCTATTCCGTTGTTACATACCTTGTTCCGCTATAGCGGAATTTAACCACGGCGGAGTTCATCACATGCATCGCGGACCTTCCTTTTTGAAAGCTTGTGCGTTTGTTCTTGCGGCCACGGCCACGCTTATCAGTTCGGTGCAGGCGGCGGACGCCAGCAAACTCGACAGCGTATTGCAGCGCGGCCATCTGGTGGTGGGTACCGGCAGCACCAACGCGCCTTGGCATTTCCAGGGTGCGGACGGCAAGCTCCAAGGCTTCGATATCGACATCGCGCGGATGATCGCCAAAGGGCTGTTCAACGACCCCAGCAAAGTCGAGTTCGTGGTGCAGTCGTCCGACGCACGGATCCCCAACTTGCTGACTGACAAAGTCGACATTAGCTGCCAGTTCATTACCGTCACTGCCAGCCGCGCCCAACAAGTTGCGTTTACCCTGCCTTACTACCGTGAGGGTGTGGCGCTGTTGCTGCCGATCCAGAGTAAGTACAAGCAAATCGATGACCTGAAAGCTGCCGGTGACGGCGTAACCGTGGCCGTGCTGCAGAACGTCTACGCCGAAGAGTTGGTGCACCAGGCCCTGCCCAAAGCCAAAGTCGATCAGTACGACAGCGTTGACCTGATGTATCAGGCCGTCAATTCCGGCCGTGCCGATGCAGCTGCTACCGATCAGTCCTCGGTGAAATACCTGATCGTGCAGAACCCAGGCCGCTATCGCACCCCCAACTTCGCCTGGAGCCCACAGACCTACGCCTGCGCTGTCAAACGTGGTGATCAGGACTGGCTGAACTTCGTTAACACTGCGTTGCACGAAGCGATGACCGGAGTTGAATTTCCGGCCTATGCGGCCTCGTTCAAACAGTGGTTCGGTGTCGATCTACCGACTCCGGAAATCGGTTTCCCTGTCGAATTCAAATGACTCGGTGAGAACAGGGCAACGCGTCGATTGCCCCGTTCCAGGTACTGCTGACCATGAACTATCAGTTGAATTTTGCCGCCGTCTGGCGTGATTTTCCCAGCTTGCTGTCCGGCCTGGGATTGGGGTTGGAACTGGCGTTGATCTCAATTGCCATTGGCTGCGTCATTGGCCTGATGGCGGCGTTCGCACTGCTGTCGAAGCACCGGATTTTGCGCATCATCTCCTCGGTGTACGTTACGGTGATCCGTAATACGCCGATTTTGGTACTGATCCTGCTGATCTACTTTGCGCTGCCGAGTTTGGGCATCCGCATGGACAAGCTGCCGTCGTTCATCGTCACCCTGTCGCTGTACGCCGGGGCGTATTTGACCGAAGTGTTTCGTGCGGGGCTGTTGAGTATTCACAAGGGCCAGCGCGAAGCCGGGCTGGCAATTGGCCTGAGCGAATGGCAAGTGCGCGCTTACGTGATCATCCCGGTGATGCTGCGCAATGTGTTGCCCGCGCTGTCGAACAACTTCATCTCATTGTTCAAGGACACCTCGTTGGCGGCGGCGATTGCCGTGCCGGAGCTGACCTACTACGCCCGCAAGATCAACGTTGAAAGCTATCGGGTCATCGAAACCTGGATGGTGACCACAGCGTTGTACGTGGCGGCCTGTTACCTCATCGCCATGGTCTTGCGCTACTTAGAGCAACGCTTGGCGATCCGTCGCTAGGAGGTCTGGTATGTACGAAGCTCATAGCTGGCTGCAAGAACTGTGGATCGCCCGGGGAGCGTTGTTGTCGGGTTTTTTGACCACCATTCAATGTTCAGTCATTGCGATTATCTGCGGCACGGTGATCGGCCTGTTTGCCGGGTTGGTGCTGACCTACGGCAAGCTCTGGAGTCGCCTACCGTTTCGGCTCTATGTCGATCTGATTCGCGGCACTCCGGTGTTTGTGCTGGTGTTGGCCTGCTTTTATATGGCCCCGGCGTTGGGCTGGCAGGTCAGCGCATTTCAAGCCGGTGCGCTGGGACTGACGTTATTTTGTGGTTCCCACGTCGCGGAAATCGTGCGCGGCGCCTTGCAAGCGATTCCTCGCGGGCAACTTGAAGCGGGCAAGGCCATTGGCCTGACCTTTAAGCAGTCACTGGCTTATGTGTTGCTGCCTCAGGCGCTTCGGCAGATTTTGCCGACGTGGGTGAATTCCTCCACCGAGATCGTCAAGGCCTCGACCCTGTTGTCGGTGATTGGTGTTGCTGAACTGCTCCTCAGCACCCAACAGGTCATCGCTCGAACGTTCATGACGTTGGAGTTCTATCTGTTCGCCGGATTACTCTTTTTCATCATCAACTACGCCATCGAGCTTCTTGGACGGCAAATTGAAAAACGGGTGGCCTTGCCATGACACCGACACACACCGCTACTGCCCCTGCGTTGCTGAGTATCGAAGGGCTACACAAATCCTACGGGCCGGTTGAGGTGCTCAAGGGCGTTGACCTGCACATGCAGCGCGGCAACGTCGTGACCCTGATTGGCTCCAGCGGTTCGGGCAAGACCACCTTGCTGCGCTGCGTCAATTTGCTCGAAGAGTTTCAAGGTGGCCATATCCGTCTGGATGGCCAGGACATCGGCTATAGCGATGTCGATGGAAAACGCGTCCGTCATCCTGAAAAAGTCATTGCTCAGCACCGGTCCATGACTGGCATGGCGTTCCAGCAATTTAACCTGTTCCCGCACCTCAGCGCCCTGCAGAACGTTACCTTGGGCTTGCTCAAAGTCAAAAAACTGCCCAAGGACGAAGCCGTGGCGTTGGCTGAAAAATGGCTGGAGCGGGTGGGTCTGCTGGATCGTCGCAATCACTTTCCGGGGCAACTCTCCGGTGGGCAGCAACAGCGCGTGGCAATTGCCCGAGCAATTGCGATGAACCCGAGCCTGATGCTGTTTGATGAGGTCACCTCGGCACTCGATCCAGAGCTGGTCGGCGAAGTGCTAAGCGTGATCAAAGGCCTGGCCGAGGAGGGCATGACCATGTTGCTGGTCACCCATGAGATGCGTTTTGCCTACGAAGTGTCGGACCACATCGTCTTCATGAATCAAGGCCGCATCGAGGAGCAGGGGCCGCCCAAGGCGTTATTCGAACAACCCAAGTCGGCGCGCTTGAGTGAGTTCCTCAAGAACATCCGTTTTTAATCGGCCAGCCGATTGAGCATTAACCCTTTTAGATAAAACAGCAGGAGACGTTCATGAGCATTACTCGTTATGGCACCGGCAGTACCGCCGGCGGTGGCCAACCCCGTCCTTTCGCCCGTGCCGTTGAAGCCGATGGTTGGCTGTACGTGTCCGGCCAAGTGCCTGCGCAAAACGGCGAGATCATCAATGGAGGGATCGTTGAACAGACTCACCAAACCATGAAGAACCTGATCGCCATCCTTGCCGAAGCCGGGTATGGCCTGGAAGACGTGGTGCGCACCGGCGTCTGGCTCGAAGACCCACGGGACTTCTGGAGCTTCAACAAGGTGTTTTCCGAATATTTCACCAGCGAACATGCACCGGCCCGGGCCTGTGTTCAGGCCAATATGATGGTGGATTGCAAAGTCGAGATTGACTGCGTGGCGTACAAGAAGCCAAAGGTCTGACACCCTGCGCACTGATTGTTCCTGCCTGAGCGTGGGAACCTTCAGTGGGCAGCGTTAAACTGCTCGGCATTCTTACCGACCGCTTAATGGGTAGTGCGCACAATGACCGAAGACACCATCAAACGCCGGGCCAGAGGGCTGGATCGGGCGTTCGATATCCTCGACTTTCTCAAAGAGAAAGGCACGCCGCTACGCCCGAATGAAATCGCGACCGGTATTGGCAGTCCAAAATCTACAGTCTATGAACTGGTCAGCTCGCTGCTTGAGCGGCGGATTCTGGAGACCGTGGGCAGAGACGGGCATGTCTACCTGGGGCGTCAGTTGTACTTTCTCGGGCAAGCGCATTTGCGGCATTTCGACTTCACCCGTGAGGCGGAGGTGTCATTGGCCGAAATCGTCAGCCAAACCCGTGAAACCGCTCAGATGTGTTTGCTCAATGGGCGCAAATACACGGTTGCATTGATGAAGGAAGGTGAGCGGCATTTTCGCATCTCGTCAGACATCGGCGAAAACGCGCCGATTCCCTGGACCGCTTCCGGGCGCTTGCTGCTCAGTCATTTAAGCGATCAGGAAATCAACGACCTCATCGACCCCGAAGACTACGTACTGCCCAGCGGCGAGCTGCTGCCCATTGAAACCTTTCTGCGGGAGATTCGTAAGGCAGGTGAAGACGGGTTTTTTTCCTTCGACAGCGTGGCCGATACCTTCACCCATTGCTTCGCCGCGCCGGTCAAGGACGAACGGGGCGTTTGCGTCGCCACCTTGTGCATCGTCGCCCCCCGTGCGGATGCCAAAAACAATTACAGCGATTACCGTCGGGTGCTGATCGACAGCGCCAACGGTCTTGCGCGCCGAGTCAACGAATAGCGCGGCTCGCGTCGCGCTGATCAGGAGAACAGTCATGAGTTTTGCAACGGCCGACTTGAACGCTACCGCAGTAGAAAAGGGCGCTGCCGCGCCGGGCGACAGCCTGGTTCGCGACGTCAGCCTGCCCGCGTTGGTGATTCATCAGCAGGCGCTGGAACATAACATTCGCTGGATGCAGGCCTTCGTCAGCAACAGCGGTGCCGAGTTGGCACCCCATGGCAAAACCAGCATGGTCCCGGCGCTGTTTCGCCGCCAACTGGAAGAGGGCGCCTGGGGCATAACCCTGGCCACCGCCGTGCAGACCCGCGCCGCCTATGCCCATGGCGTGCGTCGGGTGTTGATGGCCAATCAACTGGTCGGGACGCCGAACATGGCGTTGATCGCGGATTTGCTCGATGACTCGATGTTTGATTTTCACTGCATGGTCGATCACCCAGACAATGTTGCAGCGTTGGGCGAATACTTCGGCGGACGCGGCCTGCGCCTGAACGTAATGATCGAATACGGCGTGCATGGCGGCCGTTGTGGCTGCCGCACCGAGCAAGAAGTGTTGGCGCTGGCTGAATCCATCGCCGTCCAACCGGCGCTGGCGTTGACCGGAATCGAAGGCTACGAAGGCGTGATTCATGGTGACCAGGCCATTGCCGGCATCAAAGCCTTTGCCGCCTCATTAGTGCGGTTGGCGGTAGAGCTGCAAGACAAAGGCGCCTTTGCCTTGACCCGGCCCATCGTCACTGCCTCCGGTTCGGCCTGGTATGACCTGATCGCCGAAGCCTTCGACGCCCAAGCGGTTCGCGAGCGTTTTCTCAGCGTGCTGCGTCCCGGCAGCTATGTGGTGCATGACCACGGCATTTATAAAGACGCGCAATGCTGCGTGCTGGACCGTCGCAGCGAACTGAGCGAGGCATTACGCCCCGCGCTGGAAGTCTGGGCCCACGTGCAATCAATGCCGGAACCGGGTTTTGCGGTGATCGCCATGGGCAAACGCGACGTGGCCTTCGACGCTGGGTTGCCAAATCCTTTGCTGCGCTACCGCCCTGGCGTATTGCCTTCAAAAGGGGATGATGTCAGCGCCTGCACCGTGACAGCGGTCATGGACCAGCATGCATTCATGACCATCGCGCCCGGTTGCGAACTGAAGATTGGCGACATCATTTCCTTTGGCACCTCCCATCCTTGCCTGACCTTTGATAAATGGCGCTCAGGCTGCCTGGTGGATGAAAACCTGAACGTAATCGAAACGCTGAACACCTGTTTCTAGACCGAGGAGCTTGCACGTCCGATGAGCGCATTGATCAGTCACCATCACCCGCGCATCGCCTTGATCGGCGAATGCATGATCGAGCTGCAACAGCACGCCAACGGCACCCTGCAACAGAGTTTTGGTGGCGACACCTTAAACACAGCGGTGTACGTGGCGCGCATGCTCGGCGGCACGTCCCAAGTGGATTACGTCACCGCATTGGGCGACGACAGCTTCAGCGATGCCATGTGCCAAGTCTGGGCTGACGAACAAATCGGCCTGAGCCGGGTTCAACGTCTACCGGGGCGATTGCCAGGGCTCTATTGCATCCAAACCGATGCCAATGGCGAGCGGCGGTTTTTGTATTGGCGCAACGAAGCCGCAGTGCGCGATTGTTTTACCACGCCAGCAGCCGAGCCGATTCTGGCGGCGCTGGTGGAGTATGACGTGCTGTATTTCAGCGGCATCACCCTGGCGGTACTGGGCGAGCAGGGTCGGGCGCGATTGTTGTCGGTGTTGATCGACGCCCGAGCCCGCGGCGCCCGCGTAGCTTTCGACAACAACTACCGCCCGCGACTCTGGGCCAGCGTCGAACAGGCGCGCGAGGCCTATCGGGCGGTATTGCCGCAGGTGGATTTGGCATTGTTGACCGAAGACGACGAGCAGGCCTTGTTTGGCTATACCGACTCGGAACAACTGCTGGCGGTGTATCGGGACTTAGGCATCAGCGAAGTAGTGGTCAAGCGCGGGGCCAACAGCTGCTTGGTAGAATCCCAAGGCGAACGCTTCGAGATCCCTGCGCACGCAGTGACTCGGGTAGTAGACACCACCGCAGCCGGCGACTCATTCAGCGCCGCGTATTTGGCCCAACGGCTCAAAGGCGGCAGCCCGGAACAAGCCGCGCACGCGGGGCATCGGCTGGCGAGTTTAGTGATTCAACATCCGGGGGCGTTGATCCCCAAAAGCGTGATGCCCATGCCATTACGTATTGAGTCGTAAGGGTAGGAGTGAACGTGTTTGCGATGGAGCGCGAAGCGGTCCCAATCGCTGGCAAGCGGGCTATTACAATGGATCGGTGGACCTGAATCTAGGTTTTCGCTGAATTTAAAGAAGTTTCCTACACGCAACATTGAATTGGATGGCATTTTTTTTTGGCGTCATCGCCCAGAGTCAGTCCTTACGTTGAAACAAGGAGTGACGAATGTCTTATCTGGCCGATACCCAAAAAAACGCCACAAATTTAACGGGGGACCAACAAAATAACCTTTTAAAACTCTCGTTCCCCAATCAATGGATCTCCGAGCAGACTCGACTCGCGCGCCCGACGTATTTGATTCTTAACTCAGATGGTGAACAGGAAAATCTCCAAGCGCTACTGACCCAGCAACCCACACCAGAGCACATTAATGTCTACAGTCAAACACCCATAAGCAGCATGGCGGCAGGACCGTTCATCTTCAAAATCAGCAGCACCATTAGGCCGCTGCTCACTTCATTGCTCGCAACCCCCGAGTGCAACTGGGGCTGGCTGGTCAGCTGCAAAGGCGACCAGATTGCGGCCATGGCCGACCATTGGCGCGTACGCATTATCATCGGCCAACGGCCTGAGCAATCGCTGTACCGATTCCACGACAACCGCGTGATCGCGCGGGCATTGAACCATCTTGAACTTGAATCACTGCCCCAATACCTCGGACCAATCGCTGGCCTTTGCTATTGGAATGGACAGGACTGGGCTGCGGCGGAAAATCCGAGTCCTGGTATCTACCCGGTGCCGGCAAATCCGGCTTGGCTGACGGTTCCGGTGCCGGCAAAGAGTTTGAGGGCAGTCCTGCGTCACAATATTGAACTCTATCTTCGTGGGAAACATGCTCTAGAGACATACGAACTGGAACAAAGCATGCCTGTCAGTGACTGGTTAGACATACAACTAGACATGGCAGAGCAGTGGGGATGGGCTGCGCCGGAGAAGTTGCTGTTTTTAATAACGCAACGCCTCAAAGAAGAGAAAGGAAAGATTATTCAAGACTGGCTCCCACTACAGGGCGAGGCGCCGCAGTTGCATTTCGATCGGCTTTATAAAGAAGCGGAATATTGGTGCGATGAGAAATTGCAGTAATGCTAGTCAGGATTAATGACGGCGAATGGAGTGGTTTAGTTTGACGAAAATACAGACCTTTATCGTGGCGCTGTGTATATTTCTGAATCCGGTGACCTTGAGTATTGGCGGGCTAGCTTGGTTTGGAAATGCTTTAAGTAATAGACCATGTCCCTATGGTGGCTCGCAGGTTATATTGAAGTACATCATCCAACCGAAAAGCCTGCTGGACTCCTATGGTTTGAGCGTTCCGTTTGGAATAAGCGCACTTCCGACGGTGATTATTTTGGATATGTTAACGCTTCCAAAAGACTCTCACGGCTGCGCTTCATGGCACGAGGCTATATTTTGAAAAAGCGTGGAATTTTTATAACTGTAGATAAAGCTAAGAATCGCTTCAAGCACGTTGCAGGTGTTTGTACTCTCCTGCTTGTAAGCGGTTGTAGCGACACGGGTAAGGATCAGTTTACGTTAAAAACGGAAATGCCTGCCAATTTTAAACTTCAAGCTGATGCCCACTATGTGCCGGCTACTGGGGAGGTGTGTACTGCGCGGCGTCGAAAAAATGGACGTCTCATAGACAAGAAACGCTTCATAAGCGAAGTGCAGGATTCTCAATATACGGCGGTTTTCAATATTCCTTTGGCGATAGTGGAGAATAATTGTCCGTTGGTATTGGATGGGTTGAAGCTGGATGTTGAGGGTCGATGGGGGCCAGGCCGGTGGGACCTCGATGGAGATATCGCAGGCATCTCATTTCGTGACGGAGCCCCTGTCGATAACGTGAAATCTGGCAGTATAGAAAACACACTTTATAATGGCGAATGTCAGTGGTTTTTTAGGACTGCGGGGCCTGAGCGCTACATTATAAAAGTTTTGAGATGCCGAGCTATTGATAGTGACGGTGAGGTCCTAAAGCATTCTGCGGGAGGTATTCTTCGTCGCGATACATTAGGTGGAAAAACAATAAGCATGGGTTTTAAAGTGGCCGATAGTGAAAAGCCTTATTTTAATAAATATTGGTTTAAAACTGTGGCCGGCTGGAAGCCCTGCGACGGACATTGGGGCGGTGATATGGAGGAGCTGTGCATATCTCCACCTCAATTTAAAACTTTCAAGATGCCTGATGGTCGTGATTGCAGCGTGTATCCAAATTGCACTGAATAAGGAGTGTTAATGTGAAAGGTCGAGATCAATACGTTCCGTTTTTTGAAAGCAAAAGACTTGCCTGTCCATTACGTGGGCAGCGGATAAGCTTTCAGCTGGTGGATGAAGTTGGAAGCGGAAAAACCTACGCCGGACTGGCTTACAAAATAGTCGACAGTGTAGGTCAAAACTACGACGGTAATTTAGATGCAGAAGGATCTGCCGTTCTGGATGGTTGTTATCAAGGGGCGGTTGTTTTAACTCTAAATGAGGTCTGCTCGGAAAGTAATGGGTTTTATAATAAACTGATGAGCCGTGAATATTACCCCCTTCCTATTACTGAGCTCCAAGTGCGGGCTGAAGAATCCCGGTTCGTTAATAACGACGGTTCACGTGTCGAAAAAAATCCAGCGCAAGTAAACGCCGATGAGTTTTTTCACGTTGAGGTCAGAGATTTAGTCGAGCAAGCAGCTCACCTACCGCCTTTGGTAACGCGTGCCCGCGTTCCGCGGTTAGCTCATTGGAGATGGCCGGAAGCGGCCAACGGGAAAGAACAAGAGCGATGGGGCGTTATTCTGATGCCTAACAAACATACGGTTCTGGAGGTTCGACCATTGCGGGCTTTGCGGCCAATCCTTTCAACCGATAACGAATTCTGCGCCCTGAATCTCTACCAACTGGCACTGATGTCCACCTTGACTTACGTCGGCTTTGGGCAGAATCCTTCGGAGAAACCCGTAGAACGGGTTAGCTTCCCGTTTAGTCCGACTCCGGGCAATTTTTTCGGAGACGCCCTCGCCAGTTACAAAGAAATCTGGCGTGTAAACGACGATCAAACGGACGCGTATTATCCGTTGTACGAAGACGTGCCTTACTCAAAACGGTTTGAAGTCTTGCCGTTCAATCCAAAGCTCTATGAGCAAAATCTTCCCGAGAAAGGGGATAAGCAAGAGCACCCGGCTAACCAGCATTTTTTTGATGACACTGACCTTGAAGAAGATACCGATACTCAGGCCTATATAACCCATCACGATGAAATTATCGTTATCGCAGTGAGGGGTACTCAGGAGGCAGCTGACATGTTCAGGGATGCCGATGCGTTGCAAGTTCCATTTGAAGGTGGCGATGAGCGAGTACACCGGGGGTTTTATGGTGCTTACCTTGCGCTCCGCAATTTTGTAAACCGTTATCTGTCTCGATTTCACTTCGGACAGAAAGTGATTATCTGTGGACACAGCTTGGGTGGTGCAATTGCTACTTTGTTGGCGGAAGCGTTACGCCGTTCAAAAAAATACGACGTTCTCCTCTACACCTACGGCGCACCTCGAGTCGGAGACACCGCATTTGTCGATAGCGCCTCAGAGCTCGTCCATCACCGCATCGTCAACCACAACGACCCTGTTCCAAGCGTGCCTTTGCCATGGATGAATGTAAGAAGGGAGGAATTAATAGGCTTGGCGGTTATACCGTCCGGCTGGGTGGGGATACCTACTGCGATGGTGCGAACCAGCGGTGACCCTTATGAGCACCATGGCAAGCAGCAGCATTTCATGCCGATAAAGCTAAATGACGGTGAGAAGTCGTCGGTGCTATGGGATCCCGGCTGTGACTCCATTGAGGGCGCAGCGATTTGCACGTATTTGCAGAGCCAGCAAACCCGTCAGTACGACGGTGGTGATATGCCAAAGCGAGACGGGCTTATCCAGCAATTACTAGAGAGTAGCGATCACCGGATGGTCGTGAGCTATATACCGTTTACCTGGGCTACTTTACGTCGCTGGCAAGAGACGCAGTTGGCCGGTCAAACGGTTGTCACCGACAGAGAATACCGCGTAATCGAAAAGGCTATAACGCAGCTGGGAGATGCGCTCAAACAAAAAGAAACTCATTCCTATGACTTGCCTCGCGGTTTGCGCTCAATGGCAGAAATTGCCAGCCTGAGGGACGAGATTTACCGTTTGAACACGACCCTTGAGCGTTTGAAAAAATTGAATGCGTCCAAGCTCAAACTAGCCGATGTGTACGGAAGTGCGGCGCAGTCGGAAAATATTGAAGGCAGTTTAAAGCGCTGGACTGCTCATAAAGAAAACGTCGCACGCGTGCAGTTGGCAATGATCCCTTCACGACCTGACGATGTATATATCGCCGGGGTTTATCAGGATCGTGATTTAGATTCGAGGGGGTAGGGTCATCTGTGAAAGACAATTCATAAACAGCCTGTAGAAGCTGCCGAAGGCTGCGAAGCCGCTACGACTCTAAGATTCAATTGACAGGGATGATAGCAAGCAGCCGTAGATGCCGTGGGAGCAGGCTTGCCTGCGAAGAGGCCGGTCATCGCGCCGCTGATGTCGACCCAAAATGTGGGTCGCCTGCATTGGCACTTTCGTTGGCAAGCCAACTCCCACAGAGACTTCGGTAGACACGACAGGGTCGGTGCCGAAGACGTGGCGGACCCTCCTACAAAACCGCGTGTTTGCTGCGCCACAGACGACGTTCAATCCCGATAAAACACTTGAACCAAGTGATACCCGAACTTGCTCTTAATCGGCCCATGTATCACCCGAACCGGTTTTTTGAATATCACCGAATCAATCGCGCCGACCAGTTGCCCTGGCCGAACTTCGCCCAGGTCGCCGCCGCGTTTGCCTGAGGGGCAGGTGGAGTATTTTTTGGCTAATACGTCGAACGCCTCGCCCTTGGCAATACGTTGCTTGAGCTGTTCGGCCTCTTCGGCGGTTTTCACCAGGATGTGGCGGGCGAGTGCTTTCATGGTGCGGACGGTCCTGAAAAAAACGGTGGCTATTATGCCTGTGCTCGGGACGGATTGATTGTTTCTGCCGACAGGTGTGCAAGAACTGCAATATCGGTTTGCGCCCGGCCCTTTATCCATCCAAGCTACAGGCTTTCGTCGGCGATCTAATCCTCATCTACTGCTGACGCTTTATTATTTTTCTTTTTCGTGTGGATGTTGCTCATGGATTTCCAAGCGCTGTTGAAAATTCTGGCCAACCAGGACGGATCGGACCTTTTCCTGTCTACCGGTGCGCCACCCTGCGCCAAGTTTAATGGCGTACTTAAGCCGCTGAGTACCGAGGCCTTGAAGCCTGGCGACGTGGCCAGCGTTGCCGACAGCATCATGGATGCCGAGCAGCGGCTTGAGTTTGAGCGCGAGTTGGAGATGAACCTTGCGGTGTCACTGGCGGGCATCGGTCGATTTCGGATCAATATTTTTAAGCAGCGCAACGAAGTGTCGATCGTGGCGCGCAACATCAAGCTGGAGATTCCGCATTTCGAAGATTTGAAATTACCGCCAGTGTTGCTCGAAGTGGTAATGGAAAAACGCGGGCTGGTGCTGGTCATAGGCGCCACCGGTTCGGGTAAGTCGACGTCGCTGGCGGCGATGATTGATTATCGAAATCGCAACAGTGGCGGCCATATCATCACCATTGAAGACCCGGTGGAGTATATCCATCGGCACAAGAAGTCGATCATTAATCAACGTGAAGTGGGCGTAGACACCCGCAGTTTTCACGCGGCGTTGAAGAACACGTTGCGGCAGGCGCCGGACGTTATTTTGATTGGCGAGATCCGTGACCGCGAAACCATGGAGCATGCGCTGGCGTTTGCCGACACCGGCCACTTGGCTATCTCAACGTTGCACGCGAACAACGCCAACCAGGCACTGGACCGTATCATCAATTTTTTCCCGGAAGATCGTCGCCAGCAGTTGCTGCATGATTTGGGCAATAACCTGAAGGCATTCGTGTCCCAGCGACTGGTCAAAACCCTGGACGGCAAACGGCGTGCGGCGGTGGAAGTCATGCTGGGCACGCCAACCATTCTTGATTTTATTCAGCGCAATGAACTGACTGAACTCAAGGGCATCATGGAGAAGTCCACCAACCTGGGGATGCAGACGTTTGACGGTGCGCTGTTTGACTTGGTGGCCGAGGGCGCGATCAGTGAGGAAGAAGCACTGAAAAACGCCGACTCCAAAAACAACGTACGTCTGCGTCTTAAACTGTTCCGTGAGAAAGGTGCGCCCACCCAGATCACCTCGGCACCCGCCGCCCCCGAGCCCGCCTTAGAATCGACCATGGCGAACTGGGGGCTGGTGGATGAAGAAGGCGGTGCGTTCAAGCCGTAAGTACAGTGGCTTAGTTCGCCAGTTCTTCCCGGTCACGAAACTGCTCTAAGGCAACCGGATTGGCCAGGGCGTCGGTATTTTTTACCGGTTGCCCGTGGACCACATTACGTACAGCCAGCTCTACGATTTTTCCGCTGATGGTGCGAGGAATGTCCGAAACCACGACAATCTTGGCCGGCACATGCCGTGGCGTGGTATTGGCGCGAATCACGTCACGAATGCGCTGCTCCAGCTGCGGGGTCAGTGTCAGCTCATCCTGTAAGCGAACGAAGAGCACCACGCGCACGTCATCTTTCCAGTGTTGGCCAATGGCGACGCTTTCCATCACTTCGGCAACCTTGTCCACTTGGCGATAGATCTCCGCCGTGCCGATTCGCACGCCACCAGGGTTAAGCACTGCGTCTGATCGGCCGTGGATGATCAGGCTGCCACGGGCGGTTTCTTCGGCGTAGTCACCCTGAGCCCAAACTCCCGGAAAGTGCGTGAAATACGCAGCCTTGAGCCGTTTTTGTTGGGGGTCATTCCAGAAACCGATGGGAATCGCCGGAAAGTGCCGAGTACAGACCAGTTCTCCTTTTTCTGCAATTACCGGTTGGCCTTGGTCGTTCCAGACTTCGACAGCCATGCCCAAGCCCTTGGACTGCATTTCGCCTCGGTACACCGGCAATAACGGGTTGCCGACGGCAAAGCAGGACACGATGTCGGTGCCCCCGGAAATCGACGACAGGCACAGCTCGCTCTTGATCTCGCGGTACACGTAGTCATAGCTGCTTTGTGCCAGCGGCGAGCCGGTGGACAGCATGGCCTTGAGGCGAGTGAAGTGGTGATTCAGCCGAGGTTTGATCGAATGTCTTTCCAGTTCGGCGAGGTATTTGGCGCTGGTGCCAAACACACTGATACCTTCCTCGTCGATCATGTCCATCAAGCGCTGAGTATGTGGAAAGAAAGGGGAGCCGTCGTACAACACCACGGTCGCGCCGAGCGCCAGCCCTGATACTAGCCAATTCCACATCATCCAACCGCAGGTGGTGTAGTAGAACAGACAATCCTCAGGCCCCAGATCAGAATGCAGACCCAGTTCTTTGACGTGTTGCAGCAACACGCCGCCGGTGCTGTGAATGATGCATTTCGGCACGCCGGTGGTGCCGCTGGAATACAGGATGTACAGCGGATGGGCGAACGGCACGGCGACAAAGGTCGGTTCGCCGCCTGCGGTATAAAAATCGTCCCACAACGTGACCTTGGCCGAGGTCTGAAAGTCTTCGGCACGGGCTTGTGGCCGGGAGAAGGGAACAATGATCAGTTGCTGCAAACCTGGCAAGCGTTCAAGAATCTCGTTGACCTTGGCAGTCTTGTCGATGAGTTTTCCGGCGTAACGGTAACCGGCACAGGTCAGCAGTATTTTGGGTTCGATTTGGCCAAAACGGTCGATGACGCCTTGGGTGCCGAAGTCCGGTGACGAGCAGGACCAAATTGCCCCGAGACTGGTGGTGGCGAGCATGGCCACCAGTGTTTGCCAGGTATTGGGCATGCACGCCGCGACGCGATCACCCACGCCGATCCCTGCGTTGCGCAAGCTTTGCTGCAAGCCGGCCACCTGCTCGGCTAGCTCGGCGTAGGTCAATTGGGTGCGCTGGCGATCTTCGCTGATGGAAATAATCGCTGGGTAATCGTCGCGACGGCGCAACAGGTGTTCGGCAAAATTCACTGTCGCGCCCGGAAACCATTGGGCGCTGGGCATCTGTGGACCTTCGATGAGCACGCTGTCGGGTGGCGCATGGAACCTGATATCGAAGGTGTCAACGATGGCCTGCCAGAAATCCTCGCGTTGGTCGATGCTCCACTGATGCAGTGACGGGTAGTCGGTCAGCTGCAGGCCATGGCGTTGATTGACCCGACGCCGAAAGTCGTCCATACGACTCGCTTTTATGCGTTGCGCGCTGGGGGTCCAAAGTATTGCAGTCATGACCCACTCCGTTTATTGCGCCAACCAACCGCCATCGATATTCCAAGCAGCTCCGCGTACCTGGCTGCCGGCTTCGCTGCACAGAAACAGCACCAACTCGCCCAACTGCGGGGGGGTGACGAACTCCAGCGAGGGCTGTTTCTCGGCCAGCAAGTCGTGCTTGGCTTTTTCCAGGTTGCCATCTGCCGCGCCTCGGGTGTCGATCTGTTGCTGCACCAGCGGGGTCAGCACCCAGCCGGGGCAAATGGCGTTACACGTGACATTGCTGGTGGCGGTTTCCAGTCCCACCACTTTGGTCAACCCGATCACGCCGTGCTTGGCTGCGACATACGCGGCCTTGCCGGTAGAACCAACCAGGCCGTGGACCGAAGCGATGTTGACGATTCGGCCCCAGCCCTTGGTGCGCATGCCAGGCAGGCACAGGCGAGTGCTGTGAAAGACCGAGGACAGGTTGATGGCGATGATCGAATCCCAGCGCTCCACCGGGAATTCCTCTACTGGCGAGACGTGCTGAATGCCCGCGTTGTTGACTAGAATGTCGATGCCGCCGAATTCGCGATCGCCGTAGGCGACCATGTCGGCGATCTGTATCGGGTCACTGACATCGGCGGGGTGGTGGCCGACTTTACCGCCGTCCTTGCCTGCTGCCGCAACCACATCAGCCATTACCGCCGAAGCGTCGCCGAAGCCATTGAGAATCACGTTGGCGCCAGACTTGGCCAGGCTCAGGGCAATACCCAGGCCGATGCCACTGGTGGAACCCGTAACCAGTGCGGTTTTACCTTGCAGACTCATACCCAACTCCTCAAACGATGCCGGTGGCGTAGAACGTGCCGATCACAACAAAGACCGCCAGCGTTTTGATAATGGTGATGCTGAATATATCCTTGTAGGCCTCTCGGTGGGTCAAACCGGTGACGGCCAACAACGTGATCACAGCGCCGTTGTGCGGAAGGGTGTCCATGCCGCCGCTGGCCATGGCGGCGACTCGGTGCAGCACTTCCATTGGAATGTTGGCCGCATGGGCCGCCGCGATGAAGCTGTCAGACATGGCTGCCAGCGCAATGCTCATGCCGCCTGACGCCGAACCGGTGATACCAGCAAGCAAGGTGACGGTGATGGATTCATTGACCAACGGATTGGGAATGGTTTTTAGCGCATCGGCCAACACCAGAAATCCCGGCAGCGAGGCGATCACCGCACCGAAGCCGTACTCCGATGCCGTATTCATTGCCGCCAGCAATGCGCCGCTCACCGCGCTTTTGCTGCCTTCGGCCAGCTTGCCACGCACCGCACTGAAGCCGAACACCAGCACCGTCAAAATGCCGATCAGCAGTGCTGCTTCCACGGCCCAGATAGCCGTTAACTTGGCGATTTCAGTTTGTACCGGGGTTGCCATGCCTGGCAGGCTCAAGATGTTGGTCTTGCCGTACCACTGCGGAATCCAATGGGTGAACAGCAAGTTCATGATGCCAACCAGCAGCAGCGGTGACAGGGCAATCCAGGCGTTGGGCAGTTTGATATTTTCGGCGGTTTCAGGTTCGTTGCGCAGCTCTGTGCCGTAACCTTCGCCGGCCCGCTGGGCTTTATTGCGTTGACGTTGCAGGTACAGCATGCCGGTGCAAAACACGAATAAAGTACCGATCAACCCCAACCATGGCGCTGCCCATGCGGTGGTGTTGAAGAATGTCGCGGGAATGATGTTCTGGATTTGCGGAGTGCCGGGTAGCGCGTCCATGGTGAAGGAAAACGCACCCAGGGCAATGGTGGCTGGAATCAGTCGCTTGGGGATATCGCTCTGGCGGAACATCTCGGCGGCGAACGGGTAAACCGCGAACACCACCACAAACAGTGAAACCCCGCCGTAGGTGAGCACGGCACATACCAACACGATCACCAGCATTGCCTGACGCGTGCCGAGCAGACGAATGGCTGCCGCAACGATGGCGCGGGAGAAACCGGACAGCTCGATCAGCTTGCCAAATACGGCGCCGAGCAGAAATACGGGGAAGTAGAGTTTGACGAAGCCGACCATCTTTTCCATGAACACGCCGCTAAACGCAGGGGCGACGGCTGAAGGGTCGGTCAACAATACCGCGCCGAGGGCGGCAATGGGGGCGAACAGAATGACGCTATAGCCACGGTACGCAGCGAGCATCAGTAGCCCAAGGGCCGCTAACGCGATGATTACACTCATGGAGTGTCTCCTGGATAGTTATTATTTTTTTTGCGGTCGGGCCGCGTGTGAAACATTGCGGGTTTCGTGCCATTTACTTAACTTGTTGAATTTAATGATTATTTATAAAAAACGGATACGAGGGCTGTCTCTATTTAGAGATTTTCCTAGCCATGACACCACTCGGTCACGCAGCAAGCGCCGGATGTGTACTATCTGCCGAAGGCTGTCAGAAGGGCGGTAGGACCTTCGGCGGATGAAGAGTGCGACCGGTTTTTGATCGAATTCCAGCCTGCGGTAGCTCCTGAAAAGGTCAATTAGGAAAGTCTTGTAATTGAGATTTGAGTCTCTTTAATGAGACTCAGCTATGCCCAGTGCCGCCATTTTTTTGTACAGCGTAGAGCGTCCCAACCCAAGGTGCTTGGCCGTTTCGATAACGTTTCCGTTACAGCTGGCTAAGGTTGACTCAATTAGTTGCCTATCAAATCGCGCACGCGCGGCGCTGAAGGTTTCGGTTTTGGTCGTTGGCAGAGCTATCGCCGATGTGCTGAACGGAATCAGCGTACCGATGGCTGAGCGAATCTCCCCGGTATCCAGCAGCAGATTGTCACTGAGCAATGCGGCGCGCTCCAGCACATTACGCAGTTCCCGGATGTTGCCCGGCCAGGCGTGTTGGCCCAGTAAGGCAAGGGCGCCGTGGTCCAGTTCGTGCTGGCTGCATAGCTCTTCAAGAATGGCGTCGCACAAGGCAGGTAGATCGTCCAATCGCTCTCGTAACGGCGGCACCTGGATTGGCAGCACGTTGAGGCGGTAATACAGGTCGGCGCGAAATTCGCCGCGCTTAATCGCTGCCTCAAGGTCGGTGGACGTAGCGGCGATCAGGCGGACATCGCTTTGAATCACTTCGTTGGAGCCGACCGGTTCGTACTCTTTCTCCTGCAACACCCGAAGCAATTTGCTTTGCAACGGCAGCGGCATGTCACCGATTTCGTCCAGAAACAGTGTGCCACCTTGGGCAATCTTCAGTTTGCCGGGGCGGCCCTTGCGGTCGGCGCCGGTGAATGCACCCGGCGCCGTGCCAAAAAACTCGGCTTCGAGCAGCGCTTCCGGGATCGCCGCACTGTTGATGCTGACAAAAGCTTTGTGCGCCCGTGGCGAGGCGTTGTGGATGGCATGGGCCAGTAACTCTTTGCCGGTGCCGGTTTCCCCGAGCAATAGTACCGGGGAGTCGGCACCCGCGCTGCGCCGCGCGCGGCGTTTAACCTCAAGGCTTGCAAAGCTGGTGCCGATAAAGTGCGCGAAGCTGTATTTGGCTTGACGAGCGCGCAGCAGAGATCGAGTCGAGGCCAGCTCTTCTTGCATACTCAGGTAGCGTTTAAGCAACGGCGACAGTGCGTGCAGCTCATCGAATAAAGCGAAACCGATAGCGCCGATCACGGAGCCAGCGTCGTCGTTGATCGGCAACCGCATGACCACCAATGGGTCTTTAGCGGTGTCCATCATGTCCAGCAAAATCGGTCGACCGCTGTTCACCACGTCCCGCAGCAAACTGCCGGGAATCACGCTTTCACAGGGTTGCCCTACGGCCACACTAGCGTCGTCCAACCCGAAGCGGCGCGCGTAACGCTCGTTAATCCAAACAATGCGAGCGTCTTTGTCGACGATCACCGTGCCTTCGCTGGACTGCTCGATGATTTCGAACAACGAGCGGATCGCCAGGCGCCGGACGCGCCGATAATCCTTGAGGCTGTCGCTGTCTTTCATGATGGCCTCAATATGTTCAAAAACCGGGGCAACGCCCACATTGTTCGTCCATCCGTTATTCAGATGCCTACAACCGAATCAAGCAAACCCCGGATGCGCCGCCGCCAGGAGTTCTTTGGTATATGGATGCTGCGGAGAATCGAACACATCGTGGCTGGCGCCGCGTTCAACCACTTTCCCGTCCTTGACCACGATCAGGTCATGGGCCAATGCCTTGACCACGGCCAGGTCATGGCTGATAAACAGATAGGTCAGACCGTGTTTTTCCTGAAGCTGGCGGAGGAGGGCAACCACTTGCTTTTGCACGGTACGGTCTAGCGCCGAGGTCGGTTCATCGAGCAGTATTAGCGCTGGCTTAAGCACCAGCGCTCGGGCAATGGCGATACGTTGGCGCTGTCCTCCGGAAAATTCATGGGGGTAACGATGCCGACTGGCCGGGTCTAGGCCAACCTCTTGCAGCACGCGAATCACTTCGATTTCACACTGTGCGGGTGTGAGATCACTGTGGACCTCCAAGCCCTCGCTGATGATTTGCTCCACTGACATTCGCGGGCTGAGGCTGCCATAAGGGTCTTGAAAAACCACTTGCATTTGTTTACGCCACGGCCGCATTTCTTTCTGACTCAAGCAATCCAGTGGCTGGCCTTGAAATTTAATGCTGCCGCGAGACTCTACCAAGCGCAGGATCGCCTGACCCAAGGTTGACTTGCCTGAACCCGACTCACCGACGATGCCTAACGTCTTGCCACGCTCGATGCTTAGGCTGATGTCGTCCACGGCCTTGAGGTATTCGTGATGCTGACGAAAAATTCCGCCGCCCATGGAAAACCACACGCGCAGGTTTTCAACTTCCAACACCTTTTCGCGGCTGTCACGGGGCAGCGGTTCTCCCACAGGTTCAGCGTCCAGCAGCAAGCGGCTGTAGGGGTGCTGGGGGTGCTTGAATAGCAGGTGACAATTGGACTGCTCGACGATTTCACCGGCGCGCATCACGCACACTCGTTGAGCGATGCTGTGCACCAGATTCAGGTCATGACTGATCAACAACAGCGACATATTCAAGCGTTGTTGCAGCTCTTTGAGCAGCAGCAGAATCTTGCGTTGTACGGTGACGTCAAGCGCTGTGGTGGGTTCGTCGGCGATCAACAAGTCGGGTTCGCAGGCCAAGGCCATAGCGATCATCACCCGTTGCCGCTGACCACCAGACAGTTGATGCGGATATGCCTTGAGACGCTTGTGCGGGTTATGAATGCCCACCAGTTCCAGCAATTCGACAATCCGCTTTTGCGCGGCTTTGCCACTTAAGCCGCGATGCACCAGCAAGGTCTCGCCGATTTGTTTGGCCAAGGTGTGCAACGGGTTGAGCGAGGTCATCGGTTCCTGAAAGATCATCGCGATACGGTTGCCGCGAATCTCGCGCAGTGTCGAGCCTCGGGCGTCGACCAATTGCTGGCCTCGGTAACGAATACTGCCGGTGGTCAGCGTGCCTGCCTTGGGCAGCAGTTGCAGGATCGAATGCGCGGTCACCGATTTGCCGGAGCCGGATTCGCCGACTAACGCCAAGCATTCGCCAGCCGGTATGTCAAAGCTCACGCTGTTGACTACCTTGTGCCCGCTGAAGGCAACCGACAGGTCGCGAATTTCAATCAGGTTTTCGGACATATCAAGACCTCGGGTCGAAAGCATCGCGCAGCGCCTCACCAATGAATACCAGCAGCGACAGGATCAGTGCCAAGGTAAAAAACGCAGTCAGGCCCAGCCAGGGTGCCTGTAGGTTCTGCTTGCCTTGGCCGATCAGTTCACCCAGCGAGGCGCTGCCTGCGGGCATACCGAAACCAAGAAAGTCCAAGGCTGTCAGGGTAGAAATGGCGCCAGTCAAAATGAACGGCAAGTAACTCAAGGTTGCGTTCATGGCGTTGGGCAAAATGTGCCGCATGATCACCTTGCGGTCACTGAGGCCCAATGCTCGGGCGGCTTTGACGTATTCCAGGTTACGCCCGCGCAGGAACTCGGCGCGTACCACGTCTACCAGCGCGAGCCATGAAAACAGCGCCATGATCCCCAATAGCCACCAAAAATTAGGCTCGACAAACCCCGACAGGATTATCAGCAAATACAGCACCGGCAACCCGGACCAAACTTCCAGCACACGCTGGCCGATCAGGTCGACCCATCCTCCGTAATAGCCTTGCAGCGCGCCCGCTGCGATACCGATCAAAGCACTAATGAGCGTGAGGGCCAACGCAAATAAAATCGATACTCGCGCGCCAAAAATTACCCGTGCCAGCACATCGCGGGCCTGGTCATCGGTGCCGAGCCAGTTGGTCGTGGTGGGAGGGCTTGGTGAGGGCTTTGCCAAATCATAGTTAGGTGTGTCGTCGCTGAACGGAATCGGTGGAAATAGCATCCAGCCGCCGTCATTGCTAATCAACTGACGTACGTAATCGCTGCGGTAGTCGGGCTGAAAAGGGAGTTGTCCGCCGAACTCCTGCTCGGTATAGCGCTTGAACGCCGGAAAATACAACGAATGCTGATAACTCAGGATCAACGGTTTGTCGTTAGCAATCAGCTCGCCGCCCAAGCTTAACGAAAACAGGGCACAAAACAGCCACAGCGACCACCAACCACGACGGTTATCACGGAAGCGCTCGAAACGCCGACGACCTAACGGAGAAAGTCTGAACATCAGGCGTTCCTCGCGCTGAAATCAATTCGCGGATCAACCAGGGTGTAGCACACATCCCCGACCAGCTTCATCAACAAGCCAAACAGCGTGAAGATGAACAGCGAACCAAAGACCACAGGATAGTCGCGTGAAACTGCCGCTTCGTAGCTCATTCGACCCAGGCCATCAAGGGAAAAAATCACTTCGATCAGCAGCGAGCCGGCAAAGAACACGCTGATAAACGCCTGTGGAATCCCCGCTACAACCAGCAACATGGCATTTCGAAACACATGGCCGTATAGCACGCGTTTTTCGCTGACGCCTTTAGCTCTGGCCGTCACCACATACTGGCGGGTGATTTCATTGAGAAATGAGTTTTTTGTCAGGATGGTCAAAGTCGCGAAGCCACCGATCACCAATGACAGTACGGGCAGTACCAAGTGCCAGAAGTAGTCGGTAATTTTGCCGACGGTCGACAGTTGTTCAAAGTTCTCTGACACCAGCCCGCGCACCGGAAACCAGTTCAACGACGTGCCGCCAGCAAACATCACCACCAGCAACATCGCGAACAGAAAGGCCGGCATGGCATAACCGATGATGATCGCCGTGCTGCTCCAGATATCGAAATGGCTGCCATGTTTGACGGCTTTGCGAATCCCCAACGGAATTGACACCAGGTAGGTGATCAGTGTCGCCCACAGGCCTAGGGAGATGGAAACCGGCATTTTTTGCAGAATCAAATCGGTGACTTTTGCACCGCGAAAGAAGCTTTTTCCGAAATCCAGTCGCGCATAATTTTTCAGCATCAGCCAGAGGCGCTCATGCAGCGGTTTATCGAAGCCATATTGGTGTTCGATTTCCTTGATGAGCTTTGGGTCGAGGCCGCGGCTGGCGCGCGAAACGGTGCTGCCGCTGTGCGATTCAGTGGGCGATCCGCCGACGGTATTGGCTGAACCGACGCCCTGCAGACGGGCGATCGCTTGTTCAACCGGTCCACCTGGCGCGGCTTGCACGATAAAGAAGTTAACTAACAGGATGCAAATCAGCGTGGGAATAATCAGCAGCAGTCTTCGCAGTAAATAGCCGAGCATTTAATGGACCTCTGCGGGATTGGCCGATGCACCGCGTTTTTTCGCGAATTGCTCATTAGTCAATGGGGTTGGGCTTATCTCCCACCAGGTTTCAATGGCGTCACCATTAGCTGCCTGAAGCTTCGGAATACCGAAGCGATTCCACCAAACCGTGGACGAACCAGGTGGGTAAAAATTTGGAATCCAGTAGTAGCCCCATTGCAAGACCCGGTCTAGCGCGTGGGCGTAGTTAACCATGGTCGCCTTATCGCCGGCTTTGACCAACCCAGTGATCAGGCTATCGACGGCGGGATTTTGCAACACCATGTAGTTGTTCGAGCCGGGGTCTTTGGCGCTTTTAGCACCAAAGCAGTTGTAAAGCTCCAAGCCCGGCGACGTTGAAACGGGGTAGCCGGCGACAATCATGTCGTAATCGCGCGCCATCACCCGATTAAGGTATTGGGCGGCATCTATCCGACGAATGTCGAACGTGATACCGATCTGCGCCAGGTTACGTTTGTACGGCAACAACAAACGCTCAATGCCTGCTTGAGCATTGAGGAACGTGAAGGTGAACGGTTCACCTGCTGCGTTAACCAAATGATCGCCTTTGGGCATCCAACCGGCTTCTTCAAGCAAGTGCAGAGCCTTGAGTTGCTTATCGCGAATGAATCCGGAGCCATCGGTTTTGGGTGTATGGAACACTTGGGTGAACACCTGCGGCGGAACTTGCCCGCGCAGCGGTTCGAGGATTTCCAGCTCGTCTTCGGTGGGCATGTGGTCGGCAGCCAGTGCGCTATTGGAGAAATAACTGTTTTGGCGCACATATACGTTGTGCATCATCTGCCGGTTGCTCCACTCGAAGTCCCAGAGCATCGCCAGCGCTTCACGGACGCGCCGGTCCCGGAACATCGGGCGATCAAGGTTAAATATGTAGCCTTGCGAACTCTGAACAGCGCCCTGGGCCAGTTGCGCTTTCTGCAAGCGTCCGTCGGTCAGGGCCGGGCTTTCATAGCCAATGGAGTAGCTGGTTGCGGAGAACTCTCGGTTGTAGTCATACGCACCACCGCGCAGGACCTGGCGAGCGACGTCGGTGTCACCAAAATACTCGACGCTGAAGTGATCGAAATTGTAGAACCCTCGACTCACTGGGAGGTCTTTTCCCCACCAATCGGGATCGCGCTCGAACGTGATGCTGCGTCCGGCATCGACCTTACTCACTTTGTAGGGGCCGCTCCCCAATGGAATCTCGAATCCACCGCCGTTAGCAAAGTCGCGGGTTTTCCACCAATGCTCAGGAAATACCGGCAGCGATGCCAGGTCTAGCGCAAGGGTGCGATTCTCGTTATTTTTGAAATCAAAGCGAATCTGAGTCGGCGACTCAACCTCAACATGGGTCACGTCTTCGAATTCCGTTCGATATTGCAAGCTGCCCTGGGTCATCAATAGGTCATAGGTGTATCGCACATCCTCGGCGGTGATGGGTACGCCGTCGGCAAACCGTGCTTTAGGGTTTAGAAAAAAACGCAGCGACAGCCCGTCTTTGCTGCGCTCCATGGTTTGTGCGACCAGACCGTAAACCGTGAACGGCTCATCCAGCGAGCGAACGGCGAGGGGTGAATACAAGAGGCCGTTGAGTTGTGCGACACCCGTGCCTTTGTCGATGTACGGCAGCATATGATCGAACTGGCCAATCTCCAACGCCGAGCGCCGCAGGCTGCCACCTTTGGGGGCATCGGGATTGACGTAATCGAAGTGGGTAAAGTTGGCAGGGTATTTAGGTGCCTCACCGTAAACAGTCAGAGCATGTCCTGGGGCGGCGGACAAGGGCTGAAAGCTAGAAACCAAGGCTAGCGTTGCGACAATCAACGATGAAAAAACGAAACGCATTGCTCGAATCCTGACTGACGTCCGCGAGCGAATATCAGGGTTAAGGGTAAAAAACCAAGACTGTGCAGAAGCCTGCCGGATCATAAGCTGCTTCGTGGCGATATAACGAGCGCGTAAGCAACGGGCCTAACCATGCATCGACACATGCAGTTGCACAATCGGTTTTTGTGTTCAGAGGCATGAATGGCCTTAATGCCACGACTCAGGAGGGCTTTGCGAGTGAACAGCACAAACGAAAACGGCTCGTCAGAGAGACGGGCCGTTTGGCAGTCCGCGTGACAGTTAGTCTTGGCGGCTGGTCACTTCCAGCAAGTGATAACCGAACTGAGTTTTTACCGGGCCTTGCACCGCGTTAATCGGTGCGCTGAAGACTACGCTGTCAAACTCCTTGACCATTTGGCCTGGGCCAAAGGAACCCAGGTCACCGCCCTGACGGCTAGATGGGCAGCTAGAGTTCGCTTTGGCGATTTCTGCGAAATCAGCGCCGCCTTCAATTTGGCTTTTCAGTTCGATGCATTTCTCTTCGCTGGCCACAAGGATGTGGCGCGCAGTGGCTTTAGCCATGGTCATTACTCCTGTCAAAAAAGGGAAAGCCTACCGGATTAAGGGCGGCTATTCTCGCGAAAGTTCCGAATGAAGCCCAGATTGCCGCCCAAGGGCAGAGGGCTGGCGATCATTGTCGCAGGCGCAATGTGCTTGCGGCCTCTTGCAACAACTGTTCGCTGGCATCCCAGCCCAGGCAACCGTCTGTCACTGAAACGCCGTATTCAAGCGTATTGCTCAGGGTCTGACAGCCTTCAAACAGGTGGCTTTCAAGCATCATGCCTACCAGCGAGTGATCGCCCCGCAAACGTTGCTCAAGCACGTCGTTAAACACGACGGGCTGACGTAAAGGATCCTTACCACTGTTGGCATGGCTGCAATCGACCATGATCCGTGGGGTGATGCCAACTTTTTGCAGCCCAGAGCGGACAGCAGCCACGCTCTGGCGGTCATAGTTCGGACCGCCGTGGCCGCCGCGCAGCACAACGTGAGTGTCCGGGTTGCCTTGGGTTTCGATGATTGCCGGATGGCCGTGTCGGTCAATACCGAAGTGTCGATGAGGGTGGGCCGCCGAGCGCATTGCATCGGTCGCAACAGAGACGCCGCCGTCAGTGCCGTTCTTGAAACCGACCGGTATGCCCAAACCGCTGGCCATTTCCCGATGAATCTGCGACTCAGTGGTTCTAGCGCCTATCGCCACCCAGCTCAGCACATCATCGAAATAGCCTGCTGCTATGGGTTGCAAGATCTCGGTGGCAATGGGTAAACCCATGCAGAGCATTTCGCGCATCAGTTCGCGGGACAGGGTCAGACCGCCAGCCATGTCGTCGCTGCCGTCGAGCTGTGGGTCGTATGCCAGGCCTTTCCAGCCGATTGTCGTGCGGGGTTTTTCGACATAGGCACGCATTACCAACAATAACTGGTCGCTGACATCTGCAGCGAGCGCCGCCAAGCGTTCGGCGTATTCGAGGGCGGAGCGTGGGTCGTGAATTGAGCAAGGGCCAACGACGATCAGCAAGCGGGAGTCTTCACCGTTGAGAATGGCGCGTACTGCGTGGCGGTGGTCGGCAACTTGTTTGCTGAGCGCTGTGTCAAGTGGCACGAGCTGTTTGAGCTGCAGGCTACTGGGTAGGCGCTGTAGGACTGGGGCGCTGTCGGTCAACGTCACCGCGTGTGCCATCATTTCGGACAGGTTTTTTACCGCAACGGATGAGTTCATGTGCTGGCTTCCTGGGCGGGCGCGGGTTTATCGCGCTCGACGCCCTATTGGGGTGTTCGACAATTGGCCGTGTCGGCCTTCAGTGTTGGCGTGCCACCCGAAAACGACCGGTCGGAGGCGGCAAGCTGTCCCGAGCGCAGGTTGCTAAATCGCCAGGCGAGGTGAATGTCGTTGCGGTAACCAGTGGCGTAGTTCATGTCGGTGTTCCTCGAGTCAATTCAGTGCAATTCAAAAGTTGTCGGGCCTGAAAAACAAAACCCCCGATCAGGTTGCCGACCGGGGGTAGAGAATTCTCTGGTTGGCGTCCCTGTGAGTGTGGGCGCCGTTTGGGTATCAGGCGCGCCAGCGGCTAAACCAATACCCAAAATAAAAGTAAGTCGGGGCTGTGACCACATTCATTTCGTTCAACGCAGTCAAGACCTCTACCAAGCGGCGAGCGCTGGAAGTTTGGTGTGATTGTGATGGCGATGAATGCAACATGGTCTATCTCCGTTTGATGGACCCGAGCTTACTGCAGGTGCAAGCCGCTGTTCAATTAGAAAATTACATGGTTGCGATTGAGGGTGTTGGATGCTGGTCGCACTGGCGAATTGCACCACAGCGTTCGTCGTGGTGTCATCCAGCACAGGTCTTTACAAACCCGAAGACGTTAATCAAGGAACGGCATTGTGGGAGTGCGTGTCATTGCGGCAGCTCAATCAGTCTCTGTACCAGGGGATATCGACGCCAACATCCAGCGTCATTTGGTTTTTATGCGGGCTGCGATAGAGCAGGGGGTGGAATTTCTGTTGTTTCCCGAATTGTCGCTGACCGGTTATGAGCGCGGCTTGGCCTGTGAACTGGCCATCGATCCCGCTGATGCGCGCTTGCAGCCTCTGCATGAACTCGCACACAGCGGTGGAATGGTAACGGTGATCGGTGCGCCGATTCGCCGCGCGGGGAGTGTTGATGTGTTGATAGCGGCGCTGGTGCTGGGCGTGGCGGTTGAAGTGGGTGTTTACAGCAAGCAGCATCTGCACGCAGGCGAGGAGTTGGTGTTTAAGCCTGGAGAGGGCGGTGACGGTGTGCAGATCGACACTGACTACCTCGTCTTGGCAGTGTGTGCAGACTTCACCCACGCCAGCCATGCGAATGCGGCTGCGCAGTCGGGTGCCACGGTGTATGCCGCCAGCGTGTTGATCTCCGCCGACGGCTACGTTGCGGATACTCGGCTGCTGGCTAGTTATGCTGCCGAACACGGTATGGCTGTGCTGATGGCTAACCATGGTAGCGCGACGGGCGGCTGGATATCGGCGGGCCGAAGTGCCTTTTGGTCAGGGGACGGGATAGGGTTTGGTGCCGCCGACGGTTCGGGTGATCTGCTGTTGATCGCGAGCCGTGACGGAGATAGATGGGTAACCAGAATTGTTCCGATAATGGTTTGATGACCTGAGGTTTACGCAGATATGGACCTGAGGCTGCGCCCGGCGACTCTTGCCGACCTGGATTTCGCCAGCGAATTGACCCGCGTGAATATGCGCCGCTATTACGCGGAGTATGGGCGCGTGTGGCAGGGACAATTGTTCAGTGCTGAGTGGGCGTTACGGCACAGCTTCGTTATCGTCAAGGCGGACAAGCAAATTGGGTTTTTTAGCATCAGTCCCGAGGCTGGCTATTTGTATTTGCGGGATGTGCAGCTGTTAGAGCCCTATCGAGGCGAGGGGGTGGGCACTTGGGTTATGGATCAGATTGAATCGATGGCCGAGGAACAAGGCTACAGAAGCATCCGATTGAAGGTGTTTAAAAGTAATCCGGCGATGCAGTTATACCTACGACACGGATTCGCGGTGATTTGTGAAGGGGATGCGTTGTTCGGGATGGAGCACGTTATCGAGCACTGACTCTGTATTGGTAAGAACCAGCGACACGGGTCAGTGGCGATTGCCTGAGGACTTACGAAATCACCGTTTCTGATTATCGATTCCGCTGCACACCTTGACGCAACCCAGCGATAGCTATTTAGACAGAGCGTCCGTTGCACGACCAGCCCACGCGAAAAACTTCATTCCGCTGACGGTGCAATGTCCGAGCCTTTCTCGGCCGGAATGCTGCCAATTTTCATCCCCAGTAAAACGGCCACTTTGTGTGATTCGCCACGTTTTCCTTTTTTGCGTCCTGCCAGGACTTGATAGGTCGTTGCCGGGTCGATGCTGTGTTCCCGGGCAAACTCTTGGACCGATTTTCCTTGTTGTTCCAACCAAGCCTTAGCTTGTGCAGCAGTACGTATTCCGGGCATAGTTCAAAACCGTTCAAATCAGTTTAATTTTCATGGATTCTACCCCTCGTACAGATAGGGTCAACAGGATTATGCATTCAAATGAATGGAATTGGTTCAAGATTGCGAAAAGAACGAGAGCGCCTAGGTCTCTCGCAGCGAGCATTTGGTGAAATTGGTGGTGTAGAAGCTAATGCTCAGGGGAAATACGAAAGCGGCGATCGTGCCCCCAAAGCAGATTATCTTGCAGCTGTTGCAGCTAGGGGCGTGGACGTCTTATTTGTACTCACAGGCACTGCTACGCCGATTCCTGTCGATAATCTCAGTCATTCTGAGGAGAAAGTGCTCGGCAGTTTCCGGACGTTGCATAAAGAGGATCAAGACGCGATCAGACGCTTGACGACGACTATGGCTGAATTATCAGCCTCGTATTTGACTAATAACAAACCGACGTGAACGGCACGTTAGGTAACTATCCTGTCTTTGGACTGCACAAAAAAATCCCAAATATATGAAGACGTTAGTGGTAGCGTGTCACTAACGCCGTTTTTGCATCGGCTTCGCACCAATATCGAGCTTGTAGCTAGGTCTGGCTCGCTGTTTTTGCTAAGGTGGGCCGCATTCGTCATGACCGCTTTGTGAGGTGTCTGCTTGATTAGGGTGCTAGTTGTTGATGACCATGATCTTGTTCGAACAGGCATTACACGGATGTTGGCCGATATCGATGGTCTCCAGGTTGTAGGTCAGGCTGAATCAGGTGAAGAGTCCCTGAAGAAAGCCCGCGAGCTCAAACCCGATGTGGTATTGATGGACGTCAAGATGCCTGGCATCGGCGGTTTGGAAGCGACTCGCAAATTGATACGCAGCCATCCAGACATCAAGGTCGTGGCGGTGACAGTGTGCGAAGAAGATCCATTTCCGACGCGTCTTCTGCAAGCAGGTGCAGCCGGCTATTTGACCAAGGGCGCTGGTCTGCCTGAGATGGTACAAGCCATTCGTCTGGTATTTGCCGGGCAACGCTACATCAGTCCGCAGATCGCTCAACAATTGGCGCTAAAATCTTTCCAGCCGCAGAGCAGTAACTCACCATTTGATTTGTTGTCTGAGCGTGAAATTCAGATTGCGCTGATGATCGTCGGCTGCCAAAAAGTTCAGACCATCTCTGACAAATTGTGCTTGTCGCCCAAAACCGTTAACACCTACCGTTATCGTATTTTTGAAAAGCTTTCGATCGGCAGTGATGTCGAGTTAGCGTTATTGGCCGTTCGCCACGGCATGGTTGATGCCAGTCTCTGAAATGACCCAAACGTTCGATCCAAGCGCCTTCCTTTCAACCTGCAGTGGCCGCCCCGGTGTGTATCGGATGTTCGATACCGAGTCGCGGCTGTTGTACGTGGGTAAAGCAAAAAATCTCAAGAGTCGACTGGCCAGTTATTTTCGCAAGACAGGACATGCGCCAAAGACCAGCGCCCTGGTTGCACGTATTGCACATATTGAAACCACCATCACCGCCAACGAGACCGAGGCCCTGCTGCTGGAGCAGACGCTCATCAAAGAGTGGCGGCCGCCTTACAATATTTTGTTGCGCGATGATAAGTCCTACCCTTACGTGTACCTTTCGGACGGTGATTATCCCCGTCTCAGCATCCATCGTGGCGCCAAAAAAGGTAAAGGTCGTTATTTTGGGCCTTACCCAAGCGCTGGTGCGATTCGTGAAAGTTTGAGTCTGCTGCAAAAAGCATTTCTAGTGCGGCAGTGCGAAGACAGCTATTTCAAGAACCGTGCGCGGCCGTGCCTGCAATACCAGATCAAGCGCTGCAAAGGTCCCTGCGTCGGCTTGGTCGAGCCCGAGGTCTATGCCCAAGACGTCCGACATTCCGTCATGTTCCTTGAAGGCCGCAGCAATGCGTTATCGAACGAGTTGAATGCGGCGATGGAAGAGGCTTCAGTGAACCTTGAGTTCGAGCGCGCGGCGGAGTTGCGCGACCAGATTGCCTTGTTGCGACGGGTTCAAGATCAGCAAAGTATGGACGGCGGTACCGGCGACGTAGATGTGGTGGCTGCGTTCATCAACCCGGGTGGCGCCTGCGTTCACTTGATCAGTGTGCGTGGCGGGCGCGTATTGGGCAGCAAGAGTTTCTTCCCTCAGGTGGGTATCGAGGAGGAAGTGGGTGAGGTGATGTCGGCCTTCCTTTCACAGTATTTCCTTAGCGATCACGACCGCGAATTGCCCAGCGAAGTCATCGTCAACGTCGTCCATGAAGACTTCCCGACGCTGATTGATGCGATTGAAGAAATTCGTGGCCATGAAATGACTATCAGCCACCGGGTGCGTGGTACCCGGGCGCGCTGGCAGCAGTTGGCGGTGACCAACGCTGAGCAAGCGCTCTCTGCGCGTTTGGCTAATCGCCAACACGTTACGGCGCGTTTTGAAGCGTTGGCTAAAGTGTTGAATCTTGACGAGCCACCGCAGCGATTGGAATGCTACGACATCAGCCACTCCAGCGGCGAAGCCACCGTGGCATCCTGCGTAGTCTTTGGTCCCGAGGGGCCGATCAAGTCGGATTACCGGCGTTACAACATCGAAGGCATTACGGGTGGCGATGATTACGCAGCCATGCACCAGGCCTTGATGCGGCGTTTCAGCAAGATCAAGGACGGCGAGGGCAAATTGCCCGATATCTTGCTGGTCGACGGGGGTAAGGGCCAGCTGTCTATGGCCCGCGATGTGATGAACGAACTGGCCATACCAGACATTATTTTGTTGGGCGTGGCAAAAGGTGCAACCCGCAAAGCGGGGTTTGAAACGTTGTACCTGAACGACGCCGCCCACGAATTTACGTTGAAAGGCGACGATCCGGCGTTGCACCTGATTCAGCAAATTCGCGACGAGGCCCACCGTTTTGCCATCACCGGACACCGAGCGCGACGGGGTAAAACCCGTCGTACATCGACGTTGGAAGGGGTCGCAGGAGTAGGGCCGACCCGTCGCCGAGACCTGCTTAAACACTTTGGTGGATTGCAGGAATTGTCTCGCGCCAGCATCGAAGAAATCGCTAAAGCGCCGGGAATTAGTAAAAAGCTCGCAGAGTCGATTTATGCCAGCCTGCACAGCGAGTAGAATGCCCGCTCACCTCGTAGCCAGTTGTGCCGATGAATATCCCTAATCTGATCACCGTAATACGTGTCCTGCTGATACCAATCTTCATTCTGCTGTTTTATTTGCCCTATTACTGGAGCTATACCGCAGCCAGTACGGTCTTCGCCATTGCGGCAGCAACGGATTGGCTTGATGGTTACCTGGCGCGTCGGCTTGAACAAAGCACACCGTTTGGTGCGTTTCTCGATCCGGTGGCCGACAAATTGATGGTCGCAGTAGCCTTGGTGTTATTGGTACAGGCACACGCTAATCTGTGGCTGACATTGCCAGCAGCGGTGATCATCGGCCGTGAGATTGTTATTTCGGCATTGCGCGAGTGGATGGCTGAAATTGGCGCTCGGGCTCACGTTGCCGTATCCAGCCTGGGTAAATGGAAAACTGCCGCGCAGATGATCGCACTGATTATTTTGCTCGCGAACCCGCCTGGGTTTACGTTCTGGGTGGTGCTGGGTTACGTGCTGTTGTTGGTCGCTGCAGGTCTGACATTGTGGTCAATGGTTCAATACTTGCGTGCCGCCTGGCCGCACCTCAGAACTACCACTGAGAAAAAATAAGTTTTTGAATCAATGGCTTGACTAAGCTAGTTGAATCTATACAATAGCGCCTCGTTACCAAAGTGCGGGAATAGCTCAGTTGGTAGAGCACGACCTTGCCAAGGTCGGGGTCGCGAGTTCGAGTCTCGTTTCCCGCTCCAAATATTGCGCCACAGAGTTCCATTGAACTCTGTAAGCGATTTGAAATCAGGACCTTCGGGTCCTTTTTTCGTTCCGGCGGATACTACCGAAGTTCAGCACTATCCAGTCTCTGGACAGCGGCGTCGGTTCTGCACATATCAGGTTGTTTTTCGGTCGTAACGATTTTAGGTGTGCGCATTAGCAATGGGCCGAATGTCGCCAGAAAGCCGAGCATGATCAATGGGAAAAACATCAGCTTGCTCAAGCCGAAATTGCTGACGATCACGGTGATAGCGATGGGCCCTACGAGCATTCCGGAGAAGCCGATGCAGTTGACGATGCCGATGTTACGACCTGCATGCTTGGGGTCTCTGCGTCCCGCAGCGGAAATCATCAGGGGGGCAATGCAGGACAGGCCAAGGCCGAACAGTGCAAAGCCGACGGTGCCGGTCACCGCCGAGCCACCGACGATGGTGATGGTCATGCCGAGGACGCACAAGGTACCGCATCCGAAAACCACGTGTGCATTGCCAAACGCCGCAGCCAGTCGGTCACCGAAAAGCCGCCCGACGAAGGCTGCGCCGACAAAGATGGAAACTGCCATGCCGGCCATCGAGGTCGTCGTCGAGAACTCGCGGTGAATGTATTCCTGACCCCAGTCGGCAATCGCATTTTCCCCCATCATGCTCCCCAGCAGCAGCACGCCCAGCGCAATCATGACCAGCGTTTTTGCTGATGGATTTTTTCCGACTTCATCAGGCGCCTGCGCGCCTGTTTGCCAGTCGCTGGAAGACGGCTGCGGAACATCATGTTTACCCAGCAACCATCGGCTGAAAAAACATCCCACGATAAACAGCGCCACACCAAGCACGGTGTATGGCACTTGCATACTGTCGGTGTAGAAGCCGGTCAGCCAGCTACACACCATCCCCAAAAGAAAGCCGCCCAGTGAATAGAACGCGTGGAAGCCAGACATGATCGAACGCTGATAGAAGCGTTCGACTTGAACGCCATGGGCATTCAATGCGGTGTCTAGCGCCCCTCGCAGGAGTCCGAGCACAACGCCGAAGCTCAGCGCGAACCAGAAACCGCTGACCAGCCCCAGCGCAATGATTGACAGCGGATAGGCGAGTGCACACACGGTAATGACCGGCTTTGCCCCGAAGTTATCCAGCAGACGGCCTACCCAAAGCGCACCGGTCGCGGAACCCACACCAACCCCGAGTGCAATCAAGCCGAAGTTTGCATCCCCCGACTCACCGGTAAAACCCAGTTGCGCTCGGAAGACACTCACGCCGGTCGACCAGATATACATCATGGCGCCGATCATCATGAAACCCAGGAAAGTCGCGATACGCGCTTTGCGAATGCGGGCAGGTACTTGCGGTTGTTGAAGAGTGTTCATTGCGCTGCATCGTCTCTTTTGTTGTTTTTGGGGTGTTAATGCAATTGGAAGGTGAAGCGTTATCAGTTATACGTATAACTTATTAAAACTTACATTATTAATGAGTTGGCTATCAGCTTATTTCAGGTTCTCGGCTTTTACCGCTTTCTTGCTCTGTAAAGCCGTCCTGATTTCGAAGACACATTGGCCTAAAAAATTATTTTAAGTTATACGTATAACTTTAATGGTTCGAATTTAGAGGTTTTCGTGTCTTCTCAAGAATCGGTATTGCCGTGCGCCGCCCCGGATATGGTGGCTTATCGGCTGACGTTCCTCATGTCAGGCCTGTGCATGGGCGCATGGGCTCCGCTGGTTCCCTATGCGCGCAGTCGGGCGGGGGTCGACGACGGAGCGTTGGGCCTGCTTTTACTTTGCCTTGGCCTAGGCTCGCTGGTGATGATGCCGCTCGCAGGCATCCTGAACGCAAGGAAGGGTTGCCGATTTACCATGCATATCGGTATCGCGCTGGTATTGCTGACCTTACCGATGCTCGCGACGGCTCGTTCATTCGCCGGTTTGTTGATCGCCCTGAGCATATTCGGCGCAGGGTGTGGGGCGGTGGACGTGACGATGAACGTACAGGGGGTGATGGTTGAGCGTGCGACCAGTCGGTCGCTCATGTCGGGTTTCCACGGCTTGTTCAGCCTGGGGACGATTGTCAGTGCCGCAGGTATGACCGCACTGTTATGGCTCGGCGCCTCGCCTTTGTGGGCAAGCAGTGGGGTGATCGCGGTACTGATGGCTTTTGTCTTGACCTACGGACAGCAGATGCTTGGGCGTAGCGGTGATGAGGGCAGTCCGATATTTGTCAAACCGACTCGAAAGGTTTTGCTGCTGGGCTTGCTCTGTCTGTTTGCCTTTCTCTCTGAAGGCGCCATTCTCGATTGGAGCGCGGTGTTTCTTGCTGACGTACGAGGCGTTCAGCATTCCATTGCCGGCCTGGGCTACGCAGCCTTTGCCGTGATGATGGCGTTGGGACGATTGAGTGGTGACCGGATTCTGCTGAAGCTGGGCGCGCGTAGAGTGCTCATCGGCGGTGGGCTTATCGTCATAGTGGGCTTCGTGCTGGTGGTGTTTGCCAAGGACTGGCTGTTGAACCTGGTCGGCTTCGCGGTGATTGGCACAGGCTTGGCGAACATTGCGCCGGTTTACCTATCGCTGGCTGGGTCTCAAAAGACCATGCCAGGCGAGTTGGCCATTGCGGCGGCAACTAGTCTCGGTTACCTCGGGATCTTGATGGGCCCGGCGGCTATCGGCTTGGTTGCCCAGGCGACCAATCTGTCGTCAGCGCTGCTTGCGGTTGCCGCGCTGATGATCGCAATCATTTTTAGCGCCACCCGACTGGTTCCGAACGTTTCGCCTCAGCGGTTACACTGAGGCATGGTTTTTATTTAACAGACCTCCTGTGAGGTTTCAAAAAGATCGGGAAGCAAGCGATGGCATCCGTTTCAATGAAAGATGTAGCACTGGCAGCCGGGGTGTCTCAGCCTGCGGTGTCCTACGCTTACAATCGCCCCACCAAGCTGTCCCAAGCCCAGCGCGAGCATATCCTTAAAATCGCCGCGTCGTTGGGCTATCCGGGGCCGAATGTCCTTGGGCGAAGCTTGCGTTCGGGCAAGATCGGGGCGATCGGCTTGATGATGATGGACAAATTGTCCCTGGCGTTCGCCGACCCTTGCACGATTGCCTTGTTACGCGGGATCAGCGAAGTGGGTGAGCTGGAGAACGTCGCGTTGACGTTGTTCCCGCTCAATAACAACCGGCTCGTCGGTCGTACGCAAGCGGCCGATCACGGCAGTCTGGCGCTGCGTGGATTGGTGGATGGCTTGATTATCTCGACCCTGCCCGACGACCATCCGGCCGTATTGGCAGTGGTGAAACAGAACATTCCGTTTGTGGTTATCGATTCGCCATTGGTGGAAAACTCTTTCTTTGTCGGCATCGATGATCGAGGCGCCGCCCGCACGCAGATGGAGCACCTGCTTGGCCTTGGGCATCGCAAGATTGGGATCATCATTGACCGCCTCAACCCTGACGGTTATCGCGGCCCGATTGATCAGCCGCGTTTCAGAAGCGCCAGTGAGCGCATTGTCAGGGAGCGGCTTACCGGATACGTGGAGGCTGCGAACGCAGCCGGTTTGGCATTCGAGGACCTGAGTATTATCGAAGCCGGTGGGCTTGATTCTACCTCTGGGCAAACGGCAGCTTTCACGCTGCTGACGTCCAGCGATGTCACCGCCGTGGTGGCCTGCTCGGACGTCATGGCGATCGCTTGCATGAAGACGGCTCACGCGCTCAATCGCAACGTCCCACAAGCGCTATCGGTGATTGGTTTCGACGATATACCTGAAGCGGTGCAGCTTGGCTTGACCACTATTGGGCAGCCGATGGTGGAGAAAGGCGTGTACGCCGCACGGCTGCTGACCGAGCAGTTGAATGCACCGGTCGGCACTCGGCTAGAACCTGAGCAGAAAATTTTCGCCACGAAACTTATCGTGCGGACTTCGACGCTCAAACTGCAGGACGCTTAACGGTGTTCATGGCTCAAGGCTGCGGAGTAAGAACTACTCTGCAGCCTTGAGGTTCACCTTGTGCCGTTCAAGGCACTGGACGCATGAAATTCGCCGCAACCCGCAGGGCATTGGCAGCGATGGTGAGGGCCGGATTGACCGCGGCCGAAGACGGAAAGAATGAGCTGTCGACCACCCAGACGTTATCCAGGTCGTGCATCTTGCAGTTCAGGTCCAGCACGCTTGAGGCTCGGTCCGTGCCCATGACGGCAGTGCCACATTGATGCGAATTCGTGGCAATCCCCATGCGTGCTTTCAGGATCACGGGGTAGCCAGCCTCGCGCATAACTTTACTGATCTTGCCCACCAAACCTTCATGGGCCTTCAGGTTGTTTGGTGTCCAGTAAACCTTGATCGCGCCACGTTGCTTGTCATACGTGACCCGATTGTCTTGCGTGGGTAAATCCTCTGAGGTCAGGTACAAGTCGACGCTGTGGTCGGTGATGTATCGCGACGCAAACTTTGGAAGCCAGGGGCGCATGGCACTGATCATCGGTTCGCGGATTTTTCCCAGCATCTGCACGTTACCCAGGGGGAATGAATTATGCGGGCCGGCGCGGTACCAGTCGTTGATGGCGAGGGTCTTCTGGAAGATCACCTTGTTCTTGCGCCGCGGGTCTACAGCGAGCATGAACGTGCTGTTGTGGACCATGTAGTTGCGGCCCACTTGCCCCGAGCTGTTGCCCAAGCCTTCAGGGTGATGTTCGTTCGCTGACTTGAACAGCAGGGCTGCGCTGTTCACCGCGCCGCATGCCAGGACGAATCGTTTCGCTCGAAGTGTCACGTTGCGACCATCAATGAGGCCATGGGCCTCGGTCACCGTCTTGCCGTCCGTGCCGGTCTTCAGTTGTTTGATCGTGGTGCGGGTCAACAGCCTGATATTGGCGCTGCGCAGGGCCGGTCTCAAGGCGCTGACTTCAGCATCAGCCTTGGCGTCGACGAGACAAGGATAACCATCGCAGGTGGAACACAATACGCAGTCACCGCCGTCGCCATAATCCACCGCAGCAGGCATCACGAAGGGCTTGAGCCCGGAGCGGCGCATGCTCTGTTCCAGCGGTGCCAACGCGGGGTCATGTTTGAGCGCCGGCTGCGGAAAAGGCTCCGAGCGCCAAGGCTCGCTGGGATCAATGCCCGCCAGGCCATGCACCCGGTAAAGCTTCTCGGCTTCGGCGTACCAGGGCTCCAGGTCTGCGTAGCTAATAGGCCATGCGGGGGAGATGCCCTCGGCGTGTTTGATTTCGGCAAAGTCCTCTTCGCGAAACCGTGGAAGCATTGCGCCGTAGAACTTGGTGTTGCCGCCGACGTAATAGAAAACCCCCGGCGAAAACGGTTTATTGGATTCATCCAGCCACTGCTCGGCATTTCGATAGCGGCCTTCGGCGAACACCGATTCGGCGCTCCAGTTCTGTATTTCACGGGGCAGAAAATCCCCCCGTTCGACGATCACGATGTCGAACCCGCTATCGCGTAACGCATGGGCAAAGGTCGAACCGCCCATGCCCGAGCCGATAATCACGACATCACAGTTGATATTGCCATCTGCATCAGGTGTCACCACGTCGAGGGCGCGCTGCTCGCGCGGCACCCCCGGTTGTGGATTCAGCTCTGCATGATGCGAAATCAATGCATCACTCATTTGAGCCGCTCCAATTCTTATAGGTGCTGTTCGGAATTGCGCAGTTCTTGGTATTCGTCCTGACGTTCATCCGTGATGTAGGCAGGAATCGGGAAGTCCCACCAGCCCGGCACCCAAGGGCCCGCAGCGTCGCGATCGGTCGGGATTTCGATCAGTACCGGGACGTTCAGGTCCAGGGCTTCCTGCAGGATGGGCTCGAGGTCTTCCGGGCGCTCCACACGGTAAGATTTCAGGCCGAAGGCTTCGCCGACCGCTTTGAAGTCCGGGCTGTAGGGCGTGCCGTCCGGATGGTTGAACTCGGTGCCGATATGGCGGCTGGTTTGCTTGCGCTGGCCACCGCGAATCGACATGTACCCGGCGTTGTTCTGAATCATGAACACAACCGGAATGTTGTTGGTTACGCAGATTGCAATTTCCTGGGAAGTCATCAGGAAATCGCCATCGCCAAGGATGCACACCACCGGTTGGTTCGGCGCCGCCAGTTTGGCACCGATGGCTGCTGGCACAGCCCAACCCATTGAGGAGAATCCGCCAGACGTCAGGTGCGTACGGGGGGTGTAAACCGGGAAGGTCTGTTTGACCGCACCTTGGGTGTTGCCAGACCCGACCACCACGATGGTGTCACGCGGAAAAATCTTGCGCAGCGCACCTAGCGGACGTTGCGAGGTAAACGGGAAGCGATCGGAGTCACGACGGCCGGCCAGTTTGGTTTCCCACTCGTCCTGATAGCCGCGCAGGTCGCTCATGTATTCTTCGCGATCAACCGTCTGGCCTTTCAAGCCTTCGACGATATGGGCCAGTGCGTACTTGGCATCGGCACAAATACCCACGGTCACCGGGTAATTCTTGCCGATCTCGTGCGGGTCGATGTCGATATGGATCAGCTTCGACGGCGGAATGGCAAAGGTCACCCCCTTGGCATAACTGGACGATGACCAGTCGGTGAAGCGACAGCCCACGGCGATAATCACATCGGCGGTGGAGGCCACTTTATTGCCGCACATCGTGCCGGTTTGACCGACACTGCCAGCGAACAGTGGGTGGTCTTCCGGGAAGCCGCTTTTGCCGTTCCAGGTAGTAACTACTGGAATTTTCCAGGCCTCGGCCAGGGCGAGCACTTCGGCGCTTGCCTCACCGGTAATGACGCCGCCGCCGATCACCAGCACCGGGCGTTTGCAACCTTTAAGCTCTTCAACCGCACGGGCGGTAGCCGCAGGGTCCGGGAAGCATTTGCCGATGGGGGTGCGTTCATCCAAGGCATGAAGGGTGACTTCAGCCGCTTCAGCCTGAACGTCCATCGGGATTTCAATGTGGACCGGGCCTGGGCGGCCAGTGACCATCGCGCTCCACGCTCGATGCATCATGAACGGCAGTTCTTCAACGCGGGTGGCGACCCAGTGACGCTTGGTGACGGCTTCGGCGATTTTAGGGAAGTCGTTGTCGGTGTAGCGTTCGAGTTCCTGCAGCAAGCCGTGGCCGCGCATGTGCGTGGGTGGCCCGCCGGTGATCAGCATCAGGCTGGTAGAGTCGGTGAAGGCCGTGGCCATGCCGATCACCGTGTTGGTTGCACCGGCACCGATAGAGGTGACGGCGGCCATCGGCTTGCCGGACACCCGGTAGTAACCATCCGCCAAGTGAACCGCACTCTGCTCATGAAAAACCTGAATGAATTTGAGTTTCGAGTCTTCTTCGAGGAAGGCGTCGGTGAGTGTCCAGATCCCGTGACCGGGGATGCCGGCGACATATTCAACGCCGTAGTTTTTCAGGGTTTGAGCCACGATCTGGCTGCCGGTCAATTTAGTCATGACAGGATTCCTTGGGTTGATGAAAGTGCGGTGGATACGGCGGACTTCCCGGTGCTTGCTGCGCGCCCGCGGGTCGCCCAGTTCAAACCCTGCTTGGTCAAGCGCCGGATGTTCGGGTCGGCCAGGTTGCTGGTGTCGTGGCCGATCGAGTGATAGAACACTCGTCCCTCGCCCCATTGCCGAACCCAAGCGACCGGGCTGCGATGGCCTTTGATCCACGGGAACGGGTTGCCATCGAAAGTGGTTTCGGCCAGCACATGAATGTTCGGGTCAACCTGCATGTAGTACTGCTCGGACCGAACATCGAAATCCTCGACGCCTTGAGTGACTTCATGGGTGTGATCGATAACGTTGACCTGGTAAGGATGGGGAAAGCCTTCCCCCGTTGGGTGCTCAAGAAATGAGCCGCCCAGTACCCAGTGATACTTGAGGCTGGCGCGAAACGCTGCGCCCGCACCGTGCCAACCCACCAGCCCGGTGCCGCTTTCTATGGCTTCCAGCAGGCGGTTTTCCTGTGAGGCTGTCAGCGTTTCAGTGGTGACCGCATTGTTCCAGCCGATCACGATCAGGTCGTAACCGGTCAAGTCCCTGTCCAATGTGAAGATGTCGGTTGACTCTTCAACGTCGAAATCCAGTTCCTGAAAAACGGTCCGAGCCCATGCAGCAATTTCATAGGGGTAATGGCCGGGCCAGCCACCGTACAGATACAAGACTTGACTCACGGTTGGTCACCTCTTTAAGTTGGGTGTGATCATTAAGTTATACGTATAACCGTTTATTTAAGCTATCACTCCAAACCAGAGTGTCAATGCCTATATCGTGTTTTTAATGATTACGACCAATGGTCTATGAGTGTTTGCGGGCGAGAAAGAGATTTAAAAGGTACGCGAACAGATTCGGTCGATTCAGCATTTTATAACTTAAGGTTATACGAATAACACGATTGCTCGTGCTAGAGCGGTCAGCGCTGCCGCAACTGCTTCAGCATTGCGTCTGTGCTGCGTCAGATCGCGTCATCAATAAGGAAGCTGCGAAGTTGCCTGGGGTAGGGGCGTGAGAAAAGATGGTTGCCAGTGCTGAGCGCATGCCGCGTGCACCAAGAACCGTCTGGAGCCATTTGATGATCCGTTATCTGAAAAAAACTAAGCCCGTCGAAGCTCAAGCCGAGATCGCCGCCCAAGTCCGCGATACGGTTGAGCAAATCATCGCCAATGTTGCTAAGAACGGGGACGCCGCCGTTCGGGAATACTCGAAGAAATTTGATAAATGGGAACCCGCATCCTTCCGTCTGACCGACGAAGAAATTGCCGCGTGTGTCGCCAGTCTGTCGGAGCAGGAAATCGGCGATATCACTTTTGCCCAAGCGCAAGTACGCCGCTTCGCCGAAGTGCAAAAAGCCTCAATGCACGATGTCGAAGTCGAAACCCTGCCGGGGGTGATCCTGGGGCATCGCAACATTCCGGTGAACTCCGTGGCCTGCTACATCCCCGGTGGGAAATATCCGTTGCTGGCTTCAGCCCACATGAGCGTGCTCACCGCTAAAGTGGCCGGAGTGAAACGCGTGGTCGCGGCGGCGCCACCGTTTGATGGCAAGCCTCATCCGGCCATCGTGACCGCCATGTTCCTGGCCGGTGCTGACGAGATCTATTGCGTCGGCGGCGTACAAGCGATTGCCGCTTTCGCGCTGGGGACAGAGGAATTCAAACCGGTCGACATGATCGTCGGGCCAGGCAATGCATTTGTTGCCGAAGCCAAACGCCAACTGTTCGGCAAGATCGGCATCGATTTGATCGCCGGGCCGACCGAAACCCTAGTGATCGCCGATGACAGCTCCGATGTGGAAATCATCGCCGCCGACTTGCTCGGCCAAGCTGAACATGGCGTCAACTCACCTGCGGTGTTTTTGACCAACAGCGCGGAACTGGCAGAAACCTTGCCGGCGGAAATTGAGCGCCAGTTGGCCATTCTGTCGACCGCGGCAGTCGCTTCGGTCGCTTGGCGTGACTACGGCGAAATCATCCTCTGCGACACCGTGGACGAACTGGTCCAGGAAGCCGACCGGATCGCTTCCGAACACGTGCAAGTCATGACCTGTGACCCGCTCTATTTCCTTGAGCACATGACCAACTACGGTGCGCTGTTCCTCGGCGAGCGGACCAACGTCTCCTACGGCGACAAGGTGATCGGCACCAACCATACGCTGCCGACCACTGGCACGGCGCGTTACACCGGAGGCCTCTGGGTCGGCAAGTTCATCAAGACGTGCACCTATCAACGCATTCTTACGGATGAAGCGTCTGTGCTGGTCGGTGAGTACTGCTCACGCTTGTGCGGCATGGAAGGTTTTGCCGGGCACAAGGAACAGGCCGATATCCGGATTCGCCGGTATAAGAAGCCAGTCTGATTGCTGCTGTTTATAGAGTCGGCTAGCGTCGGTGCCAAGCGTCCTCTGTCGAACTCCGAACTAGCGGATCTCACCAGGGCCGTTGGTTAGTTGCTGCACTTGGCAAGCGAGTAGCGAGAGAAAGAGTCGTTTCTCGGTACTGCTAGTCACTCTACCGTTCAGCCAAGTGCATTCAGGCTCCCCATTTTGGGGAGCTTTTTTTTGAACGGTCGAAAAAACTTGTTGTTCCAGGCTTGTCCGAAGAGGTGAACCGTAACGTTTCGGCGATCAGGGATGAGACCGGTGCATTGGTCGAGCAGGCCGACCAATCCGCCCGGATCAGCCAATCCTTGAATGACCTTGCGAACAGCAACAGCTGCTGATGAACAACTTCAAGGTCTAACCCTTGTGGGAGCGAACAAGCCCACTCCCACGGGGGACTTGAGTCGCACACGAATATTGCGCCTGGCAAAGATCCAAACTGTGGGAGCGAGCTTGCTCGCGAAGAGGCCGTGTCAGTCGACATCAATCCCGTGTACACGCAACGCGTTGTCGACCACTGCCATGTAGCGCTCTGGTCAAAAAAAACGCTGGATCATGCGCTTGTTGAAACGCGCATGACCCAGCGTCGACGTTACGGGTAACCCCACTGCTGAGGGCAGCAATAGCCGTTGTTCAACCCATGCGCATTCAGACCGGTATCACCACAAAACTGTCCGGTTTGCAGGTGAGTGCAACGTCAGATCCAGGTGGCAGCGTGTGGGTGCCTGGGGTGGGCAGTTGTTGGCATTTAAGGTCGATGGTGCCGCCGGCAACCGCCACTCGATAAATGACCCGGTTGCCGATGAACGAAGAGTCTTTCACTTTTCCGGCAAAAGCGCCGTTGGCCAGTGTCGCGCCTTGAGCAGGCTCCAGACCGATGGTTTTCGGACGGATAGACACATTGACCGGTCCGGCACCCAGGCTGTTTTTGGCTGAGTGCGCGTATCGACCGAATGGCAGATCAACATAGCCGCTGCTGGTGTCGCTCAGTCCGTACGTCCCGTTGACGATGTTGGTGTCGCCGAAAAATTTCGCCGCGAACAACGTTCGTGGCGACCAATACATCTCCTGTGGTCCACCGATCTGCTCAATGCCGCCCTTGTTCAGCAGGACCACACGGTCAGACAGAATCATCGCTTCGTCTTGATCATGAGTAACATAAACGAAGGTGGTCGACGTCTCTTCGTGGATCCGTTTGATCTCGTTGAGCATGTGGTGGCGAATCTTCAGGTCCAGTGCCGCTAGCGGTTCGTCGAGCAGCAGCACGGCGGGGCGATTCACCAGTGCGCGGGCCAGCGCGACGCGTTGTGCCTGGCCGCCACTGAGCTCGGAGATCCAGCGATTCTTGAAGCCTTCCAACTGCACCAGTTCGAGTGCCTTGGTCACTTCACGCTTGATCTCATCCTTCGGTTTCTTCTTCAGGCGCAGTCCGAACGCTATGTTGTCAAAGACATCCAGGTGCGGAAACAACGCATATTTCTGGAACACCATGTTGACCGGCCGATGCTCGGGGGCCAGGGACGTGGAGTCCTTGCCGTCGATCACGACTTTGCCGGTGGTGGGCTCTTCGAAGCCCGCGATGATCCGCATCAATGTGGTTTTGCCGCAGCCGCTTGGGCCCAGCAAGGTCAGAATTTCGTTGCGTTTGACGATCAGGTCGACTTTGCCAAGGGCGGTCAGGTTGCCGTAGCTCTTGGAGATTCCGGTCAGTTCAATACTGTTGGTCATGGTGATTACTCTGCAGTTTCAGCACGTTCAAGTTCGAGACGACGACGGCGCAGGGTCATGACCAGGCCGGCGATGACGATGATGGCGATGGTCACGACCAACATGAATACCGAGGCGGCATTGATGGTTGGGCTGACAGCGCGGCGCATCATCGAAAGAATCATGAGTGGCAGCGTGGTGTCGCTGCCGGTGACGAACACGGTGATCAGGAACTCGTCCATTGAAAGCGCTACCGCGAGGATCGCGGCACCGGCAATCGTCGGGCCGATGATCGGCAGCGTTACCAGCCAGAACGCTTTGAGCGGAGTTGCGCCGAGGTCACGCGCTGCTTCTTCGAACGACAGATCGAAGTACTCCAGGCGTGAACGCACGGACTCGACGAAGAACGGAAAGGTGAACAGCGTGTGGCCGATCACCACGGTCAGCAACGAGCGGGGCAAGCCGATCAACGAGAAGAAAATCACCAGCGCGATTCCCAGGAATAAACCGGGCAGGGCGATAGGGGCGAAGTTCATGAACGCAAACACCGACTTCACCCGGCCTTTCATGCGCATCAGCGCCAGTGCCGAGAACGTGCCCAGTAGAGTGGTGATAATGGTTGAGCCGGCCGCAACGATCGCGCTGTTGGTCAGTGCCGACATGAAGTCCGAACTGCTGAACAACGCTTTATACCATTGGGTGGAGAAACCCTCGAACGGGAACGACAGCGAGGCAGATGAGTGAAAGCTGAACAGCGTGATAATCGCGATGGGCGCGTAGAGAAAGAGCATGTAAACGTAAGTGAAGAGTCTGATCATGGCGGTCACCTTGTATTTTTTATTGGCGGCATTCAGTCGTGGTAACGCTTGCCGGGCGCCAGGTTGGTGGCCCGCAACACGCCTAACAGCAGCGCATAAACCAGCATGAAGACAAGCAGCAACAGGTATGCCATCGCCGCACCCAGCGGCCAGTTACCAACCGAGCGGAACTGGTTGGCGATCACCAGGCCCGTGGTCATCGCGTCTCTGCCACCCAGCAATTGGGGGGTGACGTAGTCACTGGCAGCGAGGACAAAGGTGAACATGAACGAGCTGACGATGCTCTTGTGCGCCATCGGCATGATTACGCGCCACAAAATTGTCGAGCCACTGGCGCCCAGATCGGCGGCGGCTTCGAGGTAATCCTTCTTGATATCGCGCAAGCCCGACACCAGCAATAAAAGGGTGAAGGGCAGCATGATGTGCACCAGGGTCAACACCACAGAGAACTTGCTGAACACCAGCCAGTCCAGTGGCTGATCAATCAGCCCGAGGTGCGTCAGGGTGGAGTTGATCACGCCGTTGGTGCCCAGGATCGAGCGCCAGGCATAGACCCGCACCAGGTAACTCGAGAACCATGAGATCAAGGCCAGGTACAGGACGGCGTTGGAGCGCGTGCGATAAACAATGTAATAAGCGACTGGGGCACTGATGACCGTCGATAGCACGGCGGTCCAGAAGCCGTTTTGCAGCGCAATCCACAACGAGTCATAGAACCCGCTGGCACTCAGGGCTCTCGCATAGTTAGTTAGGGTATGGGCGGGTACCATGCTGAAGGTTTTGGCGGTCCAGAAACTGGCGACCAGCAGCAACATCGATGGGATGAGAAAGAACACAACCAGGAAGAACAAGGGTGGCGACGCCAACAAATACCCGCTCAGAGTTTTCTTGTCGATTTTCAAGTGTTTACCGGTCGGCGAATCCACTTCATCAAGAAGGATGGGCTCGCTGTTGTTGACTACGTTCATCATGAGTTTGCCTTTGCTTTTTGTTTCGATAACGAGGGCGCCTTGGCGAGCGCCTGCACGGTGTGGCAGGGGTGTTTTCTGAACCGTAAAAACGGCGCCGACAGGCCATTCCATCGCCTCTATCGAGCCGAGGAGCGCGTGTCCGCAAACACGCACCCTCAGGTAACAGTCCGTTCACCGATCTTTCAGTACTCCGGCTTGTCGATAGCTCTAGAACGAGCCTTTGAAGTTCGCCCACTGATCGATCCATTCAGCATAGGTCACATATTTATCGGAGCTCAGGGGTGGCTGGCCGTAGAGTTTCGATTTCTCGAAAAAGCTGTCCAGGTTTGCGTAGTCGAAGGTGTTTCTCAGGTCAGCCGCGAGCAGGGGTACGGCTTTGGTGTTGACCACACCAGAGAACATGGTGGTGGCCATCTTGGCCTGGGTTTCAGCCTCAAGCGTCTTGTTGATGAACTCGAGCGCCAGCGGTATGTCCTTAGCCGTTTTCGGGATAAACAAGGCATCGCACCAGAGCGCCGCGCCTTCTTTCGGAACGGACAACGCGGTGGTGACGCCGCGCTTGATTGTTTCGCTCGGGGTGTTGGCGGACGCCGAGAACACCGCGTCAACTTCACCCGACACCAGCAGGGAAACGGCGTCGCCCGAGGATGCAGCGAAGACTCGGCATTGATCGCGATACGGCTTCAGTTTCTCGAATGCATCGTCGAACTCGGCACGGGTCAGGTTGGGGAACTTGTCGCCGTAGCCGGCAATGATCGCGATGAGTGACCAGTTAGAGGTGCCGTCATCGACGAAGGTCAGTTTGCCCTTTAATTTCGGGTCCAATAGATCCTTGTATTCAGCAGGTTTTTTGACGTTCTTAGGGTTGTAGACAATGGTGTTCATGCCCCACAGCAGCGGGACGCCCCATTGCTTGCCATCCCAGAACCAGCGTTTGCCTTTATAGAACAGCGCAACAGTATTCTCCGCCGAATAGTTGGGGATCTTCGAGGTGTCGATTGCCTTGAGCAGGCCCATTTCCTGGTAGATGGTCTCGTAGCCCAACGCATACATGGTCAAGTCAAGCTGCACCGGGTCGGACCCGGCCAGGCGAGCGGTAATGTCGTCCTGGTTGCTGGCATAACTTGAACGAACGCTTATGCCACGCTGCTTGCGCCACTCAGCCAGTTCCGCTTCTCCGGTTTCACCTTCCCAGCCCAGGATTTCCAGATGGCCTGCGTTGGCGGCAAATGCGCTCGGCACAAAAGACCCCATGTATAACCCGGCGGCAGAGGCGGCTGCGCCAAGCAAAAACGTGCGGCGCTTCAACGTCATTGAGCTGATCGAGTCCAAGTCAATGCCGGCCAGTCCATAACCCGTCTCTGTTTCTTTTTTCATTTTGAGTTCCTGCCTAGGGTGGTTGTGAGCAAACGATTAGCGACGTGCAATGGCGCGGGCTCGGCGAGTATCACCGGACACATCCTTTTGCATGCAGTCATGTACATCGGCAGAGTTATGGCCAGCAGTGTTTCCACCCAGCTGGGGAGGTTGGCGGCGCTGTAATGCCTGGTTGAGAGAGCATTGCGCAATTGGCCTCCACTGTTCCGATTGACTCTTCCTTGGCTGAGCGGCGCAGCGCTTTCCTCAAGTTGCAAGGTCAAGACTTGAAGCGGCGCGCCCAGCGCTTGATAGGCTCGGCTTGTTGTTTTCATGGTTCGAGTATTGGCCTGGCGCGCAGGGCACTCAATTTCGCAGCCCCTTTAAAAGCGACGCACACTGACGCATCAAAGTGACCTAATCGGCGCAGCCGCCGCCTGATGACGACAGGTGGCCCTGAGCCTGTAGCGGACAATTACCTGCGTCAACCTGCGTCTCTTTTACGGGAGCTGCGAAATTGAGCCGAGCGGGTGCCAGGCGAATACTCCGATAGCGGTCCTGAGAAGGGCTAGGTGTATCCGTTATGACGCCTGCGTCTGTTTGATTGGAGTGTTTCTGTGAAACTCACAGGTGGCCAGATTGTTGCGAAAGCGCTGAAAGCCAATGGTGTCGACTACGTCGCCGGCATGCCGGCTGATGGTGTGTGGGCCCTAGTGGAGGCGTTGCTGACGCCGGGTACTGACATCCCGTTTATTCAAGTGATGCAGGAGCAAAGTGCCGTGCACCTTGCCGACGGTTACTTCCGTGCCTGTGGTCGCCCGATGGCGGTGCTGCTGCCGGTGCCTCTGGGCGTTTCGAAAGCCCTGGGCGGTGTCGCGGCGGCATTGGCGGATTCGTCTGCGATGTTAATCATCAGTGGAGGCAGTGTCGAGTACGGAGGCCATCCGCCTGAAGACACGCCGTTGCGGACCACGAAAGAGCAGATGCAGGTCTCGGCGATTGAACAGTTGCCGCACGCCCTGCGTCATTCGTTCGATACGATGCTCAGTCGCGTCGTTCCGGTCAGCCTGAAGATTCCGGCCGCCGTGCAGAACGCCACGATCGACGTCAGCCTGGGGCCTGCTACTTTTCGGTCGAGCAGCGAATTACAACGTGCGGATCTTGGGTTCAAAACAACCGCATCGCCTAAAGATCGAACGCCGCGCTGGCGCGCCGACAGCCTCAGTGACGCCGCCCCCATGCTTGCTCAACGACCTTTGGCCGAGCTCCGCTTGGTGCTGGAAAGGGATGCGATTCTAGTGGTCGGATCGGGGAGTATTCAGGCACTGATCAGAGAGATGATTCCCGTCTATTACCCCAAGAGTCATTTGTACGCCTCCAGTGTCGGCATGGTCGGTTGGGCGGTGCCAGCGGCTATCGGCGCAAAGCTCGCGATGCCGGCACGTCAGGTGGTTTGTGCCGTGGGAGACGGGGACTTCTTGCAGTCGATGCAGGAAATGGCGGTGTGCGTGATGCACAGTATTCCCGTGGTGTTTCTGGTCTTCAACAACAGCGGATATGTGTCATTGAGCGATGTGCAGACGTCGGTCGTCGAGCAGCATCGCGCCGGTGAGTTCAATCTGCCGGATGGCAAACCTTACTCGCCGGACTTCGCCGGCATCGCGAGGAATTTTGGTCTGGAAGCGTGGCGGGTCGAGCACGCTTCGCAGGTCAATCCCACCTTTATCAAGGCGCTGAACAGCAAAGGTCCGTCGTTGGTCGAAGTGATCACTGCGCGCAGTTCGCGTGTGAACTAATCAAATCTACTTAAGAGGCATCACGCGATGGGCATTCTGGATTGGAAACACTGGATCGTCATTCTGGTGGTGGTTGTCCTCATCTTCGGCACTAAAAAACTGAAGAACCTGGGTACGGATGTCGGGGAATCGATAAAGGGCTTTCGCAAAGCCATGAATGACGATGAGAAGCTCAGCGAACCCTCGCCAGCCCAGCAGGGCAACACGGCAGTTGATGCACCGTCGATCATCGACGGCCAGCATCACCAACGCTGAATGTCGAGGTGGTCCTGGACAGACTCAGTCCTGACCGCCCCAGACAATAGTGGCGTTATCGCCGGTCATGTATTCGCGCACTTCTAGTGGTAATGACTGATCGCTGGGCAGCACGGCAGTTGCATTGCGCAAGTGATGTTTACGGATCTTGCCTTTGTCCACGAGCCCCAATGCCATGCGAGTGGAGAAGGGTTGGCGAAATGAGGAGGAGGCAACTCCGGTGACCAATCCATACAGAAACCGGATTGGCCGGCGATGTTGCGGGGTAAGAATCGAAAACGTCATTTCGTTACGTTGCTTGCCTTCAAAGTCGACCATGAACAAACGGTCTCCGAGGAGCAGGCAAAAACCGTGGTAGGTAAATGAGTAGCCAATTTTTCCGCTGCCATCGAGCAACGGAAAACGTTCTACTGTGACGTACTGGACCATCGAATCTGCGCGATACAGGCAAGTGACCGAGCGCAGGATTCGGCCTTTGTAGATAGACGAGTTGTGGTAGCGGTAATAAACGCCTAGATAATCTTCGAGCAGGTCCGCCGACTGCTTGGCCAAGGGCAGGAAATGATTGAATTGCGCCGAAGCGCGCAAGTCTGTTGGTAACTCGTTTTCATACCCTTCATAGAATTTTTTGAATTCGGTAGGCGGTCGAAAAAGATCTTCAGCTTCCATCATGAAATACCGGCCGATCTTCTGCAAAATCTTCTGCGAAGGGACGTGCTGGCCCACCAGGTACTTGTTGAACTGCTGGCGATTGACGTCGACTTTGCGGCACATGTCTGCAACCGATCGGCAGGACTCAACGAGCGTGCACAGGTTTTTTTGCACGTTCGCTTGCATGTCACTGCGCGCCAGTTGGCGCTCGGGATGCGAACTGGCAGTCGTTAAAGACATGGTGGGCGGATCTCCTCGACGGGGTATGTGTTATCTCGATGTCGGCAGTATTTAATAGCGCAAAGTTATATAGGTTATAAAACAGTTATCTAAATAACCCTTTGCTTAACTGGACGCAGACTCAAGTAATTGAATATCCAGCGTTTTAATTAAGCATGTTCCATGCCCATTCATGAAGTTTAAGGGCTGCCTGTATAAATGAGTCGATGCGTCAGATTGTAAGCGCTTTTGCGGATGTGCCTCACCGACTGCCTGGAGCCGTCGTCACCTATCGTCGTCCAATCCTGCGGGATGGAACGCCCCCGAAGTTACTTCGAGCCCCAGCAAGTAACACATCGTTCCGCTTCCGGTAACACGCAGTGCCGTGTGCAAAGAAGTTTCTCCTGAGTCCGCAACTTCGATTTCGCAGAATGGATCGAGAGGAAGCTTATGTGTAGGTTGATGCATATAGGGCGGAAAACCGACCGAGTGACCGGTCGTCGAGCGGACCTGATTTCCCAGCAAAACCTGTCATTTCTGACAGTTGGGACTCTGGTCATCAGGGGGAGCATTCGGAGTGAGTGTACTTCCTGAACGAGACAAGAGGTGAGCCATGGATAGGACTAGTATTGCTTCCAAATTCAAAGAGATTGTCGCCAATTACATGGAACTTGGAATGGAAACCATCTCAGATTCTTCGATATCCTTCCTGGAGTTAGGGGTTGACTCGCTGGACTCTGTGGAAATCCTGATGGAAACGGAGAAGCAATTCGATATTGTGACGACCAGCGATGAAATTGAAAGTATCAAGACGGTGGAAGAGGCAATCGATTTAATTGTCAAAAAAATTGACGAGAAAGGCTGAAGCGCTGTCGAGTCACGTGGGCCGGACCCCGTTGATGCCGTCATCATCGTCAGGCCCTATCACCTGCACTTTGAACCGTGCCAAGGATTGCTGGTCTTCACCAGTTTGCCGCCGGGCAATACCGAAGGGTATCTGGAGGCGCTCGCGGTTCTCTATGCCAATTTTGCCGAGGCACTCGATGCCGGTGCGGGCTGGCGCACGGCTACCGGATATTCACGAAGGCGTGCGTGGGGTCGTTTTTTCCCAAGCGTGCGTCGAGTTGAATCAGCGGCGTGCCTGGGTGCCGTTTCCAGAACGGTAAATCCATGGATTCAAGAGGCGATCACAACGTTTGAAACCTTGGCTGAAATCGGGCCAAGCCGTTCAGCAGGTGCATCTCTTTCCACCACCAATATGCCCAACTCTTCGCAGGATGCGACTTGGTAATGCGCGATGCTCGAAAGTTTTTCGTTGGTCGCAGCGACCACAATCTGCCCGCTGCGAGAAACCACGGTACGCTTGAATTCCGCATCGTCCATGTCGAACGCCGTCACGCCTTTGATGGCATCAATCGCGCAGGCGCCTAAAAAGCACAGGTCAAAATTGAAATTCGACAATTGCTGAATGGCCGTCAGGCCGACAGTGCTGCCCGTCGCCTTGTGCAGACGGCCGCCCAGCAAGATCACATCGGCCAGTGGCAGTTTTTCCAGTACAAGTGCGATGGCTGGTGAGTTTGTTGTGATCGAAATCGCAAGGTTGTGATCGATTGCGCTCGATATAGATGCGTTGGTGGTGCCGCCATCGATAAAGATATGTTGTCCGGATTTGATCAATGCTGCCGCCGCCAGTCCGAGGGAGTTTTTCCGGTCGGCCTGCAGGTTCTGTCGGTCCTGGTCGCCGCGCACAGGCGCTACGGAAATAGCGCCGCCGTAGACGCGCTTGCAGATGCCTGCTTCCGCCAATGCGGCGAGATCACGCCGGATCGAGTGCTCGGAAACGTTGAACTCCTGTGCGAGATCCCCGGCCAGCACCCGGCCGTGTGTCGCAAGCCGTTGCGCGATCAGACTTTGCCGTTCTCCAGGGAAAGCTTCATGAATGAGCATTGACTAATTTAATTCTCTGAATAAAATGAGCGATATCGAGCATTATTCGGTTACATTGTGCTCGAAGTTGATTGGTATCATGCGTGGCACCTCGCCATGCGTCAATAAAGTTGAGTGTTTTGCTCAAATAACGGTGTTGAGGAAAAAGCAATGTCAAGCGAACTGCATAGAGCGGCGTATTCAGTACTGCTTCCCGCGTTTGGGGATTTGAACCTGGACGAGACTGTCCGTCGTTATTTGAGCCGTGGTGGCGTGTCCCTTTTGCTCGGTGAAACCCGGGAGGAGTACATCGGCCGAGACATGAGCCCGGCGCGAAAGAGCGCCGAGTCGCAGGCCGACTTTGTGAATATCGCGCGCCAAGCAGCGTCACTGGCCGGCATGCCGGTATTGATCGCCGTGGATCAGGAACTCGGCGGTATCGAACGCCTGCACCAATTGGTCCCGGCCGCCGCATCGCGGGAGGCGCTCAAGGACCTCGATTCACAGGAGATTGAACAGCGATGCTTTGAGATGGCCACAGTGGCTCGGCGCTTGGGCGTTAATCTGTTCCTGGCACCAATTGTCGATGTTGTCACCGGCGCCAATCCGTGGCTGCACAATCGGCACTTGGGCGCCGATCCGGTCGAAGTCAGCCGGGTTTCCTGTGCGTTTATTCGTGGGGTGCAACGGGCTGGAGTGATTGCGACCGCCAAGCACTTTCCAGGTCATTACGTCACGGAAGTGGACCCGGCGATCGCTGAAGCGACTGTTCCCGGTCCCCTGGAGTTGCTCCACGACAATCTTGAAGTGTTCAGGGAAGTGATCGCTACCGGCGTGAAAGCGGTGATGCCAGGTCCGGCGGTTTTTCCCGCGATCGACCCGGATCAATCGGCTTCTACCTCGTCCAAGGTTATCGGAATTTTGCGCGACGGCCTTGGGTTCGACGGGCTGATCATTTCAGATGACCTTGATGCGGTGTCCATCCTCAGGGGCAATTCCATCACTGACACTGCGGTTGCTTCACTGGCGGCCGGCGCCCATCTGTTACTTGTGTCCAGTGAATCAGGCCTGGATGCCATCGCCCAAGCCATTGTCGCGGCCGTCCAGGGCGGCACTCTGGACCCTCAGATTTTGTTGAATGCCGCGTTCAAGGTCCGTGAACTGGCTACTGCAACTCATCTACAGAACGCCTCAAGCCAGGACTGATCATGAGCACATTTGAACGCAAGGCATATAGCGTATTGTTTCCGGTGTTGCTTGATCTGGACTTGAATGATGATGTGCGCAGATTTATCGAAGGCGGCGGGCGCAGCCTGCTGTTCGGCGAGACCGCGCAGGAGTACGTCAGCGGAAAAATGAGTGCCGGGCGCCTGGCAGTGGAAACCCTGGAAAAGTGGCAACAATTCACCCGCGCCGTCAAAGAAATTGCCGGGCCGCTTATACTGGCGGCTGATGCGGACATTTCCGCTGTTCACCGTTTACAAGGCGTAACGCCGGCGCTTCCTGAACCAGAGCGCGCCAGGGCGATGGGCCTTGCGGAGCTGGAAGAGGCCTGTTTTAAGGTTGCGGCAGCCGTGCGCAACGCGGGGGTGAATCTGCTCTTGTCGCCGACTGCGGATGTAGTTGGTGGCACCAACGTTTGGCTGCAAGGGCGCACGCTGTCTGATGATGTTGAGCGTGCCGCCGCGATGGTGGCGGCCTATGTCCGTGGCGTTCGACGGGCCGGAGTGGCGAGCACGCTGAAGCATTTTCCCGGGCACCCGGTTTTGTTGCGCCAGCCGGCAATTGAGGAGGCCGTCGTCACCGAATCAATGGATCAGCTACGTGCTTTCTGGCCTGCGTTTCAAGCCGGGATCGATGCCGGAGCGGACGCGGTGATGATGGGCCCGGCGATATTCGCGGCCTGTGAGCCACCTGTTGCGGCGTCGGTTTCGCCTGAGCTGATCGGTCTGCTGCGACATGAGCTGGGGTTCAAGGGGTTGGTCATGACGATTGACCTGGATCACCGCTCCACCATCGGCCACTTATCTCTTGGCGAGGTGGCGGTGGCGGCACTGAAAGCTGGGGCGGATCTGCTGCTTATTTCCGCAAAGGCGATGCCTGAAATTCCACAGATTGTCAGCGCCATTGCCTCTGCTGTTGCTGAGGGCACCTTGCCGCAGGAACGACTTGAGGCAGCTGCAATGGCTGTTACTAAGTTGGCCAATCGCCTGGAAAATTTTAGCTCGTAACCCCGCCGTAAATTTTGTGTTCAACGCAAACGGTCGGTGTGGACTTAACCGCGGTGACGACCACGGAAGTACTAAGGGTGAACTCATTAAAACGCTGCGGGTCTGCACTGAACGCTTCACGCATGCTGAAATTCTGCATGGTTTTACGGTGTTCGGTCAGCGCGTGCCAAGCGGGTAGGGTGGTCACGTCGAGAGGAGTGCGGTAGTACGTCATCGCTGCGGATTTCCTTTTGCGATTGGTGCCAAGTACTCAAGTGCGTCCGCTGCGCTGTTCCTGCCGCGGCCGGGGCATGACAACCCTTTAGCGGGCGGCCATTGACGCGGCAATTTTCTCCGCCACCATGATGATCGGCGCGTTGATATTGGCTGTTGGAACGCGTGGAAGGATTGAGCCATCGACCACCCGCAAGCGACTCATGCCATGGACGCAACCCTGGCTATCGGTGACGGCCATGTCGTCCACGCCCATGCGACAAGTGCTGGTGGGATGGTGCTCGGTGTTGGCTACCTGGCGCAACCACGCGGCCAGTTCGTTGTCCGTCGCGTGGGGGCCGGGTGTGTCCACTGACTCGCCGCGATAACGTGACCAGGCCGGTTGCTCGACCATTTGCAGGGTTTTGCGAATACCTTGAACCATCTGCGTGACGTCCCGCTGATCGGTCAGATAGTTGAAGCGGATCACTGGCTTATGACGTGGATCGGCCGAGCGCAGCGTAATACTGCCCCGACTGTGCGGGCGCATCTGGCTGACGAAGTATTGGAAGCCGTCGGCGATGTGCACCTTGCCGGACTGAAAGTCCGCCAGGAAGGGCAGGAACTCATGCTGCATGTTGAAGTAGTCGACCGTGTCGCTGCTCTTGAAGAACGAACCCACTTCAAAGAACGGCGTAGCCCCAAGCCCGGTCTTGAACAGCAACCATTGCACCCCGAGCTTCAGCCGTCCCAGAGCATTCAGCTCGTTGCAGATGGATACACCTGCCGGTGAACGAAAGCGCAACGGCGCAACCACATGATCTTGCAGGTCGGCACCGACGCCGGGCAGGTGCAGGCGGGAAATCACACCGTGAGCGGCAAGTTCATCGCGGTGGCCGATACCCGAAAGCATCAGCAAGTGAGGTGAGCCAATGGTGCCGGCGCTGAGCACGACTTCACGGGCGGCATGGATAACGCACTGTTCTCCCTTGTGCTGCACCGTGACGCCGCTGGCGACACTGCCGTTGAGGTTCACGCGTTTGACCAGACAGTTGGTCAGGACAGTCAGGTTCGGCCGGCGGATCGCAGGTTTCAAATAGGCCAGGCTTGTGCTGCAACGTACGCCATTGCGGATAGTGGCCTGCGTAACGTGCACGCCTTCCTGGTTTCCGCTGTTGTAGTCGCCGGCGTCGTCCAGGCCGAATTGCTGGCCGGCGTTCAGAAACGACTGATACAGCGGGTGGTCAGCCTTGCTGCGTACCACCGTGATCGGCCCATCTGCACCGCGCGCGGGGTCGACGCCATTTTCGAAACTTTCCATTTTGCGGAAGAACGGTAGGCAATCGGCAAAGTCCCAGCCGTCGACGCCCAGCGTACGCCAATGGTCATAGTCCTTTTCGCTGCCTCGTACGTAGACCATGCCGTTGATTGATGAACTGCCGCCCAGGCAGCGGCCGCGTGCCTGACCGATCACCCGGCCATGCAGTTCGGGCTCGGGTTCGCTCTCGAACTTCCAGTTGAAGACATCGCTTTCAATGGGAAACGTCAAGGCTGCGGGCATATTGATAAAAATGCTTTTGTCGCTGGGGCCGGCCTCGATCAGGCAGACCGTGACGGCGGAGTTTTCGGTCAAGCGGTTGGCCAGGACACAGCCTGCCGATCCTGCACCGACGATGACGTAATCGAATTCATTAACCTTATTGACCATCTTGAGTATTCCGGTAAAGACATGTTTGGCTAAACCAGCCCCGTGAGCCTGGGGCTGGATGGTGTCGAGGCGTCAGGTTTTGCGCGCTTGAGCAACAGGGGTGCGCGCAGGCGACGTTTGTTTCGGTGACGCATCACCGAGATTGTCGTTCTCCACCACATACGTCGACAGCGTCTTCCAGGTGTTGCTGTCGCTGCGTTTGAGCTGCACCAGGCGCCACAAACCGAGGACCATCAGCACAACGAAAGCGATCGGCGCATAACCTACCGGGGGCTCCGGCAGCGGCACGAGCGAATAGTAAAGAACGCAGAACAGCGCGATGGTCGAGATGATTGGGAAGACGATATGCACGACGACATTCAGGTCCTTGCGCATGACGGTAGTAAAGAATCGCGCGACACCGATGTTGCCCATGAAGTAGACGAACACGTAAATGATCGTTGCCAGCGTCGCCAGCATAAAGAAGGCCTGGTCAGGTTGCATGAATGTTCCGCCTACCAGCCCGACAATTAGCGCCAGAATGGTTTGCGTCAGGATCGCCGTATGGGGAGTGCGGTGCACGGGATGCACCTTTTTCAGCCAGCCTGGAATCGATTCGGCGCGGGCCATGGCATACCAGTTGCGCGAGGAGTCCACGGTGCAGGCGATGCACACCGCGATCCCGGAGTTGAGTAGCGCCAGCAGAATCAGGATCCAGCCACTGCCCCACAGACGGTGCGCGACGGCAAACGTCGGGTTGTCTTTGGAGTCGGCCAGCGTATCAAGATGCGCAATGCCCCAGCCGGTCTGAATACCCCAGGCGCAGAACACATAATAGACACCCAAAAGAATCAGCGACCCGATGATGGCTTGCGGGATGACCTTGCGCGGATTGCGCGCTTCTTCGGCCACAGCGGCTGCGCCTTCCCAACCTGTAAAAGCGAAAATAGACAACACAACAGCCAGGAAAAATCCGTGAGAACTGGTGCTGCTGGCCGGATTGAAACCCTCCAGCGACACGCCGCCTTCACCCGGAGAAATCAACCCGCCCACCGCCAGCGCAGCGACGATCAGCATCTCCACCACCGACAGCACGGTCAGCATCTTTCCGGAAGTCTTAATGCCTTTGTAGGCGATGAAACCCACAATTATCAGGATGGCGCCCGCGATGTACTGCCACGGAATGTCTATTCCATAGTTCTTGCTGATTTCAGTTTGCAAAACGTAGCCGGTAAAGGCGGCCAGGCCACCCGGAATCAACGCCACAATCCAGGAATAGAGCCAGCCGACCATGAAGCCGGCACTCGGGCCGACCGTGGCACTGACGTATGTATAGAAACCGCCAGCGGAGGGAAAGTGCTTGCCCAGTTGTGCCAGGGATACGGCGACGATCAACCCGATGATGAAGGCCGCGATATACGCAGAAGGCGCACCTAGACCTGCTTGCTGGGTATTGAACCCAATGGTGGTAAGCACGCCGACAGCGGGGGCGATCTGGGCAATGCTTTGCATCAGTACGGTGGTCAGACCGACGGAGTTGCTTTGCAAACCGGTGCCTGGCGCCGAGTGGGGGTGATCGTCGTTCATCGAAATCTCCTCATCTTATTGTGGGAGGAGCGGTTGTGCGCACCGAACCTCCGAGAACCTGAGTATTAATGCGCGAAAGTGTGCAGTCAATACCCTATTTCGCGTATTTGTTTGCGATTGTCGCTTGATTTGCTAGGGTTTGGAGCGCTATATGTGCGTTGACTGCTCGATATCGTGCATATAGCATTGAAAAACACGCACATTAATCTCGGAGCTTTCTGATGCCTTTTACTGCCAGTCCTTATGAACTAGACATTGACGACCAAATCGCCGCGCTGGACGATCAGTTGGCTTATAAGCTGCCATCAGCCCTTGCCGAACTGGACCTGAAAGCCTATGACCGAATCATTCTCACAGGCATGGGTTCTTCCGATTACACCGCGCTGCCGATCGAACGCGACCTTGCTGCCCGTGGCTATCCGGTCTGGCGCATTGATGCGGGTCGCTTGCTGGACGTCCCTCAGTTGATCACTTCTCGCACGCTGCTGTGGGCGACTTCGCAGTCGGGAATGAGCGGGGAAATTGTCACGTTGCTTTCGCAGTTGACCGGGACGAAACGGCCGAAAACTATCATTGGCGTCACCAACGCGGAAAACAGCACGCTGGCGCAGGCTTGCGATATTTTAGTGGCGCTGAAATCCGGAAGCGAGGCGACGGTCAGTTCGAAAAGTTACATCAACACTTTGGTCGCGCAATACCGTATTTCCCTCGCGTTGCGTGGTGAAAGTGAAGCGCCGTTGCTCGCGACGCTGAGCGGTTTTCGAGAAAAAATGGCGACCCTTGTCAATGACCGCCAGTGCGTTCAACAGCTGACCGACGAAGCCTTCAATAACGCTCAACCGCGCCTGGCATTGGTGGGTATTGGCGCTGACGGTGCCACGGCAATGACGGGGGCGTTGATTCTCAAGGAAGCGTGTAAAGTCATGGCCGAGGGCTACCTGGGCGGGGAATTTCGCCATGGGCCATTGGAAACTTCGGGCCCTGGAATGATCGCATTGTTGATTGGCGAGGGTACTGACAGCACCCTTGAAAATCTCGCCCAAGATTTGATCGCCAACGGTACGACAGTGGTGACCATAGGACCAAAAGCTTACGCTCAGAGCCAACTGTTACCCACCGACGAGCAGGAGGAGGTTGTTCGCCTGATCGCCGGGATTCTTTATGTCCAACACTTTACTGTGACTATTGCGAGAGCTCGGGGTCTGGTGCCCGGCGAATTTCTCTACGGCAATAAAATCACGGTGAAACTATGAGTGGGGCAGGTGATGGAGGCGTTCGGGCCGGTGTCGACATCGGCGGCACCGGCATTCGCGTGGTCGTCCTTGAGGATCGTCGTGAAATCGCTGCTGTCACGCTAACCACGTCGTCCTTCGAACGCTTCGAGCGTCAGCATCGATCATTCGAACTGGCTCGCAGTATCCGTGCACTTGTCCCGAATGACAAAACGCTGTTGTCGTTGGGGATTGGTGCCAGTGGGCCGGTAAATACCGTTGCAGGGGTCATTGAAAACCCCTGCACGCTGCCGACCTTTTCCGAATTGCCACTGGTGGCAGAGTTGTCGGCGCATCTCCAGGTGCCGGTGCGTATTGATAATGATGCGGTGACTGCCGCCTTGGGGGAATTTCATCTGGGGGTCGGTAAGGCCAGCGGCAGAATGCTCGCCGTCACGCTCGGAACAGGTGTTGGCGTGGCGTTGCTGATCGGTGGCCAACCATTGCGAACAGCAAACGGTGCGCACCCGGAAGGCGGACATATTCCTGTGGGTCACACGGAAACGTCTTGCTACTGTGGTTTGTCTGGTTGCTGGGAAACCCTGGCTTCACGCACTTGGTTGCAAGCAGAACTGGCGCGGCTGTTGCCCGAGATCACCTATGAGGAACATGACCTGCATTTCTATCGAAACCTCTGCCAGAGAGATTCCCGGGTTGCCCAGTTGTTTGAACGTTACGGGCATCAAGTCGGTCGCGGACTAGGGTCGTTGATGTCGCTCTACGGGCCCGATCTGACCGTGCTAAGCGGCAGTGCGGCGAAGCTTTTTCCTATATACGAAGACGCGGTTCAGATTTCGTTGATACGTTCGAAAGGCTTCGAGTTGAGCACACGCATCGTGGTTTCAGCGTTGGGTGATGGAGCTGGCGCTATTGGTGCGGCTCTTCTGTCCTAACGGTCAGGTACTTTGCGTTCAAGGGTTGAAATCGCTACTCTTTGCACGCAATCGTGCAATCCCTTTTAGCAGATGAGCAAAAAATGACAGCGTCCGAACGGCGGCTTCAGATCGTGGAACTCATGAAAGAACGTGGCTACATTAACGCCGCAGAGTTATCCGAAATGTTCTCGGTCAACAGTTCCACTATCCGCCGGGACCTGTCATTCCTGGAGAACAACGGCAAACTGATTCGTACTCACGGCGGCGTGCTCCCTTCGCAGGATGCTCATCAAGGCGATACGCCCTACAACGTACGGCGAAGCATGCATGAGCAAGGCAAAGCTGCTATTGCCCTGGCCGCACTGGACTACATTGAAGATGGTCAATCGATCATTCTCGACAACGGCTCAACGGTTTTTCAGTTGGCGCTGGCCTTGAAGGCCCGCAAGAACATCACGGTCATTACTAATGACCTGATGATCGCGATGCAACTCTCCCAGCACCCGAGCATTACTTTGCACGTCGCCGGCGGCATGATGCTCAACAATGTCTTCACATTGGTGGGGTCCGACACTGTTCAGAGATTCGAGAACATCCACACCGATTGGGCGTTCTTGGGGGCTGAAGGAGTGCACCCGGAAAGTGGTATCACCAATATCAACACGGTCGAAATCCCGATCAAGCAAGCAATGATCGCCTCAGCGAATCAGACCATCGTCCTGGCCGACAGCTCGAAGCTCGGTTACAAGGCCTTTTCACATGTTTGCAGTCTCGACGCGATCACGAAAGTCATCACGGATGACCAGCAAATCATCAAACATCGGCAGGCTTATGCCGACAAACTTGAGGTTGTGCCCGTTCGCCGGACCGCAGGTGCAAAGACCTAGTCGCCAATAAACCTGACGCAGCAACTGCGTCAGGTTGCGCCGCATTTGCCCTAGGTGCGAAATAACTGCCGAGACCCTATCGCTCTACACTGACAGTCAACGGTGGGAGCCTGATATGAACACTCAAAACAACATCCTGGCCTTGCATTCCACAGTCGCGAAACATTCGACGCTGGCGATGGATATCGACATTGCGAAGTCTGTAGGTTTCGACGCACTGGAAATTTACAGCGGCAAACTTGAAGATTATTTGCGGGCCGGTTATTCCGAGCCGGACCTGAAAGCGTTATTGAAGAATGTTCATGTCACCGGGATCGGTTACTTGAGGGACATCGAGCGCCAAGGCACTGAACGCGCTGATCTGCTGAACGAAGCGGAGCGGCTTTTTCAACTGGCCAATGTGGCAGGTGCCAAGGGTGTTCAAGTGCTCACCGGGCCGATCAACGTTCAGGCGGTAATCGATTATCAAAAGCGCGGCAAGAGTGCGCATTACTCCGGTTTGTTGGGGCTGGATGAAGCCGCGCAATATGCGCTGACCGCAAAAAACCTTGCATTGCTGGCTGACCTGGCCAAGCAATACGACATTCTTCTGTACCTGGAAGCGTTGTCATGGACACCGTTAAATACACTGGAGCACCAACTGCAGCTTATTGATCGCACCGAACGCAACAACGTGAAAATGGTAATTGACTACTGGCATTGTTTTACCTCCGGCGTTAAGCCCGAAGACATTGCGCGCATGAACAAGAACGTTATCTACGGTGTGCATGTGTGTGACTCACTGCCGTTCGAAGGCGGTATTCCCAATGAGGAAATACTCCGCGATGTACCTACTGGGAGGGGGATATTGAACCTTGCCGAGTGGACGGCTGCGGTGAAGGCAACCGGTTACGACGGATGGTGGAGCTGTGAGTTGTTTTGTAAAAAACAGCAGCAACAAAACAGCTATGAGGTCGCGAAAGATCTGAAGACGCTTCTAAGCAGCCTCGTTGGACGTTGAAGCGCCTTTCACCCGGATTAAGACGTCCGTTTCTACAATGCGATCTCATAAAAGGTATTAAGTCGTCATGGTGGATTTCATCGTAATTGGAGGCGGCTCGACAGGCTGCACGGTCGCATCAAGGCTTAGCGAAGATACTTCTGCATCCGTTGTCCTTTTTGAAGAGGGACCGCGCGACCGCAACCCCTACATCCATATTCCCGGCGCCTACTACAAGACCGCGCAAGGCCCTCTACTCAAACGTTATGCGTGGGAGCCGACCGAGGACCAGCACAGGAAGGAAACGCCAACCATGGTTCAGGCCAGCGTTCTGGGTGGCGGCAGTTCGGTCAATGCAATGATTTACATCCGCGGCGTACCCGCCGACTACGATGGTTGGGAGCAGCAGGGGGCAATCGGCTGGTCCTACAACGATGTATTGCCCTACTTCAAAAAAGCGGAAGACAATGAGCGCTTTTGTAACGACGTTCATGGCGTGGGCGGGCCGCTGGGAGTTTCGGATCCGATCAATGTTCATCCGCTGACCAAAGTTTGGCTGCGTGCTTGCCAGCAGTACGGCTTGCCGTACAACGAGGATTTCAACTCGGGCAAACCTGAAGGCTGTGGGCTGTATCAAATCACCGCTAAAAATGGCTTTCGAAGCAGTGCGGCGGTTGCCTATCTGGCGCCCGCCAAGTCACGCAAGAACTTGAAGGTGAAGACTGGTTGTCGCGTCCTCCGTATTTTGACCCAAGGCAACAAAGCCATTGGCGTTGAATACATCGAGAACGGCGTCCGCCGCATCATGCACGCCGAAAAAGAAATTGTTTTATCCGCTGGCGCCATCAATTCACCCCGATTGTTGATGTTGTCGGGTATTGGTCCTGCCGCGCAGCTTGAGAAACATGGCATCAAAGTAATCAAGGATTTGCCAGGAGTGGGGCAGAATCTTCAAGACCATATTGAAGTGTCGCTGGTTTATGAGCTGACCGGGCCCTATAGCTACGACAAGTATAAAAAGTGGCATTGGAAAATTATGGCTTGCTTGCAATACGGCCTGTTCAGACAGGGCCCGGCGGCGTCCAACTTGATTGAAGGCGGTGCTTTCTGGTGGGGAGACAAAGCTGCAACCAATCCCGATATCCAGTATTTCATGGTCGTGGGCGCGGGCATCGAAGAGGGCGTGGATTCTGTTCCAGGGGGCAATGGTTGTACTTTGAATCTGGGCCAGATCAGTCCTAGGTCCAAGGGGTACGTCGAACTGTATTCAGCAGATCCTATGTCGCCTCCGCGTATTGTGCCCAACTATTTTTCTGACCCTTATGACATTGAAAGCCTGGTTGATGGTTGCTTGGTGGGTGAGGAGATCATGTCCCAGGCGGCTTTCAAACCCTACCTCGCAAGGCGTCACGTGCCGGATGCAACTGTAAAGTCTAGGGAAGCCATGAAAAAATTCTGCCGCGAAAAGGCCCACGCGGCGCTGCATCCATCCGGTACCTGCCGCATGGGTTTGGATGAGCAATCGGTTGTTGCTCCGGATCTCAAGGTGCATGGCATAGACGGGCTGCGTGTTGCCGACGCATCGATCATGCCTACCCTGATTTCAGGTAACCCTAACTCGGTGTGCATCATGATCGGAGAGAAGGCCTCCGACATGATCAAACGTGGTCAGACAGCGCTGGCCACCCAGATCGTATAGTGGGCGTGTCTCGCATTCGCCAACGTGCCAATCTTCCGCTCACTACCGGGGTGCAGTTTGCTCCGGTGCATAAGCGATGCCCAACCCACGAGCAGCGGCGGCGGCCATGATTTCTACGTGATATCTCACCTGCAACCCGCTGAAGGTGGCAAAAACGATGTTGGAGGTTGCTAACGTTCACCCAGCGCCGAAACCTTTGTGCTTGACCTGTTGGCCGACTTCAAAGTGCGTAGCGGGTGAGCGTACGGTGCTTAAACACAAACGATCTCCCACGGCGCTGGCAGAACTCAACAACTGTTGCAGCCCGAGCATTACTTGCATGTTGGCGTCCTCCATACGCGCCGCTGCGACGAATGCTTCATCAAGTCGACCCTTGTGATACAGCTCCACCGCCAGCGCTGCGAACTCATGCACCTGGCTGTGCGGTTCATCCAGTTCTGCATAACCAGACACCCGCGAAAAACGTTGGCGAATTTCATCCGTGGCATACCACTGACCAAGGGCGCAAGTGTGGTGATCGGGTAGCTCTGCTGCGGTCATTTTCGAGATGCCCATCAACACTTTGTACACCTCGAGTTTGAGCGTGATCTCTTCCATATTGGCCATCTCGACGCGTCCAAGTCCGGCCGACTCAATCAGGCCAGAGTTCATATGGCCTATTGACGCCAATATAAGGTCCATCCCCTGGGTTGCTGCGACGGATCGTTCGAGGGTCAGGCTCATTAGGCGGGCGTTGGTGGATACGTTTTGCCAAGCATCGTCGGTATCTAGACGTACCTCATCCATCACTGCATTGATCTGGGCAGTGGCCGTAGAGGTACGCTCGGCCAGTTTGCGTACCTCGTCGGCTACGACAGCAAAACCACGGCCAGCTGTGCCGGCGCGTGCGGCCTCGATGGCAGCATTTAGCGCCAGGAGATCAGTTTGCTTAGCGATAGCGCTAATTAATTGCACCATCTGGCCAATGCGGTCGCTGTGATTGTTAAGCCGGCCAATGGCAGCACCAGTTTCGGCACTCTTGGCACTAACATCGTTCAGCGTGTCGGTCATCTGTAAAAAGTGTTCACGATAGTCGAGGGACAAGTGGGTTAGTTGCTTCGCCTCCTCGCGTTCGCTGGCGAGTATATTGGCCAGCCGACGTTGTGACTGCCCGGTGGTGCTGAGCGAATCGCCAAAGCGGGCCAGGCCGCTAAACAATCGGGGCATACGAGATAGCTGCAATTTCAGTCGGTCAATCTGCGCTTGTTGCTCCGAAAACTGCTGGTTCCGTTGATCAAGTTGAGCTTGTAACACCAGAATATGCGCATCGCGCGCTTTGGTTTCAGTCACTGCGGCAATGTAACGGCGAGTAGAAGTCAGCATGGCAGCTCTCTTGGTTCAGGATTTGGGCGAGCCGACCGGAATGACAAACACCGGCGGCTGCCTAACGGCGTAAAACAACCAGATAAGCGTGCGTATAAACAACCAGCCAATGAACAGGTTGGCAATCACAAACAGAGGTAACGTCAATAGCCGCGCCGGGCCAATGTTTAGTAGGCTCAGCTTGATGCTGGCCGTAGTGACCGAAGCCAAACCAAAGGTCCAACTCCACCAAGTGGGTGCAAAGCGCTCATTTAGCGACCATCTAGCAGTGCGCACGCCACGCCGAACCCAACCCGCATAGCCCCAATACAACACTAAAAAAGGAAGCTGAAATCAAGACGCGTTCATAGCGGCGTTTCCAGATGGACGCTCAAGCTTAGTGGGCTGGCATAGGCTGTTTAATAGGGTTCGCGCCATCCACAATTGCAAACACCAACAGTTTGGCGCTCTCAGTGTCGCTGGCATTTCGCGATACCGTATGATGCGTTCCAGGCGCCTCATACCAACTCTCGCCGGGGCCGTAGGTTTTGAGCGGACCGTCGCCTAGTTGCGAGGTAACACGTCCTACTAGCACATAGGCAAATATCGGCCCGATGTGCAAATGGGCTTTTGATGTCTGACCCGGTGCGTAATTCACCGTGGCCAGTAATATATGATCACCCGCGTTTTTAGGGATATCCTGTTTCATCACCGGAGTAACCGTTTCCTCGCCTGTGTCGTGCGCATATGCAACAGGCAGGACGAACGTCAGAGTGACTGCGAATGTCGCAGCCAATAATCGACTTAGAGATAACGTTGCGTGTTTGACATTGAGCATGATCATGCTCCTCAAGCTGGGATCTTACGGAAACCGATGGCCATGCGATTCCAACCATTGATCGCAATTACCAGCAACGTGAGATCCACTATTTCTTCATCACTGAAGTAGGGGCGCACGGCCGTCCATACGGAGTCTGGTACATGGTCTACAGACACCAGAGTCAAGGCCTCTGTGCATTCAAGCGCAGCGCGCTCGCGGTCAGTAAAAAATGGAGTTTCACGCCAAACCACAGTGGTGGCTAGGCGGCGTTCGGTTTCGCCACCTTTGCGGGCATCGCTAGAGTGCATATCAACGCAAAATGCGCAGCCATTGATTTGCGAAGCGCGCAGACGCACCAGCTCTACCAAGGATTTTTCCAACGCGGATTTTCCAATGCGCTCTTCCAGGCCAAGCATGGCTTTGATGGCGTGGCCATTGGCTTTGTAGAAGTCGAGACGTTGCTCCATGATCTTGCTCCAGTCAGGGTAAGGCGCACTAAAACTGCGCTGACAGAAGCAAGGTTAGTCTCGGAACCAGTAGACAGAAATGGCCATTTCTACGTATTTTCAGGTAACCACTAGTGCTACTTTAAAATGTGAACTGCGCAAAAAAAACCTCCGCAGTGGTCAGTTACCGCTCTAGGTAATGACACACCCTAACGCAGGGCTAGCAGCAACTTTCCTAACGCGATGTCAATTTCTTCTGCACTGATCCCGCCATAGCCAAACAGCAAACCTGGCCGAGGCGTTGTATCGGCATAAAAATTAGAAATACCGTATAGGCCCACCCCAACATCACGGGCGGCATTCACTACATCCGCTTCATTAAAACCAGCCTTCAACAACGCAGTGAGGTGAATACCTGCAGCTGGCACAATCGGCTCAAACCACGGAGCGAGCGGTCCACGCAAATGCCGCAGCAGCGCTTCGCGCCGGGCTTCGTACTGTTTGTGGATCCGTCGCAAATGCTTGGCGAAATCGCCGTCGAGCATAAAGCGCGCCAACGCTGCCTGAGTGAGCGTTGCAGTGTGCCAGTCTACAATTTGTTTGGCCTTGAGCAGGGCCGCTACCAGTGTAGAAGGCGGCACCATATAGCCTACACGCAGCTCAGGGAAAATGGTTTTTGAAAAGGTGCCGACATAGGCCACAAGCCCGGTGCGGTCCAAGCTCTTGAGTGAATCTAGCGGACGGCCTTCAAAGCGAAACTCACCGTCGTAGTCGTCTTCGACGATTACTGCGCCAGCACTTTGTGCCCATTCAAGCAAAGCAACGCGGCGATCCAGACTTAATGGCATGCCCAGTGGAAACTGGTGCGATGGCGTTACATAAATAAGCCGAGCACCCTGTGGTAGCTCGCTTATTAGCATGCCCTCGGCATCGACCGGCACGCTTACTACCTTAGCGCCCATAGCGGTGAAGCAAGCCCGGGCCGGGGGGTAACCTGGTTCTTCCATGGCCACAATATCGCCAGGGTTCAACAACACTCGCGCCAGTAAATCCAGAGCTTGCTGTGCCCCATGAGTAACGATTATGTCTTGCCAGTTGCTCACCACGGCGCGACTAAATGCTAAATAGCGCGAGATACCCAAGCGCAGTTCTTGTTCACCGGCCGGATCATGGTAGGCACCACGCTCGCGGGCTTGCAGTCGCATGGCGTGGTTTAGACAACGTCGCCATGGCTCAAACGGAAACCGCGTTTTGTCGGTTACCCCGCCCATGAAATCAAGCGGCTGAGTGATGCCGGGGCGGGGCATGGACAGCGCCGCGGGCAACGCTTCCCACCGAGCCGTTGGGCGCGCTTGCTGGATGATAGGGTGACTGACTGGTACGCGTTGCAAGCCGTCTGCCACAAACGTGCCATTGCCGAGCCGGGATTGCAAAAGGCCCTCCGACAGTAGTCGTTCAAATACATCCAGCGTGGTTTTGCGCGATACGCCCAGCTGCCCGGCCAAATCGCGGGTGGAGGGCAAGCGCTCGCCCGCAGCCAGGCGGCCGTCGATAACGCCAGCACGCAATTGGCGATAAATTTGGCCAGATAAATCGGTCTGGCCTTGCAAGGTAATGTGTATTTCCATAACACGGCATTCTGCCATAAACGGGCGCAAGTTTTGGCTTGCTCCCGTTCATATGCGTCTCAGTACTCACACCGCAGCCATCCTGCAGCTTCGGCCGCTACCAACGGTCCAACGATATTTATCGGATTACTTTCTGGATTGCGCATAACCTTCCAAGCAAGTTCAGCACAATTCAACTACAACCGAACTACGGCGCGTTGGCTAAAAATAACCATCTCTAATTTGAAAGGTGGCGGTTCCAGTGGATGATGCTCAGCCGCCAGTGACATCTCTCATCAACAACCCAAACCTCAAGTCCACATTATCCGGTATCGGCAAATACACCGTATGCCCGTCCCCTGGTGCGACGCTGATGTGTTCGCCTTTGATGTTCTGCAATTGGTCCAGATCAAAGTGGAAATTTCCGTCGGGGGTCATCAGTTCCATGTGATCACCTCGACCGAAGCGGTTCTTGACTTTGACTTCAGCCAACCGATCACGCCGCTCCCCGGTCAATTCACCAACGAACTGCTGACGCTCCGAAACTGAACTGCCGTTCAGGTAGTTTTGGTACTCATCATGCACATGCCGACGTAGGAAACCTTCGGTGTAGCCGCGCTGCGCAAGGGATTCCAGATTTGTCATCAAGTCGCGGTCAAACGCGCGACCGGCCACGGCATCGTCGATGGCTTGGCGGTAAACCTGAGTGGTCCGTGCGCAATAGAAGTGGGATTTGGTCCGACCTTCGATCTTCAACGAGTGCACGCCCATGTTGGTCAGGCGCTCGACATGCTGCACAGCGCGCAAATCCTTGGCATTCATGATGTAGGTGCCGTGCTCGTCCTCGAAGGCCGGCATCAGCTCATTCGGCCGATTGGCTTCCTGTAGCAGGAACACCTGATCGATCGGCGCACCGATGCCCAAAGTGGGTTCGGGCTGGAAGGTCTGCACGATCTCGCCAAGTTGATTTTCAGTGGCTTCTTGGGCCGAGTATTTCCAGCGGCAGGCATTGGTGCAACTGCCTTGGTTGGCGTCGCGCTTATTCATGTAGCCCGACAGCAAGCAGCGGCCGGAATAAGCCATGCATAGCGCGCCATGGACGAACACCTCCAGCTCCATGTCAGGCACGTGCTCACGGATCTGCTCAATTTCCTCCAGAGAAAGTTCCCGGGACAGGATGATCCGGCTCACGCCTTGTTGTTGCCAGAACTCGACGCTGGCCCAGTTCACTGTATTGGCCTGCACCGACAGGTGAATTGGCATCTCGGGGAAATGCCTACGTACTAGCATGATCAGGCCAGGGTCAGACATTATCAGCGCATCCGGGCCCATGACAATCACCGGCTCCAGGTCTTTGAGGAATGTCTTGAGCTTGGCGTTGTGCGGCGCGATGTTCACTACCACATAGAACAGCTTGCCCTGAGCATGGGCCTCGGCAATCCCAACGGCCAGGTTGGCATGATCGAATTCGTTGTTGCGCACCCGCAAGCTGTAGCGCGGCTGGCCGGCGTACACCGCATCGGCGCCATAGGCGAAGGCATACCGCATGTTTTTTAAGGTGCCCGCGGGGGCGAGCAATTCTGGGGCAGGGAGGGTCATGGCAGTGTCAGTCGCAAAACCGCCGAGGGTAGACGGCTTACTCGCAGCGTTTATTGATTTGGATCTACGCTGCATGGATGAGCGGCCGCTGAATCAAACCTTTATGATGCCGAGCACCTTTGAACTCAGGCATTTACATGAAGCTGTCTGCAACCGTTTTATTTGCGCTGGTTATAGCCGTTAGCCTGAGTGGCTGTATCGGCCCACCAATCGAAATAACCCCGCAAACGGCACAGCGCCTGCAAGCGCAAGCCCCTATCCGTTTTCTCCTGACATTTGACGATGGCCCAAGCGCTTCTAGCTTTTTTAACCCGACGCTCATGGTGCTGGATAGCCTCGCTCATAACTCACTGGAACCTGGGATAAAAGCTGTGTTTTTCGTGCAGACTCGTGCGCCGCGCTCAGGCGGTAGCGAAATCGGCCACACGGTCATGCAGCGAGAGCATGCTGAAGGTCATGTGCTGGGCTTTCATACCGCTACGCCATGGCACACCAATCATCGCTCTTTAAACCCACAAGAACTGGAGCAATCGCTAAGCAACGGCAGCGCGGACATCGAATTGATCACCGGCGGCCCGCCGAATTTAGTAAGGCCACCGTTTTGGAATTACGATAAGCGTACCTTCGCCGGGTATCAGCGGCATGGCATGCACATTTTGCTGACGGACCTTAGCGCCAATGACGGCAAGATCTGGGGCTACAACCTGAGCCTGCGCAGACGCGCTCACATGCTTCGAGCCTTGTCCGAACTGCGTGAGAAAATCGCCGCTGGAGAATTGCCGACCGTCGACGGTGTAATTCCTGTGGTGGTGACCTTTCACGACATCAATCGCTACACCGCCCGACATGCAGATGAATACTTACAAATTCTCATCGACAGTGCGCGTCAAACGGGCATGAAAACTGCCGCTAAGCCGTTTTACGACAACCAAGCCGAGTTACAGCGGGCAGCAATGGCGCGCACCATTAATACCAATACTGAACCGGTCACCTTGCCCGGTTTTTGGAACTGGTGGTGGGACAGTGACTCGCATTAATCGTAGGCTGCGCATACCGCGGTTTGGGTTGACAGCAAATATGCCGGGCTTTCGTTCGGGGGCTTGGTCAAATAACCATCAGGTCATGGGAATAGATCTTCCCAAATTAGGCTACCCGGTCACGATAGGAATTATTTGCCCCCAGTTATTGACATGCCAGCTAAACAAGTCCAGAATTGCGTCCATTCCTGATGTAGGAATGTAGAAAAACCTTTAGAATTCAACGGGTTGGCAGATAGATTAATGTCTGTTTATCAACTCAAAGTTGTATGCGTTCGGTGTCGGTAGTATTGATGCTTGACGTTTGGGGCCGAGTAGCAAAATGGTTATGCAGCGGATTGCAAATCCGCCTACGCCGGTTCGATTCCGACCTCGGCCTCCATCATAAATAAGCTCCGTAGATCCATGATTTACGGAGCTTTTTATTAGGCTACATCAGCAAGACTTTGTCGCATCTTGCTGACCCGGTAAGCTTGCTTCACCGAGAAGGGATGTATATATTCCCTGCTCTTGGCGCTACCGCCCGAATGGCGAAATTGGTAGACGCAAGGGACTTAAAATCCCTCGTTCGTAAGGACGTGCCGGTTCGACCCCGGCTTCGGGCACCATATAAATCAAGGGCTTGCATGAATAATCTCATGCAGGCCCTTGTTGTTTTTGTTCCGCAATTATTGAAAGTGCCGCAATCGTTCATTTCGTCGGAGCGACTTTCGGTCCTCTTGCGCGAATGCCTAGTTGCCTGCGGCTTTATAGCGAGCCAGCAAAAGTCTGATTTGAGCATGGATATTCTTGGCCATGTTCGAAGAGGAGTTGGTCACAGGCCGATACTAACTCCAGCACCCATTACCAATGGTTAGGCGGGTAAAAGAATGTTGGCTAGCGCATAACACCCCTGATTAAATTGAACCCGCTTATCAACCAAACACCCGCGGAAAACGCATGGTGATGTTAGCTGTTGAGGGAAAGCATTGCTAATAGACTGCAAGTCATGGCACATAGCGGAACACATCAGGACGCAAGGATGCGATGTGCAGCAAAGACCTGGCAGCACCAGAAGGGGAGCGACGGCCTTGTTCCCATTCCTGAAGTGTCCGCACAGAGACGCCCAAAAGCTCAGCAAACCTAGGCTGTGAAAGCCCTGTCTTGCTACGAGCTTCAGCAGCCTCGGTAACCGTCACCCAGTGAACCTGTTGATTCATTTTTTTCACGATTTTGCGCAGGATACGCGCTGGGATGTTTTCGGTAGCACGCTCTCTTCGGGTAAATAGGCAGGGCACAGCTTCTTAAAAATGGTGACTCAATAATCGTATGCATGTGCCCGGATGTACGTCTTTAAGGTATCGCCTACAAAGCTAGTACGTAGAAGATAAAGCTCGCAGCCTTTATCATTCCGACCCATTCAGCGCTCCGGCTTCCAATATTTTTGCATCTCCAGAAACAAAAATGACGCTGTCCAAGTAATCAACATGAGCCCCGTCAAAGCTTCCAGCCCGGTGAGAAATTTCATATGACCCACGGGATGAATGTCGCCGAAGCCAATGGTGGTGAACGTGGTGAAAGAAAAGTATGCACAATCGAGTAGGCTGCCGTCGAATTGACCCTGCAGACCACCCCAATCGCCAAATTGAATGATCAGATAATAAGTTAGTGCAAAGCACCAAACTTCCAGGGCATGGGCCATCATAGCGCCGAGAACACCCAATACGATTCGAAAACGATGGCGTCCGGTGAGCGTCGATAACAGTAAGTTCATCCGCAACAGGCATTCATAATGGATCATCACAGCCGTGATGATTACAACCAAATTGACCAGGGTTACCGCAATCATACAGTGCTCATCCTCAGCTAACTGCGCGCTGGCCCCCAGCCACATAGGGCTCACACACTTTCTATAAATAAACGCTCGGTGTTGCCAGTAATTGAATAGCTGCAGCAAAAACTGAGGCAATGGATATGAACAACGAGCCAGTGTAGGTGTAATCATACTTTATGCATGGGGGCCCGCCCACTAAGGGTCGATGTGTAAGCTACCGCGGCCAGCCCAATGAAATGCTGCTAAGAAGCCTAATCCCAAGATGCCGGCAATACCAAGGGTGATGAATTTGCAAGATTCGGCGGCAGAGAGGGTATCGGGCTTTTTCCCTGATCAGCACCTCGCATATAGGCACCTCGCCAAGAGTCAGCATAGTTCGAACCGTCTTCTGTTCAAGTCAAACCAACGCCAATTTGTCTGACTCAGCTGATACAAACCTGCGTTGCGTTTGCCTGATAATCAATCAGTACCCAAGCAAGTGTCGGTTCCTTTCTTGGCGGAGCCTGTCAGGCGAACTAATAGGTAATCACTCCCTCACACTCGGTTGTGATTTAGGAGATGATGTCAAAAATCCCGCGATGGTGGTTGTTAAATGACTGAGAGCGTCTTGATCTTGGCGCTGAAGCAATCTAAAACCAATGAGTACTGACTCTTCTTCCTGGCTCAGATCATAGGAGCAGGGCGGGGTGACTTTGCCCGTTAGAACGAACAGTATGTCGACACCCGTCCCGGCAACCGCTACGAAATACTCGGATTTTGGATAGCGAGTCTCGTTTTCGTAGTTACTTTGTGCGTTAGTCGCGACGCCTCCGAGCTTCCCGAATACTTTTTGTGAAAACCCTAAACGCACACGCTCATTTCTAAGCCGCAGGCCAATCCCCCTTTTCTCGCTATTCATTAGGCATCCCCGGCTCTTTCTGTTCCCGAAGCACATTTTTCTTCTGGGGTGGGTGGGCAGTCCATATTTCTATGTGTCTATTAACTGTAGTCATCCCAAGCAAGCCTGTTATCAGATATTACGCATATCCTCTACATGGATCTGGTTCATGTACAGCTTTTTATTGTTTATGTATAAGTTTTAAATATGTGCATCCGTATGGGTGTTTTATCTTAATAAAATCATCTGTATGGATATTGTTCCGCCTCGAAAATTGTTGCCGGTACATGATCTAAAGCAATACGCTCACCGAGATTCAAGGCATCGCAACTCATCAAAAGAAAGAAAACTGCAATAAAATATATAGATGAATATCGAATCAAATAGGAGTCGTTGCAAACGAATTCGTCTGAGTAGAAATGGCATGTGATTACATTGTTTGGGAAGGCTATAGTATCAACGGACCTCTGGATCACGTGTGTAGTTTTAAGGGTAGCGATCAATTATTTGTTGACGATTTAAAATCGGAACGCGTACCTCAAATATGGTCGCATTCACGGAATATCGCTCAGGAAGACGGTGTCATAAATTGAGTTATAGGCGCCGAGGAGTACTGGGATTTCGAGCCCACTGCAGCGGATGCAGTAGAGCTCCAGTGGCAGGTTGCAATATTTATGTTTGCCTAAGCGCGGAATCGCCCGGTAAGCGTTGCGCGCTGAATCGAACCAACAGATCATTAGCCCTCTAAGTTCCAGGATATTTACTTCAATAATCCTTTGTGAGGTGTATATGGATATCGGTCCGAAATCCAAAGATAAGGCTCCGTCTCACGCGCCGTCAGTTTCGGCGCCAGACCCGGATGTAGTTGATGCGATTATCGATAAACCAGATCGGGCGATCGATACTTTTATTGATGATGAAACTCCTCCCCCGCAGGACTGGAAACATCCCGATGATGGCAAAAGCCTTTCTGATCAGGATGTCGAGTGGCCACTTAAGCCCTGAGGCAAGCCCTGAGGCGTAGTTCCTGCTATTTCTTCCGGGCGGCGGCTTCTGCGGCCAAACATTCCAAGGCGAATTGCTCGGGGTAAGTCATCTCGATTGGAGTAGTCACGCCTTTCACAGTGCGCGAGCCGTCAAGGATATAGCGAATTCGACGATCGGTAACGCCGATGCGTTTTGCGATCCAGCCGGGTGTCTGACCGATGCGCGTGACGAGCTTGTCGGCGTAGTCGGTTGAAGGGTTATAAAGCTCTGCGTTAGGGGTCATAGGACTACCAGATAAAAGTTAAGCTGAGTTGCAGTGAAGAACGGGCGACACAGTGCGGGAATCATCGAACAGTGTCGCCTAATTTTTTAAAGCAGCATTACTGCCCCGACAATACCTTGGCTAAAAACGGTGCGGTGCGGCTGGCTTTGACGTCTGCAACTGTTTCTGGTGTACCACAGGCAACCAATTTGCCACCTTGATCGCCCGCTCCGGGGCCGATGTCGATGACCCAGTCGCTTTGCGCAACGACCCGCATCTCATGCTCGACAACAATGACCGTATGGCCCAAATCAACCAGACTGTTGAGTTGGCTGAGCAAGCGGTCAACGTCGCACGGGTGCAGGCCAGTGGTCGGTTCATCGAGAACATAAAGCGTGGCCCCACGTGGAACTCGTTGCAGTTCGGTCGCCAGTTTAATCCGTTGCGCTTCGCCGCCGGAAAGTTCTGTGGCCGGTTGGCCGAGCCTCAAATAGCCCAGGCCAATGTCACGCAGTGCCGTCAGCGAACGCAGTACGCTCTGGTGTTTGGCAAAAACCGTCACCGCTTCCTCCACGGTTAACTGCAGCACTTGCGCGATATTCAATCCCTGCCATGTAATTTGCAGGGTGTCCTGGTTGTAGCGGGCGCCATGACAGGTCGGGCAGGGCGCATAGACGCTTGCCATAAACAACAATTCCACACTGACAAGCCCTTCCCCCTCGCACGCTGGGCAGCGCCCTTTGGCGACGTTAAAAGAAAACTGTCCCGCGTCGTAGTGTTTGTCTTTTGCTTCGGGTGTTGCCGCGTACAGCTTGCGGACACTATCAAACAGCCCGGTATAGGTCGCCAGGTTCGAGCGTGGGGTGCGGCCGATTGGTTTTTGATCGACCTGAACCAGTCGCCGGATGTTTTGCGCCCCGGCCGTCACCTGGCCGCTGCAGATTTGCGCAGTGTCGTCTTCCAGGCTGGGTTCCTCCTGTTCTACATCGGCTATGGTGCGGCCCAGATGAGTGCCCATCAATTCAAGCAATGCGAGACTGACCAAACTCGATTTGCCAGAACCGGAAATCCCGGTGACGGCGGTGAAGCAACCCAAGGGAAACGCTGCCGAGAGATGGCTCAAGTTATTTCGAGTTATGCCCTCAAGTCGAAGCCAGCCTTTGGCTTGGCGGCGGAGCTGATGCAGGGGCGCATGTTTTGCAAACACGTGTGGACGCGTCTGCGATGCTTGGACATGGGCCAGCCCGGCGGGCGGTCCACTGTAGAGTACTTGGCCTCCGTGTTCTCCTGCTGCGGGGCCGACGTCCACCAGCCAGTCGGCGCGGCGCATGGTCTCGATGTCATGTTCGACCACAAACAACGAGTTGCCGGCTGCTTTTAGCCGCTGTAACGCGCCGAATAAAGCTTCACCGTCAGCCGGGTGCAAACCGGCTGAGGGTTCATCCAGCACGTAGATGACCCCAAACAGCTGAGAGCTTAGCTGTGTCGCCAAGCGTAAACGTTGAAGCTCGCCGGACGAAAGGGTTGGGGTACTACGCTCCAGCGCCAGATAGCCAAGGCCCAGGTCGGTCAGGGTGCCAACCCTTATGAGTAAGTCTTGGGCGATACGCTGTGCTGCCAAGCGCTTTTCCACGGAAAGATTGGGTGTGTGCCGAACATCTGGCGCGGCCTCGTGCGCCGAACCGCCGCTGCCCACACGTTGTTTGCGTGCAGCCTGGGTCTGAGCTTTGCTCAATATATTGTTGTCAAAATGATCTTGAGCGAAGGTGTTAGCCGCCACCGGGCGTAAGATATCGGCCAAGCGCAGCAAGGGCATCTGCGACAGTTCGCCTATGTCATAGCCTGCAAACGTGACCGACAACGCTTCGCGGGTCAGGCGCTTGCCGGAACACAGCAGGCATTGGCTGCCGATCATGAAACGCGCCACCCGTTTTTTCATCAGCGCACTTTGTGAGTGGCTAAACGTGTGTAGCACGTGGCGCCGAGCACCGGTGAACGTCCCTTGATAACTCGGTTCGAGTTTGCGTTTCAAGGCCTGTTGGGTCGCTGATGGCGAGAGCCCGGCATACACCGGAACGGTGGGGGTCTGCTCGGTAAATAAAATCCAGTCGCGCTGCTTTTTCGGCAAGTCGCGCCAAGGGACATCAACGTCATAACCAAGCGTGACCAAGATGTCGCGCAAGTTTTGCCCTTGCCATGCAGTCGGCCAGGCCGCTACCGCGCGCTGGCGAATGGTCAGCGTATCGTCCGGCACCATGGTCTGCTCAGTGACCTCATACACCCGGCCCAAACCATGGCATTCGGGACAGGCGCCTTGGGGCGTGTTCGGCGAAAAATCTTCGGCGTAGAGCATCGGCTGCCCATTCGGATAACTGCCAGCTCGGGAATAAAGCATCCGTACCAAACTCGACAGGGTAGTCACGCTGCCCACCGACGAGCGTGTGCTGGGCGTACCCCGTTGTTGTTGAAGTGCGACAGCAGGGGGCAAGCCTTCGATAGAATCCACATCGGGTACGCCAACTTGATCAATCAAGCGTCGCGCATAAGGTGCCACCGACTCGAAATAACGCCGCTGGGCCTCGGCATATAAAGTGGAAAACGCCAGGGATGATTTGCCTGAGCCCGAGACCCCGGTAAATACCACCAGCGCATTGCGCGGGATATCCACATCCACGTTCTTTAGGTTATGTTCCCGCGCACCACGTACCCGGACGAAGCCTGAGTTATTGAGTGACGCACTGTCTAAAGCCATGGCTGAGAAGGTTTGATCGTCAGTGGGGTCACGCTGAGAAGTCATGATCGAGCCTTAAACAAATGATGTAAGTACTTAAAGGCGACGAATCTATGACGTTATGCGCCGAAAGCCAACTACCCAGACCCATGGATTCTCCTCCCAGGACTCCGCTCCGTTAAGGCTCTGCCAAAAAACCGCAAACGCGATCACAGGAGTCGTACTAATTCCTGCATTGGGCGGCGGTAAATGATTGGCGAAGTAACCATGCGTGCCGTTGTGCAGCGCCGTAAAACCTTCAGCGATAGCCTGTTCGTCGGTAATGTCCCGCAGCCGCTCCTTGTGCACATAAGTGATCTCAAGTGATATACGCGAGGCCCGGCGCGGCATGAACACGTTGGATCGCCGCCACCAACCCGGACGCGGGTCGGATCTCGACGTTTTGAGGTAATCAGCAGGTTGGGCGTATTGGTAGTTCATCCCGCTGCTCAAAGTAGTGTCGAGAAAACGCCATTCTTCCCGATTAACACCTCGATTAAACCTAGCCTCCCATCGACCGTACGCGTAAAACGTTTCCTTTAACCAAAGCACATCGCCTTGCCGCCCGTAGGGGCACCTTTCTGTGGAATGTAAAAGGCGTGCAGGCAACGACTCGATAGTTGCTTCGGCCATTTCAGCGCCTAGGCTAAGTGTCGGCTGGGTAGAGCGCGGTGATACTGATGAGGCCGACTCAACTTGTTTGACGATTCGGCGCGTTACTGTCTTTTTGCCGTGAAGTATCGCAGTCACCATAGGGGCGCTGAAAATAATGGGTCGTTCCATCGATGGAGTTCCTCAACAGTTATTAAGTGTTCCTGATGCACGGTCGATTGATCCCCTCATTGAAGAGATGTTCAATAAGTCTGATGGCCGTAGTTGAAAGTGTGGGCGGGCGCGGCATGTTCGAATTGGATTCATTTTGCAAATATGTCAACCATCAAATGAATAGAGGTGGCGCATATCGTCGGTGAAAAGAGCCCGCGCTCCGACCAACAGTCGATTTTATGAAGCTGAGGACGTTTAAATTGTGAGTTTTTTTTGAGAGACTTTGGCGGTCAATGACCGTTTAGGTAGTCAGAGAAATGAACGAGATAGGTGCAAGACTCAGGCAGGAGCGCAAGCGGCTGGGGTATTCACAACGAGAAATGGGTTTTCTTGGTGGTGTTGCGGCTAACGCGCAGGGCAAATATGAAAGCGGTGAGCGGGTTCCGAAGGCGGATTACCTGGCAGCGCTGGCGAGCGAAGGATTGGATGTTCTTTATGTATTAACCGATCAGCGAAGTGCCGTGAGTACTGTTGATAACCTGCTGAAACAGGTGGCCCGAGTTGATGAGCCCGATGCAGTATTTAAAGAAGTTAAACATGCGGTGCGTCATCTACTGCTGCGGATCGAAGAACTCTCTAGTACCTACGTTCAGCCTGAAGCACCTGTCCGTGCGTTGCATGATCGTGCGGTTGAGAGGGTGAGTGAGTAGTTACGCTTTGCCCCTGTATTTAATCAGCATCTTTAGCCACTGCGGCCGCCTTCGTGGCTAGCGCCTGGAGGAAAGTTGCCAGTGCGACTTCTTCCTGTCGCAGACCTTTGCGTTGTCGAGAGCGAGGCAGTTTCGCCAGATCACCTAGCAGGAAACCTTCAAGTACTGCGGGATGGATGTAGCAACGCCGACAAACCGCCGGGGTGTTGCCCAACTGCCGTGCAACTTCCTTGACCATGTCGACTATGTGTTTTTTCGCATTCGCTTCTGACTCCCATTTCAGCTTACGCAACGTGGTCAGTGCCAAGGCGCTACCGGCCCAGGTTCGGTAATCCTTAGCGGTAAAATCGGCACCTGTGAGGCTTTGCAGATAAGTATTAATGTCCGATGAGCTCACCGAATGGCGTTCGCCGTCGTCATCAAGGTACTGAAACAAATTCTGCCCTGGCAATTCCATACAGCGTTTAATGATGCGCGCCAAACGCCGATCCCTGATGCTGATTTGGTGCTCGACACCACTTTTGCCGCGAAATTGAAAAAGAATTGCACTGCCTTTGATTTCCACATGCTTATTACGCAGCGTCGTTAAACCGTAAGACCGATTGTCTCGAGCGTACTGGCTATTGCCAATGCGAATCAGCGTAGCGTCAAGTAATGAAATAACAGTCGCCATTACCTTGTCTCGGCCCATACCTGGGGCATTGAGTTGCGCTTCCAGCTGCTTGCGGACCTTGGGCAGAGCCATTCCGAACTCGATCATCCTAGAGTATTTGTTCTCGTCGCGGATCTCTCGCCAGCGCGGATGATAGCGGTACTGTTTCCGGCCCCGTGCGTCACGTCCGGTTGCTTGCAAGTGTCCTTGGGGATCGGCGCAAATCCATACATCGGTGTAGGCCGGAGGGATCACCAGCGCATTGATCCGTTTGATTTCTGATTCATTCCGGATGCGCTCACCGCCGGTGTCGAAGTATGTAAATTTTCCGCGCAAAATTTTTCGACTGAACCCGACTTGAGTATCGTCGACATAGTGCAAGTCACAAGGCAGTTGGGTGATGTCGGTCGAGGCAGGCATGGCGAACTCCTTCGAACAGGTATCACCATTGACCACTGAAGTACGCAGGGGTGCCTTTTGTGTTATCTCGGTTTATGCCAGCACGGCCACTGACTTGATTTGTGCCCACAATTGTCGGCCGGGATAGAGTTGCAGCCGGTCGCGGGAGTATCGAGTGATACGTGCTAGCAGCGGTACTCCCGCAGCATCGAGACGGATCAACACGTGGGCCGTGTTGTCGGCGGGGACTTCACCGGCCACGGTCACTGGCAAGCGGTTTAGGATGCTGCTCTGATCGTCGGGCTGCAGAGTCAGACTTACATCCCTGGCCTGTACGGTAAAACGTAAGCGTTTGCCCATGTCCATGGCCGCATGGGTTACGCGTACGGTTAAATCGCTGCCTGGCAGTCGCAGTGTCAGTAACTGGTACTTGAGGTCGTATGCGCTGACGATGCCCTCAATCACCACTCCGCCGCCCTCACTGGTTGCCATCGGCAAGTCGAGCCGAGCCAGGGTCTCACTGATAGGACCGCTGGCCAATGCTTTGCCATCACTCAACAGCACAATGTGGTCAGCCAGCCGTGCGACTTCATCTTGGGAATGACTGACGTACAGCATCGGAATATCCAGCTCCTCGTGCAGGCGTTCGAGATATGGCAGGATCTCGCTTTTGCGTTTGGCGTCTAGTGCCGCCAACGGTTCGTCCAGTAACAGCAAGCGCGGGCTGGTCAACAAGGCGCGTGCTATCCCGACGCGTTGACGCTCGCCGCCGGACAATTTGTCTGGGCGTCGATCAAGCAGGTGATCGATACCGAGCAACGCAGTGGCTTGCGTTAGCTGGACTTTGCGCTGATGACGTGCAATGCGCTGCAACCCGAACTCCAGGTTGCCGCGTACCGAAAGATGCGGGAAAAGGCTGGCTTCCTGAAAAACGTAGCCCAACGCACGTTTATGCGGGGCAAGGAAAATGTCGTTGTCGCTGTCTTGCCAGACTTCGCCGTTGACCTGGATGAGCCCTTGCTGAGCTTTTTCCAGCCCGGCAATACACCTCAGGCAAGTAGTTTTGCCCGAGCCGGAGTCGCCGTAGAGGGCTGTTACTCCGCGTCCGGGAAGCCTGAGGTCGACGTCCATGGCAAAACTTGGGTAGGCCAGTTGCAGCTGAACTTGAATCTGAGCGAGCGGCACCGTCATGGTTTAACTCCAGCCCGCTTTGGTTTTTCCGCTGGAATACAGCACCAACAGCACCAGAAAAGAAAACACCACCATGGCCCCGGCCAGCCAATGCGCTTGCAAGTATTCCATGGACTCAACGTGGTCATAGAGTTGCACCGATACCACGCGGGTCTTGCCGGGTATATTGCCGCCAATCATTAGTACCACGCCAAATTCGCCAACGGTGTGGGCAAAACCAAGGATTGCACCGGTAATGAAACCAGGCTTGGCCAGCGGTAGGACGACGCTGAAAAACGTGTCCCACGGATTTGCCCGCAGTGTGGCAGCAACCTCCAGTGGGCGGATACCAATTGCAGTAAAGGCATTCTGCAAGGGTTGCACGACGAAGGGCATTGAATAGAGAACCGAGCCGATGACCAAGCCAGTGAAGCTAAACGTCAGCGTCCCTAGCCCAATGCTTTGGGTAAAGTGACCGACAAAACCGTTTGGCCCCATGATTAGCAGCAGGTAAAAGCCGATCACAGTGGGCGGCAGCACCAGAGGCAGCGCAACCACCGCACCCACCGGGCCTTTAAGCCACGACCGAGTGTGTGCCAGCCATAACGCGATGGGCGTACCGATCAGCAGCAGAATGATGGTGGTCAATGACGCCAGTTTCAGCGTCAGCCAAATCGCTTCCAGGTCTTCGCCATCTAGTGGCATTAGAGCTCATAGCCGTAGGATTTGATGATCGCAGCGACCTTTGGCCCTCTCAAATACTCCATTAGCGCTTTAGCCGCGGGGTTTCCCTTGCCCTTGGACAAGATGACCGCGTCCTGTTTGATCGATGTATGCAGATTGGCTGGAACTAGCCATGCCGAGCCACTGATGATTTTGCCATCCTTATAAATTTGCGACAGCGCAACGAAGCCTAGTTCAGCGTTACCGGTGGAGACGAATTGATAGGCTTGGGTGATGTTTTGGCCGGTGACAATTTTATCTTTTGTCACGTCGGTCAGACCAAGGTGGGCCAAGACTTGAGTTGCCGCCAAGCCGTATGGCGCCGCTTTTGGGTCGGCGATAGACAGGTGCTGATAGTGGTTAGCCTTTAGTACGGCGCCTTTATCATCTACGTAACCTTCTTTGGCCGACCACAACGCCAATTTACCAACGGCGTAAGTGAAGCGCGAATCTGGAACAGTTTCACCTTCTTTTTCCAGCTTGGCAGGGGTGGTGTCATCGGCGGACAGGAACACATCAAACGGTGCACCGTTTTTGATCTGCGTATAGAACTGCCCGGTGGCGCCATACGCTGCAATCAGTTTATGCCCGGTGTCTATCTCAAACTCTTTAGCAATGGCTTGGATCGGCGCGGCGAAGTTGGCGGCGACGGCCACTTGTACGTCATCGGCGAATGCGGTGCTCATTCCAAGCGAAACCAACATGACAACAAAGGCGTTAAGAGTGATGAGTGATGGACCCATTTGCATGAAGACTTTCCATAAATGTGTGGAAGATATCGGGTTGGCCAGACCGCCGTAAGCAACCGTCATATAGCGAAATATATAGGGGCAAATGCGCACGTGGAAGCAATGGCCCCATATATGTCGGTGATCAATATTACCCGACGACGTTATTTCAATGGCTAAGGCATTTTTCCAGCGCTTGGACACCCAGTTGCCGTGTCAGCGCTTCAGCGGACATTTCGTGCTTCAGGCCTACCGCCTGACCAGCCCACAAGTTAAGGAAGTCACCGCTGCCGTTGGGCTCGGACAACGCGCGTAACGGAATCAGCGCGCCACCGGCCAGAGGAAACGCCGGCGTGATGGCGCTGATCGGGCCTTGCTCGCGCATTACCCGGTTAACGATGCCGCGTGCGGGCCTGCCGGTGAAGAGGTTGGTCAGCGCGGTGTCACTGCCTCTGGCGTTACGCAGTGCTTGGTAATGGGGTTCGCTGACCTTGGCTTCAGGACAAAACAAATAAGCCGTGCCCAGTTGTACCGCCGAAGCGCCCAGCGCGAACGCAGCAACGATGCCCCGGGCATCGCCAATTCCGCCTGCGGCAATTACTGGAACACGAACGGCATCTACCACTTGTGGCACTAACGCTAACGTGCCGATTTGGGAGGAAAGTTCATCACTTAGAAACAGGCCGCGATGGCCACCGGCTTCGTAACCCATGGCAATAATCGCGTCACAACCGTGATGCTCCAGCCAGATCGCTTCGTCAACCGTGGTGGCCGACGAAATGACCTTTGCACCTGTGGCTTTTACCCTATGTAACAGCGCGGGGGCAGGCAGGCCAAAATGAAAGCTGACCACCTCAGGCTTTAACTCTTCCACCAAGGTGCATGTTGCGTCATCGAACGGTGCGCGAGCAGACACCGGGGTCGGCGCCTCGAAATCAGCACCCAGTTCGATGTAATAGTCTTTGAGCGATTCTTTCCAACGCGCCTCGCGCGCCGGGTCCGCAGCAGGCGGTTGGTGGCAGAAAAAATTTAAATTCAACGGGCCGCGACTCTGGCTGCGAATCTGGGCTACCTCTTTACGAATCTGCTCCAGACTCAGCGCGGCGCAGGGCAAAGACCCGAGACCGCCCGCAGTCGCAACCCCAATTGCCATGGCTGAACCGCTGGAACCGGCCATGGGTGCTTGTAAAATCGGCAGTTCAATACCGAAAAGATCGAGTATGCGGCGGTCGGACCATGTACTCACGGTGGAATTCTCCTAGATAGAGCCAAACAGTTAGGTCACCGTTGAGCGGGCAAAGTAGCCTGGGATTTCAGCGAATAGCGTTTCCCAACACCTCAAAGATGCGTTGGGCAATGTAGTCCACATGCGTTTCCAGTGCAAAGTGACCGGTGTCGAGCATCTCGACCACGGCGTTGGCGTTATCGCGTTTATACGCTTGGGCGCCGGGGGGAATGAAAAACGGATCGTGTTTGCCCCAAATCACCAGCGTGGGCACTTGAGTCCGTTTAAAAAATGCCTGAAATACAGGGTATCGCGTGAGGTTGTTGGCGTAGTCGAGGAAAAGGTCTAACTGAATATCTTCATTACCCGGACGCTGCATCAGCAGCACATCAAGGGTGTACGACTCCGGCGCGATCAATTCCGGGTGAGTGACACCGTGCACGTATTGATAGCGTATCCCGTCGAGATTAAGCACCGCCTCGCGAATGATTTGTCGGTTGGTCGCGCTCGGATTTCGCCAGTAGTTACGAATCGGCTCCCACGCATCGCCCAGGCCTTCCAGGTAGGCGTTGCCATTCTGAGAAATCAGTGCGGTGACACGTTCAGGGTGTGCAACAGCCAGGCGCAGTCCGACCGGTGCGCCGTAATCGAACACATACAATGCGTAGCGGCTCAAGCCCAGCACTTGAACAAAGCCCTCGAGCGTTTTCGCCAGGTTGTCGAAGTTGTAATGGTAGTTCCGCTCAGCGGGCACTTGAGTGAAGCCGAAACCAGGCAGGTCCGGCGCTATCACGCGATAGCGAGTGGCCAGGTGCGGAATCAAGTCGCGGTACATATGCGACGAGCTCGGGAAACCGTGCAGGAGTAAAATCACCGGGGCGTCAGCTTCGCCCGCTTCGCGGTAGAAAATCTTTACGCCGTCGGCATCGACATGTTGATAGCGCACAGTGCTGGAGGAGTGGGCGGGATATGTGGCCATGGCAAGGGTTCTCAATAAGCGACTAGTGAAGGGGTCGATTATTCTTTCTTCGTTTTTGTAACCTGTCAAATACTATTATGGAGGTTACATTTTCTATTTGTCAGCCGATTGACATTAAAATCTATCGGTCTAATATTCAGCGCATGACAATACTCAGCGCTAAACCCCGTCGTCCAGGCCGTCCACCCAAGGTTGATAGAGACAACCTGGAAACCCGCGACGCATTAATTCGTTGCGGTACTGAGGTGCTGACCGAGCAAGGCTTCACGGCGACCGGCATTGACAGCATCCTCAAGCTGATCGGCGTGCCAAAGGGTTCGTTCTACCATTACTTCGATAGCAAAGAAGCTTTTGGCCGAGCGGTGCTGGACAATTACGCGGCGTTTTTCGCCCGCAAGCTGGATCGCTGGCTGCTGGACGAATCACTTTCACCGTTGGAGCGTCTGGCAGGTTTTGCCCAAGACGCTAACCTTGGGATGGCCCGTTATGACTACCGGCGCGGGTGTATGGTCGGCAATATGGGTCAAGAAGTCTGCGTGCTGCCGGAAGGGTTTCGGGCCGCGCTTGAAAGCATATTTCTCGATTGGCAAGCGCGGCTGACGTTATGTTTAAAGGCGGCTCAATCGGCGGGGGAGTTGTCGGTCAATGCCGACTGTGCAGAGTTGGCTGCGTTCTTTTGGATCGGCTGGGAGGGCGCAGTGCTGCGGGCACGACTGGTTCAAAGTGGCACTCCATTGAATACGTTCATTGCTGGCTTCCTGCGGGGTTTGCCACAGTGATTTTCGATCTATTTCTAGACGATCGGTCTATATCGGAGGCATGCATGTTTAAGGGCATTTTGATTGAGAAAGACGAGTCGGGTTATCGCGCAGGCTTGAGCGATATTAGCGAAGACCGGCTTCCACCCGGCGACGTCACGCTGCGGGTGTCTTACAGCACCCTGAACTACAAAGACGGTTTGGCGATTACCGGCAGTGGCCCTGTGGTGCGTAAGTTTCCGATGATTCCGGGCGTTGATTTGGTCGGAACGGTAGAGCACAGCAGTGACGCCGAATTCAAAGTCGGAGACGAGGTATTACTGAACGGTTGGGGGGTGGGCGAATCCCATTGGGGTGGCCTGGCTGAAAAAGCCCGGGTTGAGGGCAAATGGCTGATTCCACTGCCCAAGGGGTTTACAGCAGCACAGGCCATGGCTATCGGAACGGCCGGATACACCGCAATGCTAGCGGTGATTGCCCTGGAAGAGCACGGTCTACGTCCGGATAAGGGCGACGTGCTGGTAACCGGAGCCAACGGCGGCGTCGGCAGCTTCGCGGTGGCTATTTTGGCGAAGCTTGGTTATCGAGTCGTGGCGTCCACTGGTCGCGTGGCTGAAAGTGCTTATCTAGAGCAACTGGGTGCCGCCGAAATCATTGATCGTGGCACCTTGTCTGAGCCGGGTAAACCGTTAGCCAAAGAGCGTTGGGCGGCTGCCATTGACTCCGTCGGCAGCCATACATTGGCGAACGTGTGCGCCGGCATCAAATATCGAGGAACCGTGGCGGCCTGCGGCCTGGCACAGGGCATGGAATTTCCGGGAACGGTGATGCCGTTTATTCTGCGCGGCGTGACGTTGGCGGGCATCGACAGCGTCAATCGGCCACGGGCTGACCGGATCGTCGCCTGGGAACGTCTAGCCAAAGACTTCGATGTGTCGTTGCTTCCGCTGATCAGTCACGAGATTGCGCTCAGTGACGTGGTGGAGGTTTCGGCTCAGTTGATTGCCGGGAAAGTGCGCGGCCGAGTGATAGTGGACGTCAACCGCTAAGCGCTCGATAGTTGGTAACTGTTCATGTCGTTTTATAGGGGTTACGATGGCCGTCTAATTCAAGGAGGCACCATGGCTATCGTCACCCCTGATGTGCTATCGAATGAACCGGTTCTCGTGGCCGATGATCCGATTCTGGATATGCTCAACACCCGAGCCAGCATTAATGGAATCTTGGTTGATTTCTGGCACCACGACGCCGATGTGGCGCGCTGGCTGGAGCGCGCTGGCTGGTTTGACGCCGAGGAAGTTCCAATATTTACCGGAGGCACCTTACTGACGGCTGCCCTTGAGCTGCGCGAGATTATTCGTGTGGGAATTGAGCAACGTAAAACAGGGGTTCAGAGCAATTTAACGGCGTTAAATGCCTACTTGCGCAAAGCGCTGAGCCATCCCCAGCTTATCTGGGTAGCTCCGGACACGCTGCGTCTTGAACGGGTCCGCGAACAGCAAACCGCTGAACAGTTTCTTGCACCGTTGGCTGAAGCTGGCGCCCAATTGCTGGTGGACGGTGACTTTGCGCTGATTCGCACCTGCGAACATGCGGACTGCGTGTTGTGGTTCTATGACCGAACCAAGTCGCACAAACGCCGTTGGTGCAGCATGGCGCAGTGCGGCAATCGCCACAAAGTGGCTGAGTTTCGCAAGCGCAAACTCCACGTCTGAATCGTTTTCGCCGTATTGTCAGATCGCCAGCATGGGGGGCAACGTACCCAGCAACGAGACAGCCGCCACGGCCAGCACACCGAATAAGCACTCTAGCGCAACGCTCGTGCGTAGAACGTTGAATCGATGAGCGTGATGATTGAGTAACACGCGATTGAACAGCGCCAGCAACAGCATGCACAGCACCAGACAAACCTTGATCAGCAATATCAACCCAAATCCGGACAAGGCGGGTTCAGGCCATAACGCGCCGCTCATCACCCGGACGTTAATCAGGCCGGTTGTGACAATCAGCCCCACCAGGCTATAGCCGATGCCGCTGAACCGTAGTAATAGTGGTAAAGCGTTGGCCGGCGCTTGGGTTGCCATCAGTAATGACAGCAACAACAATCCGCCCAACCACGCACCTACGCCGCTTAAGTGAACTAGTTGATTGAACATCATCAACCCGCCGAGCAAGCCATCGAACATCGCGCCATGACCCACCGGCGCGAGTGTTGCCAGCAGCAGTGTCGTCAGAATCATGCGCAGAGTAGGGCAGGGACGTCGATCTGAAACCACGTTGGTTAACAGCGCGACGTTCAGCAGCAGATGAGCGCACCAGACCTTGCCAAAAAAGGTTTGATCCACGACAAGTGACAGGGTGTTTAGATCTAACCCGTCTTGCCAACTGCCTGCCATGCTCGCGGCGGTAAACATCAGCACCAACACGCCGCTGACAAGGGCCAAAAGGATCAATGCGCGTGATATCCACGTCAGACTGACGTCCAGCGTTGCAGTGTCCGCGCGCTCCAGCCGTGCGCGAAATAACCAGGTTCGGAACAGGTCGCTACCAAACAGAAACAGCACCGCAGCAAAGTGTACGAATCGACATAGGATAAGCGCATTTTGCATGAAATTAAGGGCTTACTTTGAATGCGTATGAGCCATCGCTTTTATGGGTATCAACTGAAACAGCGTGCCATTCGACATGGTACTGGCCAGCAACGAGCGGCGTGGCAGGAGTTACAACCAGGGTTTTCTTATCGCCTACTGCAGTAGCAATACTTTTCACGCTAACGGTTTTACCGGTGTTGGTTGTGAGAACGACTTTGGTGAATTTTTCCTCAATGCCTTCAGAAAAGTTTAGGCGCAGTTCTGTAGGAGGGGTCACGGTGCTGTCGGCTGCGGGCGTCTGGCTTTGCAAGTGAGCATGGGCGATCACCAATGTGGAGGTAGCGAACGATACGAGCAGGACGAGCGAGCTTATGACTTTTTTACAACGCTGGGCAGACATTCAATTACCTCAATAGGGTGGCGGTTCAGGGTGCAGTCTTTAAACGACGTGCGGCCGCATCAACTTCGTTTCGATTGCGTTTTACAATAGGTAAGCATAATACGTTTCGTTAACGTAGCGATTTAGGCTGCTTTGCTGAATTGTGCAGGACTTGGTTTTGGGGTTGTAGACCTTGCCCTTAGGGCAATTAAGTTTTATTGAATTATCCGATTCATTGGCCCCGTCGCCCGAGGCCTGAACCTGTGCGCTTAAAAGGGTAGCGGCCAAGCAGCCCGCGAGGAGCCAAACGGAAGGACGACGAACAGGCTTTGCGGTGAGGTCGATGTTCATGAGCTGCTCCGATTAATAAAAGTTTTCAAATATTTTATAGGCGTGAGTGTATTGGCCATGTCTGCGTACCTGATTCAACGTGTAAAGACCCTCGCTGCAAAGGTATTCCTGCACTCTGTGAGGTAATGTGAAGTAAACACCTAAGAAGGCAGGTTTACTCAGCCGCCTTACATTTATTTTTTAAACCTTGGTTCATCGGGTCGCTCCCTCGGCTTACTCATTCGCCCGTCCAGAAGCACGGCTATAATTTTTTGAGCTTGGATCAGTAGGTCATGCCCATTTCTTCGTATAGCAATGAGGGGGAACCATGAATATTGGAATTATCGGTGCGGCGGCTGTCGGCGAAACCCTGGCGGCAGAATGCATACGCGCTGGCCATGAGCTGTTGATCAGTAGTCGTAGGGGACCAGCCAGCTTGACGTCGCTGATTCATAGGTTAGGCCACAAAGCTAAAGCGGGCACCCTAGAGCAGGCTGCCGCGTGCGAACTGGTGATATTGGCGATTCCGTGGATAAGCGTGGCGCAAGCATTGCCTGCTTTACCCAAGTGGGAAGGGCGCATCCTGATCGATGCGACCAATACTTTCCTCAATTATTTGCCCGATTACAAAGTAGCCGACTTGGGTGAGGACAGTGGCAGTGAAATAGTTGCCCGACTTGCACCGGACGCTAGAGTGATCAAGGCGTTCAACACCTTGCCCATCGCAGGTTTCTTTAATCTTGCGCCTGACGGCTTCAAACGCGTGGCGTTTCTAGCTGGAGACGATGCCGGCGCCAAAGCAGCGGTTACCGATTTGATCAAGTCCATAGGTCTGGCGCCCATAGATCTGGGCCCCTTGGCCACTGGCGGACGGTTGATGCAGCTGGGTGGAGTGTTCAACGGGGCAGAGCTACTGAAGGCTAACGAACGCTGAGGGAAACAATTCTTTTTGGGTCAACCGAGACCGGTTTTAGCCTAGGTGACGGCGTTTCACCTTAACGATTATCCCTTCATAAAAAAAGCCACCGCACAGAGGTGAGGTGGCTAAAAATTTGTAACCAAAGGAATGATGAAGTGGAGCAGCCAAATCGGTGCTTCCTGATGCGGAGTCAGGACGCGGTCGAGGCGTGGTCGGTCATCGAAGCGAACTCTAACATCGTCATGAATATAGAACTATTACGTTAGTCGATAATGACTATCATGAAAATAGACATAAACGTTGGGAACTTCGATGTTAAAAGTTGTACGGCATGGGAGCAACCCTGCGCTTTGACGATAAGAAAAGGGTTGAATGGCCCGTAGTTCACCGTGATTTCATTACACGGTCTTTATGTTTCAACCATCTGCCAACACTTTACTATCGTTATGTTATGCGCCTGAATACTGGGGAGGATTCCCGTTTCCAGGTGTTTGATGGCGATGGCGTATCAGGATTAGGGGATCGTCAAAAATGATGTCTGTTAAGTGGAATCTGGTGACCCTTGCGGTCTCTATTGGCATCAGCCAGTTAGCAACGGCTGCTGTCGTTAGCGATCAAGCCGACGCGAAAGGGTTTGTTGAAGACAGTAGTCTTAACGTCCACCTTAAAAACTATTATTTCAATCGCGATTCAAAAAACGGCAGCGCCGACCGTAAGGATTGGACGCAAGGTGTTCTGACGAACTACAGCTCAGGTTTTACCCAAGGCACTGTCGGATTTGGTGTAGAAGCTTTCGGCAACTGGGCTTTTAAGCTTGATGGCGGCGCGGGCACTACGGGGACAGGTAACTTGCCGGTGCAAAGTAACGGTGAACCGGTAGATGAATACAGTCGAGCGGGTGGTGCGCTGAAAATGCGGATATCTAAAACCGAACTGCTTTGGGGCAATCTGCAGCCAATTGCGCCGGTATTTGCTGCTGGCGGATCGCGGCTTTTCCCACAAACGGGTACCGGTTTCAATTTGTTGAGCAGCGAGATTAAAGGCCTTGAATTGGATGCTGGACATTTTACCGGCGGTAACGGTCCGGTCACGACCAATAGCGAGCACGACTTGTTTGCCTCCTACGCTAATGTTACTGCTAATAGCATTAGCTATGCGGGCGGTAAATACGCGGTGTCCGATGCTCTTTCGCTTAGTGTTTATGGGTCAAAGCTCGAAGATGTATGGCGTCAATACTATGCCAACGCTAACTACACGTTGCCAATCTCTGAACTGCAATCGTTAAACTTAGATTTCAATATTTACCGCACCAACGACGACGGTTCCGCGAAGGCAGGCGCCATTAGTAACACTGCGTACTCCCTGGCGGCCGCTTATACTTTCCTGACGGCACACACGGTCACCTTCGCCTATCAGAAAGTTCACGGCGATACTCCGTTCGACTACGTGGCGTTTGGCAAAAATGGTCCGGGTGATATTTCAGACTCGATAAACTTGGCTAACTCTATTCAGTACTCGGACTTCAACGGTCCTGGAGAGAAGTCGCTGCAAGCGCGTTATGATCTGAATTTGGCAAGTCTTGGTATTCCTGGTCTGGCTTTCATGGTTCGTTATATTCACGGTGATAATATCGACGGGACTCGTATGGCAGCCAATAGTCCTTATCGTGCCTACGGTTATGGCGAAAACGGTAAACACCACGAAACCAACCTTGAAGTTAAATACACAGTGCAAAGCGGACCGGTCAAGGACTTATCCTTGCGTATGCGTCAAGCGTGGCATCGTGGCAATGCCGATCAAGCCGAAGGCAATGTCAACGAGTTTCGTTTAATCGCGGATTACCCTATCTCGATTTTCTGATGCACCGGTTTTAGCTCGCAGCCAAAAGAACTCCGACGACGCCCCAGGCGATGTCGGACTTTTTTATTTATGACATCTGACTTCGCAGCCAGTCGCGCGGACTGGTTCCGGTCTTGCGTCGAAAGGCGCGGGCGAGGGCAGAAGGACTTTCATAGCCCACTTCATCGGCAATAAGTGCAATGGGTTTGCCGTCTCGTAAGCGTTTTTGCGCCAGACTGATGCGCCAGCTCATTAAATAATCCGCGGGCGGTTGCCCTAGCACCGTATGGAAATGCGCAGCGAAACTCGCCCGAGACATGTTGGCTGCAGTGGCGAGTTCCGCCACCGTCCAAGCTTGTTGAGGATTGGCATGCATCTGATTCAACGCGCGCGACAAACGCGGGTCAGCAAGTCCCGCCATCATTCCGCTTTCCATCCCATGTGTTGTAAGCAAATACCGTAACAGCTGAATAACCAAAAGCTCGAACAAGCGGTCCATCGTAGCGTCACGCCCGCAGTCGTCGCCGCAGGCTTCGCGAAACAGCCACTCCAGCGTAATCCCAAGCATTGCCACGTCTGCCAGCGGTAACAGCAAATAGTCAGGCAGTGCGGACGATAGTGGGTTGTTCACTCCGCCGTTAAAGCTCAGCGATGCACAGACCAGCTGTGCACCATCCGCCTCGGTGGAGCTGAGCCTGTGCTGGTAAGGCCGAGGAAAAAAAATCAGAGTGGGTTCAGTAATCAAATGCTCGCGGCTGTCGCTTAAGCGGAGTTTGACTTGCCCCGCTTTTAGCAAATGGATATGGCCGCGTGGCTCTTGGTCGTCGAAAGCCGCTATCCCGCAAAAGTCACCGCTGTGGAACGTTCCGGCACTTACACCAAAGTGCGTCAAGAGGGCAGATAAACGATCCATAGTGACTTCCGTGGTAACTATTTTTTAGACGATATGTCGCATAATGGCGACGATTTGAATCCGACTGTACAGGAATTATCCATAGCATAGCCTTCATCGGCCCGCACAGTGTCCGAACTTTCTGGAGAACCACCATGTCACGCATCCCTGCTCTCAGCCTCGAACACGCACCTGCGGCATCGCTGCCCCTTTTGGAAGGGGTGAAAAAAAGTTTCGGCATCGTGCCAAACGTTTTCAAAACCTTGGCTCATTCGCCTGCTGCGCTGGGGGCCTATTTGCAATTTTCCTATGCCTTCGGCAAAAACTCGCTAAGCGGAGTCGAGCGTGAATCAATCGCACTGGCCACTTCCCAAGTCAATGGCTGCGAATATTGCCTGGCCGCGCATACTTTATTTGGTGGCAAGGCGGGGTTGTCAGCCGAAGCGATCCGCAGCGCCCGTGATGGTGTTCTCAGCCCTTACACAGTGTTTGCCCGTGAAGTGGTGACCACCAAAGGACGCGTGAGCGATGAGTCCCTCGCTGCTGTCCGTGCTGCGGGCCTGACCGACGCTAAAATCATCGAAGTTGTCACTCAGGTCGCGCTGTTAACTCTGACTAACTACCTTAACAATGTGGCGGCCACCGAAGTCGATTTTCCGGCAGTGGAGTTCTAACAGGGCCTCAACTAAGTTGTAAGCGTGGACTCGCTCGCGATGGATCGCGCAGCGGTCCCCCATAATCTGACTTGATTCCAACCGAAGATCGAGTCGCGGCGCGGCAACCGTTTGCCGACGGCGGCCATCTGCTGCCCTTATTGAGTAAGCGTCTAAACACGACTGGCTGCTGATTGGGTAAAGCGCCTCAGTATCAGAGCGGTTGCCTATTTGGCACGTGCTTTGCTGCGACACTGAAGGTGTGTTTTTAAACTGTACTTATTGGAGTAACTGAAATGAGTTTTATCAGTGGCCTCGGTAGGACGGACTATTCAATTCCGGTAGTACGCTCCTCCACTCAGTCGCCCGAAGCCGATTTTCTCAGTCTAAGCGACTCGACAGTTCAACCGATTGCTTTAGGTAGCAGTAGCAGCGCGTCGGCTCAGTCAAGCGCGTCGAGTCAGCAAGAACAAAACCGTCAAGAAGCGTTTGCAAAAATGATGGTTACCTTGCAGAACTCGATAGGCCAAGTGAATACGACAAACAGCAGCGGCAGCAGCAACGATCTTGCACAGGTTTCCACAGCGGGCGGTGTGACCGGCACCACGGGTACGAAAAGCGCGGCTGATGACTTCAAGGACTACATGGCGATGACGCCTGCGCAGAAAATGCGTTACGGCGCGTTGAAAAGCATGGGGCTGACTGAGGCTGACCTTAAGGCCTTGTCCCCTGATGCAGCGGCGAAAGTAGAAACAAAACTCGCCGGCATCATCAAGAAACAAACGGAAATGCAGGTTGCTGTTGCCTCAGGCAGTGGTGCCTTAGGCTCTGCCACTAGCGCAAGCATCGGCGATAAAGGCAATTCATTTCTGAATAGCGCGTTGGTGAAATTGACCCAGGCAGCGAATGAAACCACTACCAAACTGAGTATCGCTTAAGCCGTAAACTGAAGCTCCGGCATTTGCGCGGGCTATTCGTTTGCTTCGGTGAACCGAGCGCAGTTGACTAAGGTGCGCAGTCGGAGCCTAAGCGGCCAGGCTGTACCTTATCGCCCAACCCTCCAGACGGCGGTGAGCCGGTATAGCTAGTTACCAAATCAGGGCCGGGCAGCCCGTTACGCTATCTGGATATCGCCCGGCTATCGCCTGATTGGGTTACGTTTCATATTACCGTCATCACCGCACTAAATCCCGCCAAGGAAATCCATCTTGCCGATAGGCACGCCTTTATGGCGCAGAATGCCGAAGGCGGTGGTTAGGTGGAAGTAGAAGTTCGCCAGGGCAAAGTTCAATAGGTAATCCTGCTGGCTAAAGGTTATTTCTTGGCTTGGGGTTTTCAGCGTTACGGTATTACCTTCGTTGGCTTCGTATTGCTCGGGCGTTACGCTGCGGATAAATGCTTGAGTGTTGGTGATGCGCTCACGTAACTGCTCAAGAGTGGTTTCGGTATCTGGAAAGCTTGGTGGGGTCACACCGGCCAGGCGGGCAGAGCAGAGTTTAGAGGCGTCGCTCGCAGATTGGATTTGGCCCGTCAGGGTATACATGTCCGGTGCAAGACGCGATTCCAATAGTTCGTCGATAGGCATGCCATTGGCTGCAGCGTGTTCAACGGCTTTATCCAGCCATTTGGATAAGTTATCTAGCCCGCGCAGGAATACCGGCACAGACAGTTGGTAGTAAGACAGGCTCATGTTGATTCCTCAAACAATCGATCAGCGAGTGGATGGTGCTTCAGGTTTGATTTTTTTTCGAGCACTCGGCTTATATCCCCGTCAGCTGATCCCGATACGGCAAGTCTGGTCCTAGCTTTGTGCAGGTCAATGCTGCTGCTGCCACTGCAAACTGCATCATCTCGGTGATCTGTTGGCGGGTCAGTGTCTCTAGGCCCAATGGGCTGTCCAGCTGATGCTCGGTGAGGTAGGTGATCAACGCCGCCTGGAAAGTATCGCCTGCACCGACGGTATCGGCGGTGACGACTTTGCGAGCCGCAATCGACCAGGTTCCATGTTGGCGGGTGAACACGCTGACGCCTTGGGCGCCACGGGTCAAGAATACCAACTGGCAGCGTTGGCTGAGCCAGCCTTCGGCAACGGTCTGTGGGTCCAGGTCCGGGTACAGCAAAGATAGGTCTTCGTCGCTGACTTTTATCAGGTGCGCGTGCTCAGCGAAGGCGTTGATCTGCTCACGCCAACGTTGAATGTCTGGCTCGGGGTTAAGACGAACATTTGGGTCCAGGCTGATCAACCGTTGCGTGCTCTCACGCCTGACCAACGCCAGCAACGTATCGGCAACTGGGCGTACCACCAATGAAAAAGAGCCAACGTGAATCCCCCGCACGTGCGCGCCTAGTACTGGCAAATGCTCAAGCTCCAACTGACGGTCGGCGCAGCCTTCACCGCGAAAACTGTAGTGCGGCGAGCCGTCAGCACCCACGGCGACCATTGCCAGTGTGGTCGGGGCATCGAAATCAATCAGGTAATCGGGGCGCACGCCTTCTTCGTCAAGTACCGTTCGCAGACGTCGGCCCAAATAATCATTTGAAACGCCGGCAAACAACGCCGTAGTGATACCAAGTCGGCTAAGCCCGACTGAAACATTGAATGGTGAGCCGCCAGCAACGGCTTGAAATCCGATTCTACTGCTGTGCCCGCCGCTGTCCGGTTGGCTGAAAAAATCGAACAGTGCTTCGCCACACACTAAAAACATAAACGCTCCAAAACATAAATGACTTCAAAGTTCCTGTAAGCACGCCCGGTAACGGTCATAAACCTGCTGATAAGCCGCGACATTTGCCGCCAGTGGTTGAGTTTCGCTGCTTGCATCAAGGCTGACGCAACGACGACACAAAGAGTCTAGCCCGAGATTTTGCCCTTGCTCTTCGTACCAGCACCACGCGGCCTGAATCGCCGCGCCTAACGCTGCCGCTTCGCTGTGCTGGGTACCGATGACGGGGGTGTCCATGATGTCAGCGACAATCTGCCGCCAAATGGCGCTTTTAGCGCCGCCGCCGATCAGCCGGATCGCCTGGCTTTTGATGCCGCTGGCCCGCAACAAGTCCAAGCCGTAGCGCAAGCCAAAGGTCGTGCCCTCGACCACGGCTCGGCACAGATTCGCCTGGTTCAGGTTGGTACTGTCGAGACCCAAAATACTACCGGTGGCATTGGGCAGGGCAGGGACGCGTTCGCCGTTGAGAAACGGCAGCATCAACACGCCGTGCGCACCGATGGGCGCCTCGGCAATGGCTCGATTGAATTGCTCGATGTCCAGCGCAAACAATTCGCGGACAGCGCTGGTGGCGTTGGTCAGGTTCATGGTGCAAATCAATGGCAGCCAACCGCCGGAAGACGAACAGAACGTTGCCACCGACGCTTGATCGCTGACCTGCGCTTCGTCTGCGTACGCGTAAACCGTGCCTGACGAACCCAGGCTCATGGTGATTGAGCCCGGTTCGATATTGCCAGTGCCGATGGCGCCCATCATGTTGTCGCCGCCGCCACTGGAAACAATCGCCTCAGGGTTGAGCCCCAACCGTTGAGCAATTTCGGGAAGAATCGTGCCCACGCATTGCTGGGCGTCGAGCAACTGCGGCAAGGCCCGGTGTAACCGACCGCTGGGGTCGATGTGTTCCAGAATGGCCGAGTCCCAATGGCGGGTGCGGACGTTGAAATAGCCGGTGCCAGAGGCATCACCAAACTCGCTGCAGCAGCGGCCGGTGAGCCAATAATTCAAATAATCGTGAGGCAAAAGAATCTTATCGATGCGTTCGAACACATCCGGGTGCTGCTCCTTGGTCCACAGCAGCTTGGACACGGTGTAACCCGGCGCGATGGCAACACCCAAGCGCGCCAATGAACCCGCCTCACCGCCGAGGTACTCCAAGAGCCGATCATTTTCCGGTGTGGTTTCGGTGTCGCACCACAGCTTGGCCGGGCGTAACACGTCGCCCTGTTGATCGAGCAACACCAATCCGTGTTGTTGACCTGAGACGCCAATGGCCTGAATCAGCGAACCGCTGATGCCCGCTTGCGCCAGCGCTTGGCGGGTCGCTTGCTCGAAAGCGGTCAGCCACTGCGAGACCTCTTGCTCGCGCCGGCCATTGGCTGCGCTGATCAAGGTGTGCGGCGCGGAGCCTTGGCCGAGCACCTTACCGCTCTTGGCCTCGAGCACAATCGCTTTGGTGCCTTGGGTACCGCAGTCAATACCGAGAAACATGGTTCACCTCAGACGCTTTTGGCCAACAGATTTTCCAGGGTTTTCTTCACGCCCAGCTCGCGCAGACTGTTGAAATTGTGCTCGAATGACGCAATGAACTCAGCCGATTGCGCAATGGCTGCGCCAAAAATCTCCTCCACTGCAAGCAGCCGCTGGGTAACCAACACATCATCGGCTACCAGCGCCTGACAGAACTCGGCGCGCGGGTCGGGAATCTGGAACGTCACGCCGTTCTCGTCTTTGCCCTTCAGGTACACCGCCCAGGCTGCGACCACCAGCGATGCACGGTCCAGGTTGCCCTTATCGAGAATCAGCCGATTGATGGTGGGCACCGTAAACTTGGGAAACTTTGAAGAACCGTCCGAGCACACCCGCTCCAGTTGGTCGGCGATGGCCTGGTTGGAGAAGCGCTGAATCAGCGTGTCTTTGTAGGTTTCCAGATCAATGCCGGGCACCGAGGCCAATTGCGGCGTCACGTCCAGGTCCATGTAGGTGCGGATGTAGCGCACGAACAGTGGATCGTTCATGGTTTCGTGGACGAAGCGGTAGCCCTGCAAAAAGCCCAAATACGTTAATGCCAAATGGCTGCCATTAAGTAACTTGATTTTCATATCTTCGTAAGGCGTTACATCGTCAGTGAACTGCACACCGACTTTTTCCCAGGCCGGACGTCCGTTGACGAACTTGTCTTCCAACACCCATTGCACGAAAGGTTCACAGACCACCGGCCAGGCATCGTCGATACCTTTTTCGTCATGCAACTGCAAGCGGTGAGCGGTGCTGGTCATGGGGGTGATGCGATCAACCATGGCGTTCGGAAAGCTGACGTTGGAGGCGATCCAGTCGTGCAGATCGGCGTCGCGCAAGGTGGCGAACGCCAGCAACGCTTTGCGGGCCACGGCACCGTTATGCGGCAGGTTATCGCAAGACATCAGGGTAAATGCTGGCGTGCCGTTCAGGCGGCGCTTGGCCAAGGCTGCGCACAGCAAACCAAACACAGTGGTAGGTGCTGCCGGGTGCGCGAGGTCGTGCTGAATCTGTGGCAGGTGCGCCATGAATTCGCCGTTGCTGTCGTCGATGCAATAGCCGCCTTCGGTGATGGTCAGCGAAACAATGCGAATCTGCGGGCTGGCGAGCTTGTCGATCAGCGCCTGGATACCGTCGACAGCCAGCAGCATGCCGCTGATGGAGCCTATGATGCGAGTCTCGGTGTCGTCGGTGTCACCCAGTTCGTACAGCGTGTACAGATAGTCCTGACCTTGTAACGCATCGCGCACGCCGAGATCTTCCGGTCGTAAGCCGATGCCGCAGATGCTCCAGTCATGGCCTTCGCCGGTGTTCATCAGTGCATCGGTGTAAAACGCCTGATGTGCACGGTGGAAACCACCGACGCCAATGTGTGCGATGCCTTGACGGATTTCACTCGGCGCGTAGGCTGGGCGGGCAACATGCGGATCCAATTGCGACAGGTTTTGCTTGTTGAGCTTCATGTTCAGAACTCTCGAATGCTTAAGCGGCGACCTGTAAGGCGTGGGTGATGACCAAACCTTGGGCGTCGAACAAATGGCAATGGGCGCTATCCAGATGCAAGTTCAGCGTTTCGCCGTACTTACTGGCAAGATCGCCGCGGATGCGCATGGTCAAGGCTTCGCCGGACGCGGTACGCACGTGGCAAAACGTGTCGCTGCCCAGTCGCTCGCTGACATCAGCGATCACTTGTATCTGACAGTCGCCGACGTTGGCGATGTTCAAGTGTTCTGGACGAATGCCCAAGGTTACCGAACTGCCAACCGTCAGGCTGGTGCCGCTCAACGGCAGGCTGACAATGGCACCGGCATCAAGGGACACATCACAGCCCGTGCTGTCGCTGCGGGTGATCTTGCCTTTGAGGAAGCCCATTTTTGGCGTGCCGAGAAAGCCGGCGACAAACAGATTGGCCGGGTGGTGATAGAGCTCCAAGGGCGTACCGACCTGTTCGACTTTACCGCCATTTAGGACCACCACTTTGTCGGCCAGGGTCATGGCTTCGACCTGGTCGTGGGTCACATAGATCATGGTTGCTTTCAGTTCTTTGTGCAGCCGCGACAGTTCCAGCCGGGTCTGTACTCGCAGGGCGGCGTCGAGGTTGGATAACGGTTCGTCGAACAGGAAGACTTTTGGATTACGCACGATGGCACGCCCGATGGCGACCCGCTGGCGCTGGCCGCCGGACAGCTGTTTCGGTTTGCGCTCCAGCAGCGGTTCCAGTTGCAAAATACGCGCGGCTTCGGCGACTTTGCGGTCGACCTCGGCTTTATCACCGCCTGCCAGGTCGAGGGCGAAGGACATGTTTTTACGCACCGTCATGTGGGGGTACAGCGCATAGGTTTGAAACACCATGGCCAGGTCACGCTTGGCCGGGGACACTTCGGTAATGTCACGTCCATCAAGCTCGATGGTGCCGCCACTGACGTCTTCAAGCCCGGCGATACACCGCAGCAGGGTTGATTTGCCACAGCCCGAGGGTCCTACAAAGACCACGAACTCACGGTCGCGAACGTCCAGGTCAATACCTTTGAGAATCTCGTGGCCGTCGAAGCCTTTTTGTAAATTTCTAATGCTCAGGTTAGCCATATGGCCTCCGTTCTGCTCTCGTTAAAGAGGCTGAAACTATCTATTTGACGGCGCCGAAAGACAGGCCGCGAACCAGTTGTTTTTGGCTGATCCAGCCGAAGATCAAGATTGGCGCACAGGCTAGGGTCGAGACCGCAGAAAGCTTGGCCCAGAACAGCCCTTCAGGGCTGGAGTAGGAGGCGATCAGGGCCGTCAACGGCGCCGCGTTTGATGAGGTCAGGTTCAATGACCAGAACGCTTCGTTCCAACACAGAATCAATGACAGCAGCGCCGTGGACGCCAGTCCGCCTTTGCAGATAGGAACGAGAACGCGGAATATTTCTTGGGCGGTGGTAGCACCATCCAAGCGCGCAGCCTCAAGAATATCCGGCGGAATATCCTTGAAATAGGTGTAAATCATCCAAACCACAATCGGCAGGTTGATCAGGGTGTAGATGGCGATCAGCGCAAAGCGTGTGTCCAGCAGGCCGAAGGTCTTGGCCAGTAAGTAGATCGGCATCAGCACACCCACGGGCGGCAGCATTTTGGTCGAGAGCATCCACAGCAGCGTGCCTTTAGTGCGCTTGGTCTCAAAAAAAGCCATGGAATAAGCCGCTGGAACAGCAACCAGCAAACAAATGAGGGTGGCGCTGAAAGAAATGACGATCGAATTCCAGGCGAAGTGGAAGTAATCACTGCGTTCCTGGATATGGATGTAGTTTTCCAGCGTCGGGGTGAAGAAGAACTGCGGCGGCGTGGCGAAAGCATCAATCTCGGTTTTGAAACTGGTCAATACCATCCAAAAAATCGGGAAAAAGATCAGTGCTGCAATCGCCCAGGACAGGGCGCCCAGCAGCACGCTTTGCAGGCGGCGGGATTGTTTGAGCGTCATCATGGCAGGGCCCTCATGACTTGTCGGTGAGGTTTTTACCGATCATCCGAATCAGGATAATCGCGGCAATGTTGGCGATGACTACGGCAATCAAGCCGCCGGCCGAAGCCATACCGACGTCGAACTGCAGCAGAGCCTGGTTGTAGATCAGATAGGCAAGGTTAGTCGACGCATAGCCCGGCCCGCCGTTGGTGGTGGTGAAGATTTCGGCAAATACCGAGAGCAGGAAGATCGTCTCGATCATGATTACAACGGCAATCGGTCGCGCCAGATGCGGCAACGTCAGGTGCCAAAAGATCGCGATAGGACCGGCGCCATCCAAGCGCGCAGCTTCTTTCTGCTCCTGATCCAGCGATTGCATCGCGGTCATCAGGATCAAAATGGCGAACGGCAGCCATTGCCAAGACACAATGATGATGATCGACAGCAGCGGGAAGTGAGCCAGCCAGTCCACCGGCTGCGCGCCCAAGACCCTCCAGAGCGCTGCGAGAATTCCCGACACGGGGTGGAAAATCAGATTTTTCCAGATCAGGGCGCTGACCGTCGGCATGATGAAAAACGGCGAAATCAACATCACACGTACGATGCCGCGACCGAAAAATTCGCTGGCCTCCAATAAAGCGGAAATCAATACGCCGAGAACGACACTGATCGCCAGCACGCTGCCCACCAGCAACAAGGTGTTGGTGGCGCCAGGGATAAACCCGCTGTCGGTAATGAAATACGTAAAGTTTTCCAGCCCGACAAATTCATGGTCGCCAGGCGACAATAAGTTGTACCGAATTGTGGAGAAATAAACGGTCATGCCCAATGGCACGATCATCCACACCAACAACATCAACACAGAGGGGCTGACCAGATACCAGCCCGGTTTAGTCAGACGGCGTTTTGCTTTGGGGGGCGGGCTGGATGTATCCAGACGAGGATTGATGGCAGAAGTATTCATGGTGACTCCGAAACTCGGTGCAGCCTGGACAAGGTGCCGAGCAGCGCAACGCTGCTCGGCACTGGCAACATTTGTGACTATTTCTTCGGATAGCCCGCGCGCTTCATGTCTCGCTCGGTAGTGGTCTGTGCCGAAGCCAGAGCAGCATCCACCGTGCTGGAGCCGACTAACGCTGCCGAGAACTGTTGCCCAACGGAGGTACCGATCGCCTGAAACTCTGGGATGGTCACCAACTGAATGCCAACGTAAGGCACCGGCTTAAGCGTCGGTGTTTTTGGTGTGACCGCTTTCAGCGATTCCAGGGTTATTTTGGCGAAGGGTGCCGCTGCCATGTACGCATCGCTATAGGTCGATGCACGAGTGCCAGGTGGAACGTTGGCGACGCCGTCAGTCTTGGCCACTAACGCTGCGTATTCCTTGGAGGTTGCCCACTCGCTGAAGGCTTTGGCGTCCGTCTGGTTTTTTGCGCTGGTCGGGATCGCCAGTGCCCAGGAGTACAACCACGCCGATCCTTTGTCGGTGACCTCGTGCGGTGCGTAGGTGAAACCTACATTGTCAGCGACTTTGCTTTGGGTCTTGTCGGTCACGAACGAACCGGCAACGGTGGCATCAACCCAAATAGCGCACTTGCCGCTGTTGAACAGCGCCAGGTTTTCGTTGAAACCGTTGCTGGAAGCGCCTGGAGGGCCCGAATCCTTCATGGTTTTAACATAGAAATTCAGCGCATTTTTCCACTCAGGTTGGTCGAACTGCGGTTTCCATTGCTCGTCGAACCAGCGTGCGCCATACGAGTTGGCAATGGTGCTGATCAGCGCCATGTTTTCGCCCCAGCCTGCTTTACCTCTCAAACATATGCCGTACTGCTCTTTGGTTTTATCCGTAAGCTTGGCTGCGAACCCGGCAATTTGAGTCCAGGTTGGGCGCTCAGGCATGGTCAAACCTGCAGCCTTGAACAAATCGGTGCGGTAATAAGTCATCGAGCTTTCAGCGTAAAACGGCAGGGCAAAAAGTTTGCCATCGACCGACAGACCATCACGTACTGATGGGAACACATCATCCAGCGCGTAACTGGCTGGCAAGTCTTTCATTTCTTCGAGCCAACCTTTTTGGCCCCAGAGTGAGGCTTCGTACATGCCGATAGTCAGCACGTCGAATTGTCCGCCCTTGGTAGCGATGTCAGTTGTAAGTCGCTGGCGTAGAACGTTTTCTTCCAGCACAACCCAATTTAATTTAATGTCTGGGTGTTCTTGCTCGAAGGTTTTCGAGAGGCGCTGCATACGAATCATGTCACTGTTGTTGACCGTAGCGATGGTCACAGTGCCAGCAGAAGCGATGCCGCTGAGTGCCAGGCAGGTGCTTGCAAGTAATAGCTTTGCGGGGGTTTTCATCGATTAATCCTCATCCGCGCCCAGTAGGCTACAGAGGGTCAGTTATTGTTTTTGTAGCCTCCAGAGGTAAGGAAGGCTGTCTACTAATTACAACGGTCTCGGCGTGCAATGACAAATCCTGCGCAGCACTCAAACTAATACTATTTTGCACTGAGTGTGTAACTGTAAAAGCACCGAAGTCCCGTCGCTGCATAGCATAGAGCGGTTTTGAAATTTTTGACGAGAGATGAAGAGGGGTGATTCAGTATCGGTTTTGTTCCGTTAGGCGTTGCACGGCTAATCGACGATAGTGCGAGGGAGTCATGCCTTTGAGCTGCTGGAAGCGGCGATTGAAGTTCGAAATATTATTAAATCCAGACTCGAAACAGACGTCGGTCACGGGCTTGTCGCCTACTGCCAGCAGCTCGCAGGATTTGCTGATACGCAACCGGTTTACGAATTCCACAAAGCAACGGCCTGTGGCTTGCTTGAACACTCGTGAAAAATACGTTGGTTTCATACCTAGGTATTCGGCCACTTCTTCAAGTGGTAACTCGCGTGCGTAATGGGCAAATATATAGTCGACGGCCCGGTTAGTTCGGTCGACGCTGTGTTCATCTGGCAATTGTGGCGATTTGGTGCCCGACAGCAATTGAATATCATCGCTGGCCGCCAGCAACTCCAATAAAATGAAAAAATGCCCCAAGCGGCTGATACCTTTGCTGTCGGCAATTTTTTGCATCAGCTTCATGGCCAGACGGATGGTTCGCTTACAGCGGAATTCGATCCCATACTGGGCCCGCTCCAGCAGAGGAGCCAGGGTTTTGAGTTCGGCAAATACCAGGTTGCCGCTTTCAAATAATTCATCGGTAAAATTCACCAGCATGTCGCGCTTGGGTACGACTTCGTCCTCGTCGACCTGGCTGATCCAGTTATGCGGCAGGTTAGGACCTGTCAAAAACAAGCTTTCAGGGTAGAAATTGCCTATGTAATCGCCCACAAAAACTTTCCCTGAGCTGGCGACGATCAGATGCAGCTCATATTCCTTGTGAAAATGCCAACGCACCAGCGGGCATGGGAAACCATGTTCGCGATAGATGATCGACAGGCCGTTATGGTCGTCCATGAGCTCATAGGATGGGTCGGTAATTCTTGTTGTTCTTATCATGTGTAGTTCGTCGCAGTGATGTATCCGTCAGGCAAGTATTACTTCAGCCCGTCCCTCGCGCCAGGAATGCGGTGCGACTTTGACGACAATTTGTACGTCTTGACCCAAACGTGCAAGGCAGTCGATCATTTTTGATTCGTCAATGCCGCAAAATTTGCCCCTGTTTGCTTGCCCCGCAACGGGTGTTCACTGTCTATAGGCTTAAAGCACGCGTCATTTGGAGTGGTTACTTAATGAAAAAAATCCTGCTGATTGGTATTGGTGCCGGGCACCCGGAACAGATCACGATTCAGGCGGTGAACGCGATGAACCAGACGAATGTGTTCTTCGTGCTCGATAAGGGTTATGAAAATGACGATCTTTTGCGTTTGAGGATGGATATATGCGAGCGCTACATCGCTCACGATAATTACAGGATTGTGCAAGTGCAGGACCCAGTGCGGCTGGAAAATCTGGGGTCTTATGAAGCGGGCATTGAAGTCTGGCATGAGCAGCGAGCGGTGCTGTTCGGGCAACTCATCGCCGATGAAGTGGGCGAGGGTGAGGTGGGTGGTTTTTTGGTGTGGGGCGATCCATCACTCTACGACAGCACCCTGCGAATCCTTGACCGGGTCTTGGCACGCGGTGCTCAGCCATTCGATTATCAAGTCATTCCCGGGATTACCAGTGTGCAGGCACTGGTTGCTCAGCATCGTGTGCCGCTGAATCGTATTGGCGAGCCAATTCACATCACCACCGGACGCCGATTAACGCAGCAAGACGCCCACAGCATCGAAAATGTGGTGGTGATGCTCGACGCCCATTGTGCCTTTGATCGCCTGACCGACAGCAATTTGCACATTTATTGGGGGGCGTACCTGGGCACGCCGGATGAAATCCTGATCTCGGGACCGCTTAATGACGTCAGCGCTGACATCAAACGCGTCCGTGAAACGGCCAGACGCGAAAAAGGCTGGATCATGGATACGTATTTACTGCGCAAACCTTGCTGAGCGCGCTCCTGGCCGTGATGGCAGTACCTGTGGCACCGTAATTGAAATTTCCAAAATCTTCGTAGCTTCGGGATATCTGCTTGTAATCCCATGGCCCCCGATTCGGACCTGTGTAGAACCAAGAGTATAAAAAAGCTGCTCCATTAGGAAAATAGCTTCTCTGGCGAGCGGCTGTGTAAATATCGGAGTCCACTGATTCGGTTGGAGGGGAAGCTGGCATCGGCATGGGTATCTATCCTTGGATTGAAAACCTCAAAACTTTATCAAGCCAAGATATTCGAGACTGCACTTCACCTGAGTTTAGGAATACTCCTACATTTGAAGCTGCGATTTCGCACGTAAGTCAGCCTCAAACACCGCCATCAAATTCAATGAGCGTTCCGATTCTTCGCCTCAATCCACTGCGCCATGTACTGGGTACTTTTGTGAAGGTGATGACGGAGCATGGCGCCGGTAAAGTTCTCTGAGCGCTGTTGTTGCAGGTTTTTTCGACACTCTTCGATGCGGGTTATCAAACTAGCGCAGTGTTGCTGATGGCGATAACGCGCAGCCACCAATGCCCAACCTTTTGCCTGCGCTACGTTCCATAGAGTTTCATCGCGATACAGTTCGACGGCGGCAGCGGCAATCTCGTTGGCGCTGCTGGCGACTGCGCCGGGCCATGGCAGTTCGCCGTGCATGGCCTCGGCGCCAATGGGCGTGGTGACGCTAGGCGTGCCGCAGAGCATGGCGTCGAGGAGTTTGCCCTTGATGCCGGCGCCAAAGCGCAGGGGTGCCAGGCAGATGCGGGCGCCGGACATGACTTCCAGCGCATCCTCGGCCCAGTTCATCACATGAAAACCCTGCGCAGCATTGTGCAGGGCGGTGGCTTTGGGTGGGGTGTAGGCGCCGTAGATATGCAGTTGCGCAGACGGCAGCTGTTGGCGAATCAATGGCCAAATTGCAGTTTTCAGCCACAGCACCGCGTCCCAGTTAGGCGCATGCCGGAAGTTGCCGATAGTGAGGAAGTGCGCACGTTCATCGAACGCTGGCCCTTGGCTGGGAATGTCAGCCAGCATGAACGGGCACCAGTGCAGCAATGATTGTGGAACATTTAAGTGATCTGTAAGCAGGTCGATTTCTACGTCGGAGATGATCAGGTTGAGGTCAGAGCGATAAAGCGAGGCGATTTCCCGTTTAGCGACGTCACTGTCCGCCATCGGTTGCAGAATGCCGTGGGAAAGAGATCCGAAAAATTCAGTTAAATCATCAGGCTCTGAGTTGTTCTTGAGGTGATCTTTGAGCAGCTGATGACGTGCGTCGCGTAGGCATTGCAAGTCGGCGGTCTCTAAAATCCGCAGTGCATTCGGACAGTGCTTCTCAACGCGCCAGCCGAATTGCTCCTCCATCATGAAGCGATCAAACAATACGATGTCAGGATTAAGCTCGGTGATAAATGTATCGAAGCTGCTGTTGTTGAGCTCGATCGTGATTTCACAAACGCCCAGCGCCGAAAGATCAGCTTTGTGCTCACCTGCAGCAGCAGGACTGGTGAAGGTGATCTGCCAGCCTTGCTCCAAAAAACAGTCGATGATTTGCATCATGTGCCCACTGGCTGCCGAGGAACGCGGTTCGGGCCAGACATAACCGATGATGAGCACGTGCGTGGGAGTGCTCGGCTGGTACAGGCTCATGTGGAAGACTTCTTTTGATCAGAAGGGGCAATTAAACCACAGGGCGCCAGGCGCATAGGAAGAACCGCGTGACAGTAAACAACGGCCAGGGAAGCCTGCCCGTTGTTTATTACGCTAGAGAGGTTAGCCCGCGACGGGGATGCGCCAATCATCTGAACCTGAAGTGCCGCTGACTTCGTGTGTCCAGATAATTTTGCGGTAGGTGAAGTAAACGTCTTCAAGGTGGGTGAAATGCGACTGGCTTGGGTCTTGGCAGTTCGGCATCCGCGAGTTGACGTCAACAATCAGAGCGTCTTCCAGCTCGATAGTGAAGTAGTGCTCCTGGGCGCCGGACGCTGAGGTGCGAAACCACTCCAGACGGCATTTGGTCAGCATTTCGCCAGTAGTCAATGCAGTAAAAATCAAAGGCGAGGATTTGTCGAATACCTTGGTGATCATCAGCGGTTTATGTACACGCTGGCCAGTGGGTTGGCCGGACTGAGGGTCGCGCGGGATAATAATTTGATGGGCGAAGGCTTGTACCAGGATTTGGTCTTCATGACCTTCTTGGTAGATGTTGCCAACCGAGGGGGCCGTGAAAGTACCTTCGGTGATCAGACCTTGCTTGGTGCCTACGATGGTTAAATAAGCGGGTGTTGGCATGAAACTCTCCTGGTTTATAAATATGCAGTTCACATCGACACATACACATGCGTCGCGGAACTGGTCTTCATCAAGAGTCATGCCATAAATAAAATATCGAACAAAAACAATAGGCTATGCGATTTAACTCATGTGTATTCAAAATAAATAGCGGTTAGTGCTTACCTGCTGTGCAGGTCATTGCGCACTTGAGCGCTTGATTTTGCGCAGCATCCCAAGGTCTTGGTCAGCTGGAAACAACTCATTTTTAATGAATGGGGCGCAATCCCGCGTTGTGCAACACGTTGCGCATCAATGGGTAGGGCTCAGAATTTTCCTGACCTTATCGCGCAGTTGGTCAATCGAAAAAGGTTTGCCGATGATGTGCATGCCTTTGGGCACGTCAATGTTCTCCGAATAACCACTGGCGAACAAGACCGGCAACGCCGGGCGCAATGCCAAAGCAGCATTGGCAAGGTCAACGCCCTTCATGTCGGGCAGACCCTGATCGGTCATAAGTAAATCAAAGGTTTTTTCAGGATCACTCAGCTGCTCAAGAGCAGATTCAGCGTCAGCTGCTTCGAATACGGTGTATTTCAGCTCCTCCAGCACATCAACAATCAACATGCGCACAATGTGATCGTCTTCCACTACAAGGATGGTGCTGGCGCCTGTGGACATGAAGTACTCCTTGGAATGAAAGCGGGAAAGATGGCTGATTGTCTCTGTACAGCCTGATCATCAGTGAGTAAAAAGTGACGACAAGTTCAATATTTGCCAAAAATCTATTCAAACGAGTGTTTTTTTGAGCCTATTCTAATCAGAACGGCGAATCAACACTGCATGTGCCCGCTATGTACCTGAATTTTTTTATTTTTTATCTAAGATATCGGGTCTTTTCGTGATGTTTGCGGCAGAATCTGCGGTTTCGATGAATTCGCCCGGGCCTCCTGATGAACCATCCGTCTTCGATTGACGAGCAACACTTTCGCAAAATGTTAACCCGAAATATCAGTTTACCTTTAGGCGTAGGGGTCCTGAGCGCCGTATTTTTTATCGTTTTAATTACGTATTTATTGTCAACAATTCAATGGGTTGAACATACCGATAGGGTCATCAACAACGCTAACCGCTCTTTAAAGCTGTCGGTGGACATGGAGACCGGGATGCGCGGTTTCCTGTTGACCGGCGATGAGCATTTTCTAGATCCCTATGAGGTCGCTAAGCCTGCAATAAGCAATGAGCTTAAAGGGCTTGAGGAACTTGTCGCCGATAACCCTCCTCAAGTTGATCGTTTCAGGCGCCTGTCTGCTCTGCAGAACGACTGGAATGATTTTGCCCAGGAAATGATCAATCTACGCCGCCAAAACGGAGACTATCAAAGCGCCATCCGAGCTGGGCGCGGCAAGCGGTTGTCCGACGAAATTCGCACTGAATATGAAGTTGCGGTGCAGATGGAGCAACAGTTACGTACGTCTCGCAATGAAGATGTCACTCGCACGACGATCCTGACTGTCAGCCTTTACCTGATTTTTGTCTTGTCCATCAGCGGACTCGTAGCCTTCGTCGGTCGACGCGACATGCTTATGTTATCGGGGAGTTATAGCGATAATTTGAAACTGCAAGAAGACCACGCGTTACGCTTGCAGCATGTCGCTTGGTTGCGCAACGGTCAGAGCGAGTTGGCTGAGCAGGTGCTCGGCCAACTAACGCTAAATCTTTTGGGTCGAAACGTGCTGCAGTTTTTCGCTCAGTTTCTGGGGACAGCCGTCGCAGCGATGTATGTTCGTCAGGAGAACGGAGGGTTTCGACGCATCGCTTCTTATGGTTTTTCCCGCGAACAAGAACAGCATGAACAGTCTATCTACAGCGGCGAAGGTGTGATCGGTCAAGCGGCCCAGCAGGATAAGATCATCACGCTGGACGAGGTACCACAAGACTACTTTAAGGTCAGTTCCGGGTTGGGCGAAGGTTCGCCACGTAGCGTCATTGTTGTTCCGACCAGCAACGATGATGAGGTCAATGGGGTAATAGAACTCGGTTTCTTGCGTCCGCTAACCGAGCGTGACGTCGAATTTATGCAGGTGATTTCCGATAATATTGGCACCTCTATTGAAGCTGCGAGGTATCGGCAGCGGTTGCAGGAAGTGCTCGCGCAAACCCAGCAGTTGAATGAAGAATTGCAAGTGCAGCAAGAAGAGCTGAAAACCGCCAATGAAGAACTTGAAGAGCAGTCAAGGATTCTTAAGGAGTCCCAAGTTCATTTAGAGACCCAACAGGCAGAGCTGGAGCAAACCAACGAACAGTTGGCCGAGCAAGCCCAAGCCATGGCGGATCAGCGCGATGCGCTAGATCGCAATAACGAAAAACTGAACAATGCTCAAGTTGAACTCGAAGCACGTGCCCATGAGCTGCAACGTTCCAGCAAATACAAATCAGAATTTCTCGCCAACATGTCCCACGAGTTGCGTACGCCGCTGAACAGTTCGTTGATTTTGGCAAAGTTGCTGGCGGAAAACCCCACGGAAAACTTGACTGCGGAGCAGGTTAAATTCGCCGAGTCTATCTATTCGGCTGGCAACGATTTGCTGAATTTGATTAACGATATTCTCGATATTTCAAAAGTCGAAGCCGGCAAGCTGGACATGCGTCCGGAAAACACTAGCGTGGCGCGTTTGGTTGAAGGTCTGCGGGGGATGTTTCAGCCTCTGGCTAATGACAAAAAGCTCGATTTCCAGGTTGAATTGCAGGCGGGGGCGCCAACGATGCTATTCACCGACCGCCAGCGCCTGGAGCAAGTTCTGAAAAACTTGTTATCGAACGCGGTCAAATTCACCGAACGCGGAAGCGTCAGCTTGATCGTTTCGCGCCAGCCTGGTGAGGGCATTACGTTTACGGTGCGCGATTCGGGGATCGGTATTGCTGAGGAGCATCAAGAGAGTATTTTCGAGGCCTTCCGTCAGGCTGACGGCACCACGAATCGACGTTATGGCGGCACGGGCCTGGGGCTATCGATTTCGCGCGACCTTGCCGGTCTATTGGGTGGATCAATTACTGTCACCAGCGCTCCCGAGCAAGGCAGCATTTTCACATTGGTGCTGCCAGAGCAGTATGTCGAGCAGGTCCAGCTACAATACGGCGAGCAGCCAGCGGTGATTCCAGTGCCCCCCTTGCTGCCGGTGATCGTTCCGGCGACCGCTCTCGTTCAAGAGCCGGTAGCGCTGTTTGCCGATGATCGACATAACGCCCCTTTCAAATCTCGATGCATTTTGGTCATCGAGGACGAGGTCCGTTTTGCGCAGATCCTGTTCGACTTAGCGCACGAACTGGGATACCAGTGCCTAGTGGCTCATGCCGCCGATGACGGTTTTAACTTGGCGGTGCAATTTGTCCCCGATGCGATTTTGCTGGATATGCGCTTGCCCGATCACTCAGGTCTCACGGTCTTGCAGCGTTTGAAAGAGCTGGCGCCTACCCGACACATACCGGTGCACGTGATATCGGTCGAAGATCGGCAAGAGGCGGCCATGCACATGGGGGCGATCGGGTATGCGGTTAAACCGACAACCCGCGAGGAGCTTAAAGACGTTTTTGCCAAGCTCGAAGCCAAGTTAACCCAGAAGGTCAAACGTATCCTGTTGGTTGAAGACGATGCCTTGCAGCGAGACAGTATTGCCCGCCTGATTGGGGATGATGACATCGAAATAACGGCCGTTGGCTTTGCTCAGGATGCGTTGTCACTGCTTCGCGACAACATCTACGACTGTATGATCATCGACCTCAAGCTCCCGGACATGCTGGGCAATGATTTGCTCAAGCGTATGTCAACCGAAGACATCTGCGCATTTCCACCCGTCATCGTCTATACCGGCCGAAACCTGACCCGAGATGAAGAAGCCGAGCTGCTCAAGTATTCACGCTCAATCATTATCAAGGGCGCTCGTTCGCCCGAACGCTTGCTGGATGAAGTGACGTTGTTTCTGCACAAAGTGGAATCTAAACTCTCCAACGAACGCCAGAAGATGCTCAAGACCGCGCGCAGCCGCGACAAGGTGTTCGAGGGGCGAAAAATTTTGGTCGTCGACGACGACGTGCGCAATATCTTCGCACTGACCAGCGCCTTGGAGCATAAAGGCGCCGTGGTTGAAATGGCGCGTAACGGTTTCGAGGCCATCAAAAAACTGGGCGAAGTGGACGATATCGACTTAGTGCTGATGGACGTGATGATGCCGGAAATGGATGGCTACGAAGCCACGATTGAAATTCGCAAAAACCCACGCTGGCGAAAACTGCCAATCATTGCGGTCACCGCCAAGGCGATGAAAGACGATCAGGAGCGCTGCCTGCAGGCCGGTTCCAATGATTATCTGGCCAAGCCTATCGACCTTGATCGACTCTTTTCGTTAATTAGGGTGTGGCTGCCGAAAATGGAACGTTTCTGAACGGAACGTCTGCGATTTTGAGACCACTAAGTTGACTCTCAGACTTGAGTATCCGGATTTGCGCCATGCCTCATGAACGGAATGCTGAAATTGAATTGCGTCTACTGATTGAGGCCATTTACCTCAAATATAGCTATGACTTTCGCGATTATTCCGGTGCTTCAGTCAAGCGACGGGTCAACCATGCATTGATCCAGTTCGGCTGCAAAACCATTTCGGCGTTACAAGAAAGGGTGCTGCATGATCCGACCGCATTTCTGCAATTGCTGCAGTATCTGACGATTCCTGTTAGCGAAATGTTTCGCGACCCGGCGCATTTTTTAGCCATTCGCCAGGAAGTCGTGCCGCTACTAAAAACCTATCCGTCTATTAAAATCTGGATTGCGGGCTGCAGCACTGGCGAAGAGGTTTACTCCATGGCCATTTTGCTGCGTGAGGAAGGCTTGCTTGAACGAACCATAATCTATGCCACTGACATTAATCCCCGCTCGTTGGAAAAGGCCAAACAAGGCATTTTCGCTTTAGAAAATATTCGGGCGTACACCGAGAACTATCGAAAGGCCGGCGGCGAGCAGATGTTTTCCGATTACTACACGGCGGCGTATGATTACGCGATTTTCGACAAGACCTTGCGGGAGAACGTGACGTTTGCTGACCACAGCTTGGCCACTGACAGCGTATTTTCAGAAACTCAGTTGATTTCCTGTCGGAACGTACTGATCTATTTCAATAAAAAATTGCAGGACCGGGCGTTCGGGTTGTTCCATGATTCGCTGTGTCATCGCGGGTTTCTAGTGCTGGGAAGTAAAGAGACGCTCGACTTTTCGGGGTATAGCAAAAGCTTCGAGGCCTTAGTCAAACAGGAACGGATCTACCGTAAATCATGATGATCCATGAGAACGCTCTATCGGTTTCAGGCGGACCGCTGCCCATTGTTGATGCGATTGTCATCGGTGCATCGGCAGGTGGAGTTGAAGCCTTGCTAAAAATTTTTTCTGCGTTGGCACCCGGTTATGGTTTGCCGATCATCGTGGTATTACACCTACCCGATGAGCGCCGTAGCCGCCTGGTTGCGGTGTTTCAACAGCACCTAGAGATGGAGGTTAAAGAGGTCGCTGATAAGGAACTTATCGCGTCCGGCACGCTGTATTTCGCCACTCCCGGTTATCACGTGTCAGTGGAACGTGATCTCAGTTTTTCGCTGAGCCTTGAAGATCGTGTCCATTATTCTCGCCCCAGTATCGACATTCTTTTTGAGTCAGCCGCCGACGCGTATGGACAACGCCTGGCCGGGATGTTGCTCACCGGGGCTAACGCTGATGGGGCTCGCGGGCTGGCACAGATTAAACAAAGAGGGGGTTTTACGGTGGTTCAAGACCCTAAAACCGCGCAGGCGTCCGTTATGCCCAATTCCGCCCTGGCGCTGAGCGTGCCGGATCGCATTCTCTGTTTGAGTGATATCGGTCAACTGTTGGTCGAGCTGGAAAGAATCGCATGCTAAGTGAAGTACAAGCCAAACTGCTGATCGTTGATGATCTGCCAGAAAACCTGTTGGCCCTTGAAGCGCTGATCAAGCGCGAAGACCGAGCGGTCTATAAAGCCTTGTCTGCCGATGAGGCGCTGTCATTGCTGCTACAACATGAATTTGCGTTAGCCATTCTTGATGTCCAAATGCCGGGAATGAACGGTTTTGAACTGGCAGAACTGATGCGTGGCACCGAAAAAACGAAAAACATTCCGATCGTCTTCGTTAGCGCCGCCGGCCGTGAGCTGAACTATGCATTCAAAGGCTACGAAAGTGGAGCTGTAGATTTTTTGCACAAGCCGCTGGATATTCACGCAGTGAAAAGCAAGGTCAATGTATTCGTTGACCTCTTTCGGCAACGTAAAGCCATGAAACAACAGGTCGACGCTCTAGAACAAAGCCGCCAGGAACAAGAGGCTTTGCTCACAGAACTCCAGACCACGCAGAATGAGTTGAAGCATGCTGTACGAATGCGCGATGACTTCATGTCGATTGTTTCTCATGAGGTGCGTACGCCGCTGAACGGATTGATTCTGGAAACCCAGCTGCGCAAGTTGCACTTGGCTAAAGACAACACTGCAGCGTTTACCCTGGATAAGCTGCGGGCGATGGTCGACCGGGATGAGCGGCAGATTCAAAGCCTGATCAGGCTCATTGAAGACATGCTTGATGTATCGCGTATCCGTACCGGAAAACTATCGATTCGTCCTAGTCGATTTGATCTGGTGCAACTGGTCACCAAACTGCTTGAGAATTTTTCTGCCCAAATTGCCGCTGCTGAATCCATCGTGTCACTGACGGCGGGTTCACCCGTCGTAGGTACATGGGATGAATTTCGTATCGAGCAAGTGGTTGCTAACCTGCTGACTAACGCATTGCGCTACGGAGCGAGAAAACCCATCAGCGTTAGCGTTTATAGCCAGGACGGGCAAGCGAGGGTAGAGGTTCTGGATCAGGGTATTGGGGTCAGTGCAGAAAATCAGAAGCGGATTTTTCAGCAATTCGAACGCGTATCGGCTAAACACGCTATAGCCGGTTTGGGTTTGGGGTTGTTCATCTCAGAACAGATTGTCACCGCACACGCGGGCACAATTACTGTTGAGAGTGAGGAGGGCGCTGGAGCTTTGTTTCGGGTCAGTCTACCGCTGTGATCAACGGTGAGAATTGTCCGACGGACAACGCAACCTCTGTCGTACTCTAGGGTCGTAATGGCAGCTAACCAAAGGCTTAAGGCATACCCATGAGTTCTGATGCAGAAAATGTCGTACTTATTGTCGAAGACGAGCCGCTGATTTTAATGCTGCTCGCCGACTACCTATCTGGGGAAGGTTATAAAGTTTTGCAAGCTGAAAATGGGGAGCAAGCGTTCGAAATTCTGGCGACTAAACCTCATTTGGACTTGATGATTACCGATTACCGCTTACCGGGCGGTATATCCGGTGTGATGATCGCCGAACCTGCGGTCAAGCTGCGACCTGAACTCAAAGTTATATTCATCAGTGGTTACCCTGCTGAGATTACTGAGTCTGGAAGCCCCATTGCTTTACGAGCACCGATCCTGACCAAGCCCTTTACTATGGAACGGCTGCATAGCCAGATTAAAAGTTTGTTGATTTAAGTTGAGCGATTTCCGGGCATTTACGCTTCGATCATCTCCCTTACCTTTGCTGTTAGGTGATCGAAGGCAAATGGCTTGGTAATCATCTGCATTCCTGAATCAAGAAATCCGGCACGCACGACGGCGCTTTCGGCGTAACCGCTGATGAACAGAACTTTTAAGGAAGGACGTAATTGGCGACCCACGTTGGCCAGTTGTCTTCCATTCATGCCTGGTAGGCCGACATCGCTGATCATTAAATCAATACGCTGGCCCGACTCAAGGATGGGCATTGCCGCGTCGGCACTTCCCGCGCATACATAGGCGTAACCTAAATCGCTGAGCACTTCGCCCACCAGTACTCGTACAGCGGGATCGTCCTCGACGATAAGAATGGTTTCACCGGCCTTGGCGTACGGTAAATTACTTTGGTAAATGATTTCATCATTTTCATCTTCGCCACGAAAACGCGGCAGGTAGAGGCGTACCGTAGTGCCTTCACCCACTTCGCTCTCAATAGCGACGTGGCCACGAGACTGTTTGCTGAACCCATAAATCATCGAAAGGCCTAAGCCAGTGCCTTGGCCAATAGGCTTAGTGGTGAAGAACGGATCAAATGCCCGGTTGATAATACTTTGTGGCATACCGCAGCCTGTGTCGCTGACACTTAATACTACATATTCCCCTGGTTGCAAATTTTGATGGGCATAGGTAAAGGTTGCGTCCAGACGCTGATTATAGGTGCTGACGATAAGCTGTCCGCCCTCAGGCATCGCATCGCGAGCATTCAAAACAAGGTTCAGCAGGGCGTTTTCCAATTGGTTTGGGTCGACCTCGGCGGTCCATAAGTGTGCGTCCAGCTGCATGTTCAGACAGATTGTCTTGCCCGAACTGCGGTGTATCAACTCGCTCATGGAGTTAACCAACTGATTTATGTGCACCGGCTTTGAATCAAGATACTGCCGACGGGAAAAGGCCAATAGGCGATGTGTCAACGCCGCAGCCCGGTTGGCGGAGGTCACCCCTAAGTCAATCAAGCTGTCCAAGTCTTGGGTCTGACCACGAGAAAGTCTTCTGCGCAGAAGTTCCAAGCTGCCAATGATTCCAGTAAGCATATTGTTGAAGTCGTGGGCAATACCGCCTGTAAGTTGGCCCACGGCTTCCATCTTTTGGGATTGACGCAGGGCTTCTTCATTGTGCCGAAGTTGTGCTGTGCGCTCCTCAACTTGCTGTTCAAGGGATTCATTAAGGCGGCGCAGTTGCTCCTCGGCACGTTTGCGCTCGCTGATATCCGACGTCACGCCAACAAACGAGTATATTTTGCCATCCTCTCGGCGAATCGCTCTGGCCCGGGCATCCACCCAATTCACCGAGCCGTCGGGCCAGACATTGCGGTATTGCGCAATGTAATCGTCCCCCGATCGCAGGCTGCTGTGCAGGGCCATCTGCATCGTCGACTGGTCTTCGACCAGCACCGAGCTTAGCCAGTCGTCAAATGTGAAGGCATCGTCCTCGTTTCGACCATGATGTGATTTGCTAATTTGCGAACAGTGAAATGTAAGGTCGTTAAGGTCCAATTGCCAGGAGCCCAAACGCCCCGCCTCAAGTGCATTTTGGAGACGCTGTTCACTGTCCAAAAGATCATCTATACGTGCTCGCGCTTGGTATTGCCGACGACGACCACGCAATGCGGTGCTCACCAGGCTTACTAGAGTGGCTGGGTAGAAAGGACGTTCAAGAAAAGTGACATTGCCCAAATGAGCACCGAGTAGGATCGAAGGATTGTGCTCCGGCCCGCCAGCGTGAGTCAGCAGCACAATAGGCAGGTCGGACCAAGACGGTTGTTGGTCCATCAGTGCGAGCAGCGCGTGTATGTTGACTCCGTAGAGCGCCTCATCTGCAATAATCGCTACACCGGCGCCAGCTGCTAATTCGCCAATCAAATTTGCCAGGTCAGCGGCAATGGTTACAGTAAAACCTGCCTGTTCAAGTAGCGTCAGCGCGAAATCGCTTTCCTGGTCTGTAGGAGCCAAAATGATCGCGCGCTCGGATAACGGCCCCTGACTAGTCACTCGCTGTCATCCTGTATTGATGCATTTAACGTATTCAAATCGCCCTCTCACGCCTTTGAAAAGATGCGCTCAGCTGGACTGAGCTTTCTTGGCTAGTTGCAATAGATGACATGGCATCCGAAGCTTTCACACGCTGGCTTAACTCTGGACCTCCCCCAAACACTGCCGTTCCAGCGTATGGACGATTTTTCATAAAAATACATTCAACTGGGTGTGTTCTGTCGTCTTGCAAATGGCGTAATCGCAACCTTACGATGGGTGGGGAAGGCTTGTTATAGTCAGACCACTGTTTAACTTCACATTGCTGTTTCCAAGGAGGACTGCCGTGTCCGATTACCAAGCGTTTCACGTCGAACTGATCGATAACATTGCTCATGTGCAAATCAATCGGCCGGAAAAAATCAATGCGATGAACGCTGCGTTTTGGGCAGAGATTATTGAAATTTTTCAATGGGTCGATGACACGGATGAGGTGCGCGTGGTGGTACTCAGCGGCGCAGGTAAACATTTCTCGTCCGGTATTGATCTGATGCTGCTGGCATCGGTGGCTTCAGAACTGGGCAAAGACGTTGGCCGTAATGCGCGCATGCTGCGGCGCAAAATTCTGCAAATGCAGGCCTCGTTTACCGCCGTTGATAACTGCCGTAAGCCAGTGCTGGCAGCTGTTCAAGGCTATTGCATCGGTGGAGCTATCGATTTGATTTCGGCCTGCGACATGCGTTACGCCGCCGAGGACGCGCAGTTCTCGATCAAGGAAATTGACATGGGCATGGCTGCTGATGTTGGCACCTTGCAGCGACTGCCGCGAATCATCGGCGACGGTATGTTGCGCGAATTGGCCTACACCGGGCGTATTATTGGCGCAGCAGAAGCGTGCCGCATCGGCTTGGTCAACCGTACCTTCGTTGACACGCCGAGCTTACTTGAGGGTGTACTGTCCATCGCTACGGAGATTGCCGGAAAATCACCAATCGCTGTCGCTGGTACCAAGGAGATGATTAGCTATATGCGTGACCATCGGATTGATGACGGTCTTGAGTACGTCGCGACGTGGAACGCCGCCATGCTGCAATCAGCAGACCTGCGCGTGGCGCTGGCGGCACACATGAGTAAGCAAAAAGCAGCCTTCGATAATTAGCTTGATATATAGCCCTTGATAAGTTGCCTTCGATGAATAGTAAGGGCCTGGAGATTTTCATGACACGTTGGACAACTGCCGTCCTGGATACCCAACTCAGTGGCGGTTGGGCCGTGGTCCACAGCCCAGAAGGTTTCCTGCGCGATGATAACGGCGCGATGTTTCCTCGGGAATGGCTCAAGCGGCAGGATCTTGCGGTGCTAAGTGAACATGGTATTGGTCATTTTGACGGTGAGCCGGTGTACCTGCTGGTGCTAAAAAGCTCCAACGACATTGTCGGCTGCACGTGGCTTGGGCTTCGTCAATTCATGCTCGAAGGTGACGTAGACGTTTATAAAAAACTCGGTTATGCAGCCCAGATCAGCACGTGGGCGCGGGAACACCGTTTTTGCGGCGGCTGCGGGTTGCCCATGCAGCAGGTGCAGGGTGAGCGCGCAATGTATTGCGAGCACTGTAACTTGCGCCATTATCCGCGCATCTCACCGAGCATGATCGTGTTGATCACCCGGGGTGATGAGATACTGCTAGCACGCTCACCGCGCTTTGTGACGGGGGTCTATAGCACGCTGGCAGGGTTTGCCGAGCCGGGTGAGTCGGTCGAGGATTGTGTGCGTCGCGAGGTCATGGAAGAAGTGCAACTTAAGATCAAGAACATCCAGTACATGGGCAGCCAATGCTGGCCGTTCCCGCATTCGATGATGCTTGGCTTCCATGCCGAATACGCCAGTGGCGACATCGTCGCGCAGGTCGATGAGATTGAGGATGCGCGCTGGTTTCACATTAACGATTTGCCACCGTTGCCGGCCAACCGCTCCATCGCGCGATACCTGATCGACTTATATCTTGCGCGTCGCACAGGTTCAGCTGAACCAGTGTTGCCAGGCTAGGCGCACGGTCAGTCCGAGTACTACAACTATGAACACTGGGCGGATAAATTTTGCACCGCCCTGAATCGCGGTTCGCGCACCGAAGAAGGCTCCGACCATCAATGACGAGCCCATGCACAGGCCGATCAACCAATCCACCTGACCTGAAAACATGAACACTGACAGGGCTGCGGCGTTGCTGACGAAATTCATACTCCTCGCTACACCGCTGGCTTTTACCAGGTCCAGCGGATAGAGCAGCAAGGAGCTGACGGTCCAGAATGCACCGGTCCCCGGCCCAGCAACACCGTCATAAAAGCCAAGACCCAAGCCTTGAGGCAGTTGCCATTTCTTTTTGATGGGTGCGTTGCTGTCCAGTGGCGCATTGGGAACTCCCCCGAACAACAGGTATAGGCCACAGCCAAAGACGATCACCGGCAGCATCTGATTGATCCATTCGGCTGGTAGGTAATGCGCGACGCCAGCGCCGATCAATGCCCCGACCGCCGTGCCCACCAGCGCGTGAATCCATTGTTTTGGATCAAACAGTTTGCGGCGAAAAAAAGTGTAGCTGGCCATGGCTGAGCCAAAGGTCGAGCTGAGCTTGTTAGTGCCTAACACTAAATGTGGTGGCAAGCCTGCGGTCATCAGTGCGGGCGTGGTCAGCAGACCGCCACCGCCTGCGATGGCATCAATGAAGCCTGCAACAAATGCAACGGCGGTAAGAACAGCGAGGGTGGTCAGGTCAACACTGAGAGCAAAAGGCATGGGAGTTCGGCTTATACGGCAGTTGGGCAGAATGGCTGCGCCAGAAGGCAGCCATCTTACCCTGAGAGTGAAGCGCGTTGGTGAGGCAAACCTACAGATGAATGCTTTTGAGGCGGTTTGCTACCGGATTTCGAATCGCAACACATTCTCCGGACCTGATCAGCCTACACCTCAGCAATCCTGACCCAACGCTCCTCCCGCGCTGCCAATCGAATTGCCGCTGCCAAACGCTCCACTTGCCAGGCTTCTTCAAAGTCCGGGCCTTCAGTGCCTCCATTGCAAACCGCTTGTATCAGTGCATGTACTTCGAGAGTTTTAAGTTCGTTGTAACCCAGTTGATGCCCAGGCGCGGGAGAAAACGCGGCGTAGCCAGGTAGCGAAGGTCCGGCAAGCACCCGTTGAAATCCGTCACTGCCTGAGCGACATACTTGCAATTCATTAAGTCGCTCCTGATCGAACGCGAGGGTGCCGCGGGTGCCGCTGATTTCGAACGCCAAATGGTTTTTGTAGCCATGCTTGAGCCAACTGCTGCTGAACGTACCACGTGCACCGTTGGCAAAGCGCAGCAACGCGTGAGTTTGATCATCTACCGCAATGAGACGTTTTTCTTGGCTACCGCTAGCCGCCGGGCGCTGGGTATGAACGGTCTGCGCGTCGGCGCACACCGCGTCGATATCGCCCAACAAATGGCGAGCCAATGCGAGCAGATGACTGCCCAAGTCGGCCAGTGCACCGCCTGCGTGAGCTGCTTCACAACGCCAAGACCAGGGGTTTACCGAATCGCCCATGAAGTCTTCGCTAAACTCGCCCTGGAAGCTGATGATGTCCCCCAGCTCGCCACTCTCAATCATCTGCCGGGCCAAGCCAATAATAGGATTGTGTTGGTAGTTGTAACCGACCCGCGTGACAACCCCAGCTTTCTTGGCTGCACGGCGCATGTCGTCAGCTTGGGTGAGGCTGATCGCCAGTGGCTTTTCGCAGTACACCGTTTTACCCGCCTCAAGCGCTGCCATCGCCATGGGGTAGTGCAGATGATTGGGCGTGGTAATCGCGACAAGGTGTACGTCAGGGTCATTGATAAGCTGTTGCCAGTCATTGTGCGCTTGGTAGAAGCCCCAATCATCGGCGCACTGTCCGGCACGTACGGCATCGGCATCAGCCAGTGCCGCCAAGCGAATTTTAACGGGCAGCGAGAATGCGGCGCTAACGTTACGGAAAGCCATGGCATGGGCGCGCCCCATAAACCCGGTACCAATCAATCCGATACCCAACACCGGCAGCGCTATTGGAGGTTGAGAAAGCTGACGCATGGCGATGGCCTCTGAGTTATTATGCGGAAAATATATTCTTTAATAACTAAATATGGAATATATATTCGTTATCTGGCTCAAAAAAAACAGCCCGAAGGCTGTTTTTCCGCTCTGACGAGCACCTCAGGAAAGGAAACCACCGTCCACGTTCAGTGAAACGCCGGTGGTGTAGCTGGACGCATCGCTGGCCAGGTAAAGCACTGCGCCCGCCATCTCACTGGGAGCCGCGACACGCTTGAGTGGGATCTGGGCCAAGGCCATGTTGAGGATGGCGTCGTTTTTTACCAGCGCCGATGCAAACTTGGTGTCGGTCAGTCCCGGCAGCAGTGCGTTGCAACGGATACCGAAGGCCGCGCATTCTTTTGCGAACACCTTGGTCATGTTGATCACTGCGGCCTTGGTCACCGAATAGATGCCTTGGAACACGCCGGGAGAAATACCATTGATGGAGGCCACGTTGATGATGCTGCCACCACCGTTTTCTCGCATCAATTTGCCGGCTTCCACTGACATGAAAAAGTAGCCGCGAATGTTCACGTCCACGGTTTTCTGGAAGGCGCTAAGGTCGGTGTCCAAGACGTTGCAGAATTGCGGGTTGGTGGCAGCGTTGTTGACCAAAATGTCCAAGCGCCCGAACTGTTCACGGATCTGCGCAAACACGCTCTGGATCTGTTCCATCTCGCCAATGTGGCAGGCAATCGCCGTCGCCTTGCCGCCGTCTGCAATAATCGCGTCGGCCACGTGCTGGCAACCGTCGATTTTGCGGCTGGAGACGATCACGTGGGCACCTTGCTGGGCCAATAGTTTGGCGATGGCTTCACCAATGCCACGGCTGGCACCGGAAACGAAAGCGATCTTGCCATCGAGGTCGAACAAGTGGGTCTTGGACATGTTTTCTTCCTTATTGTATCGCTATCAAAGGCTGGATTTATCGATGACTTGCAGGCTCATGTGCTCCAACAGCGTGTTCATATGAATGAACTGGGCGAAGCGTTTGTCTTGGGTCTGCCCATGAAAAAAGCGGTAGTAAATCTGCTGCACAATGCCCGCCAGACGAAACAGGCCATAGGTGTAGTAGAAGTCGAAATTATCGATCTGGATGCCTGATCGCTCGGCGTAATAATCGACAAACTCCCGTCGGGTCAACATCCCCGGCGCGTGGCTCGGCTGACGGCGCATTAACTGCACGGGCGCAGGGTCATTGGCTTCGATCCAATAGGCGAGGGTATTGCCCAAGTCCATAAGCGGATCACCGATGGTGGTCAGTTCCCAATCCAGTACGCCGATGATCTGCATCGGCTGGTCCGGATCTAGAATCACGTTATCGAAGCGATAGTCGTTGTGGACGATGCTGGAGACTGGGCTATTGGCCGGCATTTTTTCCTTGAGCCAGCTTCTGACGCTTTCCCAGCTCGGCGCATCGGGGGTCCGCGCTTTCTCATAGCGATCACTCCAACCGCTGATTTGCCGCTCGACATAACCCTGCGGCTTGCCAAGATCCGCCAGCCCGCATGCGGCGTAATCGACCTGATGCAATTCGACCAATTTATCGATGAAGTTTTTGCACAGCGCAGTGGTTTGCTGGGTATCGAAATTCAATTCCGGCGGCAGCTCGGAGCGAAGAATGATGCCCTTGACCCGCTCCATGACATAGAACTCCGAACCAATCAGCGTCTCGTCGGTGCAGTGGGCATAAGCCTTGGGGCAATACGGAAAGCCATCACTAAGCTGATTCAGGATGCGGTATTCGCGACCCATGTCGTGGGCTGATTTCGCCTTGCTGCCAAAGGGCGGGCGGCGCAGCACGAATTCCTGTTCCGGGTAGCGAATCAGGTAGGTCAGGTTTGAAGCGCCACCGGGAAACTGGCTGATTTCAGGCGAACCACTCAAGCCGGGGATATGGGCTTTGAGGTAAGGGTCGATGAGGCTGGCGTCGAGTTCTTCGCCAACGCGAATCTTGGTGGACTGATCAGTGAGCGCCATGCTTATCCCTTCTGCTTATTATTAGGGGCAGAGATTATTGACTAATCTAATGCGCCGTCCATTTGCTCACAAGGCTAAAACGGCCTTATAGGCCAGCGTGTTGCAGGCAAATCATTGGCTTTGATTACCGAGAAGCGACATCTATCAGGCGAAAAAAAACCGAAGCCCGCAAGCTTCGGTTTTTCCGAAAAGAACCCTTACGAAGGGAACAATTCGCTGAGCTTCATCGCCAACATCATGTCGCCTTCAGCGCGCAGCTTACCGCCCATGAACGCCTGCATGCCGTCGGTTTCGCCACTGACGATGCCGTCTAACGTTTCGCCGTCCATGACCAAGGTCACTTGCGCGTCAGGGTTTACGCCTTCTTTCAGTTCGCAGGTGCCGTCTTTGACAACCAATGAGAAATTCTTGTCTTCGTCGATACGAAAGCCAAAAACCAGGTCCAGGCCCGCAGCGGCACTTTGGTTGAACTTGGCTTTCATTGCTTGAACGGCGTCGGCTACGGAGGTCATTGTGTTTATCCTTTTTTGTGGGTCTGGCGAAACTTGGGGTTTGGGCCCAGCGAACTCAAGCTTTTGATTGCGCTGGGTTAGCGGTAGGTGATGAGCTCCGGGTTCTTCAACAACTGCAAATGCGTGTGGCTGTTGAACGACGCCAGAGCGACCTCACGACCACGAAACTTAAGCTGGTTGAGCGAGGTGTTGACGATTTGCCAATTGAGTTCAAAGGCCTGATGGACAGGGATTTGGGTGATCAAGTGGAGCAGGGCGGTAATAGTGCCGCCTGAAGTGAAAATCGCAATGCTGTCTTTGTTACCCGCGTTGTCCAGGACCCGGTTCAGACCCGACCGAGCCTGCTCAGCGAAACCGAGCCAGCTCTGCAGTCCTGGCGTGTCGTAGTTGCCGCTGTGCCAGCGACCCATGATCAAGGCAAATAAACGTTGGAATTCTGCGCGGTTTTGCGCAGCGTTTCGCAACACGTGCAGGGCTTCCGGTTCATCAGGCAACATGGCCGGTAACAAGGCGCGTATCACCGCATCGGCATCGAACTCATTAAAGGCCGAATCAATCTCCAGCGTTGGCGGGTTTTGCCCAGCCGCAGCCATTTGCGCCACGGCTGTTTGAGCTGTGTGTTGCTGTCGACGCAAGTCTCCGGACAGACAACGGTCAAAGCGCACGCCAAGCTGAGCCAGATGCGCGCCGAGGATTTCTGCCTGGTGAATACCGGTGGACGAAAGAACGTCGTAGTCGTCCGCACCAAAGGAGGCCTGGCCATGTCGAATAAGATAGATGCTGCCCACGTCCGCGTCTTCCCGGTGCGCTGAGGTTTGGCGAGGTTAGGAGGATGCTCAAAGACTGTCAATAAAAAAACATACGCTTGTTTGAATGAGATTCACGAGCCGCTGTTTGCCCCCTCAGAGACTGGTCGTCTGCGAAGCGCGCCGGTATGCTTGGACAATTGGTAGCCTCTGATTTTAAGGGGCGCAACGTTCTTGAGGAGAAACTGTGGATTTTCTAGCTGAATACGCGAGCTTTTTAGCGAAGACGGTGACCTTGGTGGTCGCCATTTTGATCGTGTTGGCGGCATTCGCCTCAGTGCGGAGCAAAGGCCGTCGTAAATCGGCTGGTCAGTTGCAGGTCAGTAAGCTCAATGACTTCTATAAAGCCTTGCGCGAGCGGCTCGAGCAGTCGCTTCTAGACAAGGACCGGCTCAAGGTTTTGCGCAAGGAGCAGGCCAAGGGCCTGAAGAAGCAGAAGAAGGTCGTTGAACCGAAACCACGGGTATACGTGCTGGACTTCGACGGAGACATCAAGGCCTCCGCTACTGAAAGTATGCGCCATGAAATCACCGCACTGCTGACCCTAGCCACCCCTAAGGATGAAGTGGTACTGCGCTTGGAAAGTGGCGGCGGCATGGTCCACAGCTACGGCTTGGCGTCGTCGCAGTTGGCGCGTATTCGTCAGGCGGGGATTCCGCTGACGATTTGCATTGATAAAGTGGCGGCCAGTGGCGGTTACATGATGGCGTGCATTGGCGACAAGATCATCAGCGCGCCCTTTGCCATCCTTGGATCGATTGGTGTTGTCGCGCAGTTGCCTAACGTCAATCGTCTGTTGAAGAAGCACGATATCGACTTCGAAGTGCTGACCGCCGGTGAATATAAGCGCACGCTGACAGTGTTTGGCGAAAACACCGAGAAGGGCCGTGAGAAGTTTCAAGAAGAGCTGGACATCACTCACGAGCTGTTCAAGAACTTTGTTGCCCGCTACCGCCCGCAGTTGGCCATTGATGATGTGGCAACGGGAGAAGTCTGGCTCGGGATGGCTGCTATTGAGAAACAATTGGTGGACGAACTGAAGACCAGCGATGAGTACCTGTCAGAGCGCGCCAAAATCGCTGACGTGTTTCATCTTCATTATTCCGAGCGTAAGAGTCTTCAAGAACGGGTAGGGCTGGCGGCCAGTGCTTCAGTGGATCGTGTATTGACAACGTGGTGGAGCCGATTGACCCAGCAACGCTTCTGGTAACCATTGCCTGTGCCGACTCTGTGGGACCGAATTTATTCGGGAAGGCGTCGTATCAGACGCCGACGCGGTTGGATTTGAAATCCCATAGAGTGCCGCTATGATCGATCAGCGGCGCCGAAACAACGGCAATGGCTCATCAGTTGCCGCTTGGTAAGTCACCGAGAAATCCTTCAAACCCTCAAGGGCTTCGTACGGGTCTTTATCCGGGCGAATGGCAAAGGCATCAAAACCACAGCGGCGCATGTAGAACAACTGGTCGCGCAGCACGTCGCCAATGGCCCTCAACTCACCCTTGTAACCATAACGGTCACGCAGCAGACGGGCGTTGGAGAAGCTACGGCCGTCGGTAAACGCCGGGAAGTTCAGGGCAATGACCTGGAACTGATTGACGTCGTCACCTATGTGTTCGGCTTCTTCGTCGCTGTCCAGCCATACGCCAAGACCACCGTCGCGCGCTTTTAGGGCGTGACCGTGATCGAGCCATAAAGCCAAGGGCACGATCAGGTCGTCGCAATTGGACAACTCGTCCAACGTCGCGTCCTTGGGCAGCAGGTGCCAGGTCTCGTCGATGACTTCGTTGTTCTTAATGATTCGCTGCATAGACGCGCTCCTTGAAAGGGTCAATGCCAATACGCTGGAAGGTGTCGATGAAGCGCTCATCTTCGGTGCGTTTCTCAATGTAGACATCGATTAACTTCTCGATCACATCAGGCATGACTTCCTGAGCGAACGACGGGCCGAGGATCTTGCCCAGGTTCGCGTCACGGTTGCTGCTGCCACCGAGGGATACCTGGTAGAACTCTGCGCCTTTCTTGTCGACACCCAGGATGCCGATATGGCCGACATGGTGGTGACCACAGGCGTTCATGCAGCCTGAAATGTTCAGGTCCAACTCGCCGATGTCGAACAGGTAATCCAGATCGTCGAAACGGCGCTGGATGGATTCGGCAATCGGGATCGATTTGGCATTGGCCAGGGAGCAGAAATCGCCACCCGGGCAGCAAATGATGTCGGTCAGCAAGCCGATGTTCGGCGTCGCGAAACCTTGCTCGCGCAACTCACCCCACATGGCGAACAGTTGGCTTTGCTCAACGTCCGCCAGAATGATGTTTTGCTCATGGGACGTGCGCAGTTCACCGAAGCTGTAACGGTCAGCCAGGTCGGCAATGCCGTCGAGCTGTTTGTCGGTGATATCGCCTGGCGCGACGCCGGTAGGCTTAAGTGACAAGGTCACCGCAGCGTAGCCGGGCTTTTTATGCGCCTGAATGTTGCGTGAGCGCCAGCGTGCAAAACCTGGGTGATCAAGATCAAGCTGTGCCAGTTCGGCGGTTTGATCACTCAGCGCCTTGTACTCGGGGTCGATAAAATGTTTGGCGACGCGTTGCACTTCAGCTTCTGTCAGCGTGGTTTGGCCACCCTTAAGGTGGACCATCTCGGCGTCGACTCTTTCAGCGAAAACTTCCGGGGTCAGGGCTTTGACCAGGATCTTGATCCGCGCCTTGTATTTGTTATCACGACGACCATAGCGGTTGTACACCCGCAAGATAGCGTCGAGGTAGCTCAACAGGTCTTGCCATGGCAGGAACTCATTGATGAATGCACCCACCACTGGGGTACGGCCAAGGCCGCCGCCGACGAGAACTCGGAAACCCAATTCGCCTTCAGCGTTAAGCAACGGCTCAAGGCCAATGTCATGCACTTCAATCGCTACGCGATCACTGCGCGAGCCATTTAGGGCAATCTTGAATTTACGCGGCAGATAAGCGAATTCGGGGTGGAATGTAGTCCATTGCCTAATGATCTCGCACCAAGGGCGCGGATCCACCAGTTCATCGGCGGCGACACCCGCGAACTGGTCGGTGGTGACGTTTCGCAGGCAGTTGCCACTGGTCTGAATCGCGTGCATTTGCACGGTCGCGAGTTCAGCCAGAATTTCTGGCACGTCTTCCAGAGCTGGCCAGTTGAACTGAATGTTCTGCCGGGTACTGACGTGGGCATAACCCTTGTCATAGTCACGGGCAATTTTTGCCATCATTCGCATCTGGCGCGAAGTCAGCTGGCCATAAGGCACAGCGACCCGCAGCATCGGCGCGAAACGTTGAACGTAGAGGCCGTTCTGTAGGCGTAGCGGGCGAAACTCTTCTTCGCTCAGCTCTCCGGCCAGGTAGCGTCGGGTCTGATCCCGGAACTGCTTGACGCGGTCCTCGATGATCCGCTGATCGTACTCGTCATATACGTACATATAGGTCCTGTTCTCAGCTGCTTGCAGCAAATCCGCGCGCACGGCCGCGCACTCCAAACGGAGCCGGGGAAAGATAACAGTTTGCAGTTATGCGCAAAAGTGAAGTTTGAGTATATGCAAAGAACTAAACGAACTAATGAGCGATATATGTTTGGATAACCCTACTTGAGCGATCGCCAATGCTCGGCTTTACTGTGGGGGTGATCCCCGCGTTCTGATGGCAGAGTGCAGGTCACGCTTCATGCAATCACCCATAAAATTGAAAAGAGGCGATGCAATGAGCAACCGTGTCCGAATCGCAAAACCAGATAGCAAAGTAGATGCTTGGGCCATTCTCTTCATTATCATCCTGGTCGTTTCGACGGCCGTGTTTTGGGTGAGCCACCAGTAACTGCCAACCTGCGGCTGTCCGGCACGGGTGCCGGACAGTGCGTCATTTAGGCGTCGCAGACGTCTATCCCACTGCGAAGTGCAACACCAACTGCACGATGCCAAACAGCGTCAGCGCAAACACCCCTGTAAACAAAATCCCCAGCAGGACAAAATGGCTCGGCTTTCCATGGGTAAAGTCCCGTTCGCGATTTTTGCCACTTTGTACGCCAAAGGCGGCTGCCGTGACGCTCTGCAGCATTTGCCAGAGCGTCGGTGGTTTGCCCTTGGAGTGGTCTGGTGAGTCGTTCATACGTCCTCGCAGATTTGCTTGTCTAACCCAGTCCCTGTAGGCGCCAACACGTTGGCTCCTACGGTCGATTAAAGGGTAGGTAAGTGATGAGCGTAGGCCACAAATGAAAAACGACCCCGAAGGGCCGTTTTTATTCAGGCAAAAATACAATCAATTGTCATAACCCAGGTTCGGCGAAAGCCAGCGCTCAGTCATGCTCAAGTCCTGGCCTTTGCGCGCGGTATAGCTTTCGATCTGGTCCTTGTCGATTTTGCCGACCGCGAAGTATTGCGCTTGAGGGTGAGCGAAATACCAGCCGCTGACTGAAGCCGCAGGGAACATCGCGTAGCTTTCGGTCAGGAACACGCCGCTCAGCCCGGTCCGGCCATCGTCGCCACGGTCGAGCAAATCAAACAGCGTGCCTTTTTCAGTGTGGTCCGGGCACGCGGGGTAGCCTGGTGCGGGGCGAATGCCGACGTATTGCTCTTTGATGAGGTCTTCATTGGCCAGTTGCTCGTCCTTGGCGTAACCCCAATGGTTTTTCCGCACCTGCTGGTGCAGCCACTCGGCGCAGGCTTCGGCCAACCGGTCGGCCAAGGCCTTGACCATGATCGCGTTGTAGTCGTCGCCGGCATCCTGGTAAGCCTTGGAGACCTCTTCAGCGCCGATGCCGGCGGTGGTGATAAACCCACCGACATAATCGGTCACACCGCTGTCCTTGGGCGCGACAAAGTCGGCCAGGGAGAAGTTAGGCTTGCCGTCGGTCTTGATGATCTGTTGCCGCAGATGGTGCAGCTTGACCCGAGGCACGCCGTCATCGCCGTACAGCTCCAAATCATCGTCATCCACCTGATTAGCAGGCCAGAAGCCAAACACGGCCCGGGCGCTGATCAGCTTTTCGTCGATCAGTTTGCTCAGTAACTCTTTAGCATCGGCAAACAATGACGTCGCGGCTTCACCCACCACTTCGTCAGTGAGGATGCGCGGGTATTTGCCCGCAAGGTCCCATGAGATGAAGAACGGCGTCCAGTCGATGTACTCAGCCAGCACGTTGAGGTCTATATTTTCCAGTACCTTGATACCGGTGAACGTTGGTTTCACTGGTTGATAGGTTGACCAATCAAACTTCGGCTTCTTCGCCAGCGCTGCGCCATAGCTCAAGCGCTCAGTGCGCGAGCTGCGGGCGGCGGTGCGTTCCCGAACGTCAATGTACTCAAGCCGGGTTTTCTCGATGAAGGCTGGTTTCAGCTCCTTGGACAGCAACTGCGTGGCCACACCCACGGCGCGGGAGGCGTCGGTGACGTAGATCACGGCGTCGTTGCTGTATTTGGGCTCGATCTTCACCGCTGTGTGCGCTTTGGAGGTGGTCGCGCCGCCGATCATCAGTGGCAGGAAGAAGTTCTGCCGCTGCATTTCCCGCGCAACGTGAACCATTTCATCCAAGGACGGGGTGATCAGGCCTGACAAGCCGATGATGTCGCACTTGTGTTCTTTGGCGGCCAACAGAATTTTTTCGGCAGGCACCATTACCCCGAGGTCGACGATGTCGTAGCCATTGCAACCGAGGACCACGCCGACAATATTCTTGCCGATGTCATGTACGTCGCCCTTGACCGTGGCCATAAGAATTTTGCCCTTGGCCACCGGTTTGTCGCCTTTTTCCAGTTCAATAAACGGGATCAAGTGCGCAACGGCTTGTTTCATTACCCGCGCCGATTTCACCACCTGTGGCAGAAACATCTTCCCCGAGCCAAACAGATCGCCAACGATGTTCATTCCGGACATCAACGGGCCTTCGATCACTTCGATCGGGCGCTTGAACGACTGCCGCGACTCTTCTGTGTCTTCAACGATGTGCGTGGTGATGCCCTTGACCAGCGCATGCTCCAGGCGTTTGTTCACCGGCCAGCTGCGCCACTCTTCGGTTTCCGCTTCCTTGACACTGCCGTCGCCCCGGTACTTGTCGGCAATCGCGACCAGCGCGTCGGTGCCGTGAGGGGTGCGGTTGAGGACGACGTCTTCGACGATATCGCGCAGTTCGGTAGGGATCTGGTCGTAAATTTCCAGCTGCCCGGCGTTGACGATGCCCATGCTCAAGCCGTTGCGGATCGCGTACAGCAGGAACACCGAGTGAATCGCCTCACGCACTGGGTTGTTGCCCCGGAACGAGAATGACACGTTGGACACGCCGCCCGAGGTCAGGGCGTGGGGCAGGTGGTCGCGAATGTAAGCACAGGCGTTGATGAAATCGACGGCGTAGTTGTTGTGCTCTTCAATGCCGGTCGCGATGGCAAAGATGTTCGGGTCGAAAATAATGTCTTCCGGCGGGAAGCCCACGTCGTTGACCAGAATGTCGTAAGAACGCTTACAGATTTCTTTTTTGCGTTTCTCGGTATCGGCCTGGCCGTTCTCATCGAACGCCATGACGACCACGGCGGCGCCATAACGCTTGCACAGCTTGGCATGATGAATGAACTGCTCGACGCCTTCCTTCATGCTGATGGAGTTGACGATGCCCTTGCCCTGAATGCATTTCAGGCCGGCTTCGATCACTTCCCATTTTGAGGAGTCGATCATGATCGGGACGCGGGAGATGTCTGGCTCCCCGGCAATCAGATTGAGGAAGGTCACCATGGCCTTCTTCGAGTCGAGCATGCCCTCGTCCATGTTGATGTCGATCACCTGAGCGCCGGACTCAACCTGTTGCAACGCCACTTCCAGGGCTTCGGTGTAGTTATCTTCACGAATCAGTCGGGCAAAACGTGCGGAACCGGTGATATTGGTGCGTTCCCCGACGTTGATGAACAACGAGCTGCGATCAATGGTGAACGGTTCGAGCCCTGACAATCGACACGCTTTTGGGATGTCGGGAATAGGGCGTGGCGGATAATTGCTCACCGCATTGGCGATGGCCTTGATATGCGCGGGGGTAGTACCGCAACAGCCGCCAACAATGTTGAGAAAACCGCTCTGGGCAAACTCTTCGATAATCGCAGCGGTCTGGTTCGGCTCTTCATCGTACTCACCAAATGCATTAGGCAAACCTGCGTTTGGGTGAGCAGACACATACGTACCAGCCTTGTTCGATAGTTCTTCCAGATAGGGCCGCAAATCAGCGGCACCCAGCGCGCAGTTCAAGCCCACGGAGATGGGTTTGGCGTGGGCCACGGAGTTCCAGAATGCTTCAGTCGTTTGCCCGGACAAGGTACGGCCCGAGGCGTCGGTGATGGTTCCGGAAATCATGATCGGTAATTCAAAGCCGACGTCCTCGAACACACCCTGTACCGCGAAAATCGCCGCTTTGGCGTTCAGCGTGTCGAAAATCGTCTCGATCAAAATCAGGTCGGCGCCGCCTTCGATCAGCCCGAGGGTGGCTTCGGTGTAGTTTTCCACCAGTTCATCGAAGGTAACGTTGCGATAGCCTGGGTTATTGACGTCTGGCGACAGCGAGCAGGTGCGACTGGTCGGGCCTAGAACGCCGGCGACGAAACGAGGTTTATCCGGCGTCTCCAGGGTTTTTGCGTCAGCCACCTTGCGGGCGAGGCGGGCGCCTTCTACGTTCAACTCATAGACCAGCGCTTCCATGCCATAGTCGGCTTGGGACACTTGGGTCGCGTTAAACGTGTTGGTTTCAAGGATGTCCGCCCCTGCGTCAAGGTACGCTTTTTCAATAGCGCCAATCACGTCCGGACGACTGAGAATTAACAGGTCGTTGTTGCCTTTTACATCGCTCGGCCAATCGGCAAAGCGCTTGCCGCGGTAGTCTTCTTCTTCAAGCCGATAGCTTTGAATCATGGTGCCCATGCCGCCGTCGAGAATCAGAATGCGCTCTTTGAGGGCTTTTTGGAGAGCTGAAAGGCGAACGCTGCGATCGGACATAGGACTACCTGAAATAGGCTGATACAGAAGGTCGGGGATAATAGCAAACTTGCGCGCTTTTAGTGAGAGTCGCGGTTTTGCATGAATATTTCTCATGTTGAAATCGCCGGTTTGCAGAAAATAGCCCAATGAAATGCTTCAGTGACTCATACGGCGCCGGTGAAGTGCTGGTCACTAGGTGGCTGTACGATCCCTTGTTTCTCACATGCCAAGCGACCGGCCGATCTATCGGTCAATACTCGCCGCCCCACCTACCGGTCATCAAACCGTCGCAACCTTTTCGACTATTACGCGGTCGGAACTACGAATACGACCTGGGGCAGCCGCTGTTCCAGGTTCTTGGTCGCGATTGAAAAACAGGGTGAGTTGCAGATGTTGATTTCGGTTCAAGCCTTGCGGGCACTCGCCGCGTGGGTCGTTGTATGCCACCACTTCATGCAGATTTTCTTTGATTTTCATGCGTCTGGTCCGATAGGGCAATTCTTCGCTGATCGGGGGGCGGTTGGGGTCGATATCTTTTTTGTGATCAGCGGCTTGGTGATCTACCTTTCAACGCAAAGCAAAGACATGCCGGTCGGTCGTTTCATGGTCAATCGCATCATCCGCATTGTGCCTGCCTATTGGGTTTATACCGCCGCCATGGGCTTGTTAATCGTGTTCGCCAGGCCGTTACTGCCGCATGCAGTTGTCGATTGGCAGCATTTCATGCTGTCGCTGCTATTTATTCCCTCGGAAAACCCTGGCGGCTACGGCATGTACCCAACGCTCAATGTGGGCTGGACGCTGAATTACGAGATGCTCTTCTATTTATTGTTCTCGACGGTATTCTTGGTTCAGCAACGCCATCGGCCCCTGTTAGTAGCGACAGCATTATTTGCCGTGAGTGGCGTACTGGCGCGCTATGGCTTGATTAGCCATTTTTATGGCAATGACATCGTTTACGAATTTCTCCTCGGGATCGGAATCGGTGTGATCTACCGTCGCGGTTGGGTCGGCAACGGTTTGTGGCTGCCTTTGTTAGCGATTACGGGCGCGTTGATGACTATTTATCACTTGCCTGCAGATGATCGATTTATCAACTGGGGCCTGCCGAGCGCTTTGATTGTTATCGCCTGCATCTCAATGGAACCCTATTTTGAGGGCAACCAATTGCTCAAGGCGCTGGGGGATTGTTCTTACTCGGTCTATTTGCTGCATGTGTTGGTGCTCTATAGCGGGTGGTTAGTTGCCGAGCGTTTTGGGCTGAATCCATACGCGGTGTTTGCGGTTTGCGTGCCGGTAATAGGACTGGGTGCCTGGGGCAGTTACCAATGGATTGAGAAAGGACTGTACCGCCGCCTTAAGGGCTGGTTGGACCAGCACCGAATCGAAAAAACCAAAACGGCCCTTTCCCGACAAAATTACTAGGACTTTGTGCGGCGCGTTTGATTGGCGTAAACTCTGCCTACGTCTGCGAGGAATTTTCATGACCGCTATTACTATTACCGATGCTGCCCACGATTATCTGGCCGATCTGCTTGAAAAGCAGAACACTCCGGGCATCGGCATCCGCGTGTTTATTACCCAGCCTGGCACCCAATATGCTGAAACCTGCATTGCTTATTGCAAGCCGGGCGAAGAAAAACCTGAAGACAACGCCATTGGCCTGAAAAGCTTCACTGCCTGGATTGATAATTTCAGCGAAGCCTTTCTTGACGATGCCGTTGTCGACTACGCCACTGATCGCATGGGCGGCCAACTGACCATCAAGGCGCCAAACGCCAAAGTACCTATGGTCAATGCCGACAGCCCAATCAACGAGCGCATCAATTATTACTTGCAAACCGAAATCAACCCTGGTCTGGCCAGTCATGGCGGCCAGGTGACGTTGATTGATGTGGTCGAAGAAAACGACGAAAACATCGCGGTCCTGCAATTCGGCGGCGGCTGCCAAGGCTGTGGCCAAGCTGACGTTACCTTGAGAGAAGGGATAGAGCGTACGTTGCTCGAACGCATTCCCGAACTCAAAGGCGTCCGCGATGTGACCGATCACTCGCAAAAAGAGCACGCTTACTACTAAGGCTGCTGTTTGACCTGAACAAAAAAAACACCCCGCGGGTTCGGGGTGTTTTTTTGTCGCCGATTTGAGTCGTGCAAAAAGTCACAAAAATTAACGCCGATACACATGGGCATGCCCGGCACGGTATAGCGATGAGTCGGCAAAACTGTTGTTGCCCAGCACCCGGCCAACCAATATCAAAGCCGTACGGCGAAAGCCTTTGGCCCGCACTTTTTCTTCTATATCTGTCAAGTTTCCTACTACCCAATCCTGATCCGGCCAGCTGGCACGATGGACCACTGCAATCGGGCAATCAGCGCCGTAGTGCGGCATTAGTTCGGCCACTATCTTGTGCAGATTGTTCACCCCTAGATGAATGGCCATGGTCGCCCGATGTTGCGCCAGGCTCGCCAGCTCCTCGCCTGCCGGCATCGAGGTTTTGTCCGCGTAACGGGTCAGAATCACGCTCTGGGAAATGTCCGGCAGGGTCAGTTCCACGCCTAACAGCGCTGCGCACGCGGCGGTGGCGGTGACGCCCGGGATGATCTCAAAAGCTATATTCAGTTCGCGCAAGTGACGAATTTGCTCACCAATGGCGCCATAAAGGCTCGGATCGCCGGAATGAACCCTGGCGACGTCTTGGCCTTGTTCATGAGCAGACTTCATCAGCTCAATGATCTGCTCCAAGTGCAACTCTGCGCTATTGATCACCTGCAAAGCGTTATGGCCTGCCAGGACCGCCGTCGGCACCAACGATCCAGCGTAGATAATCACCGGGCAACTGCGAATCAAGCGTTGACCTTTGACCGTGATCAGCTCCGGGTCGCCGGGGCCTGCGCCGATGAAAAAGACGGTCATGGAATCTCCTGAAGCTACAAAGGGCTGGATGAGTGAGCGGAGTGCGGATTATCGAGGATTCGGTACATCACCTGCCAAGGCAAATGTCGCGTGTCGATTTTTGCTGCGGTTGATCAGCAATACGCTGGGGCGTCCGCTGAGCTGTTCCGCCAAGGCCAGGGCTGCGCTTTCTGCCACGCCATGGCAACCGGTATGGGCAAAGGCCAGCGCCGATCGATAGCTCAGCTGTGCGTCGAAGCTTGCCAATTGCGCGGCACTGAAAAACGCCACCGGCAGATCAAGCAGCGCAGCCAGCGCTAGCAGGCCCGGTTCAGTGCTTTTCTGATCAATGGACGCCAGGGCGGTAATCGCGTCGATCCGCAGGCCATGGGCGGCCAGGCTTTGTTCGATCAGTTCGAGCAGCAGGCTTGCAGGGCAGCCGCGCTGGCAGCCAAGCCCCACCACCAGCGTCGTCGACATCCGCTTGCTCCGCTATCGGTAAAGCGTGGCAGGAAACCATGACCGGGCGCGAAACGTCAATCGCGCGACCTGTCGCGAGGCGCTGGTGATTGACCTGCCCAAGGTCACTGCGTAGCCTTGCATCCTTGAGGTTCTCCGGCGCAGGCCGGGGCTAAGAAGGGAACGCGGTCAATGCCGCGGCTGCCCCCGCAACTGTAAACGGTTATGTTCATTGCACAGCCACTGCGCCTGACGCGGGAAGGCGCAATGAACGCGTGCTCGGCGTCTCGCGATGAGGCAGTCGACATGCCACCGTAAGCCAGGAGACCTGCCTCGACATCAGAATTCTCACTACAACCGGGCGGGGTGATCCGGTGGCGAATTGATCCGCGTGCATATGCTGCGCGGTTCTCGTCCTGTTTTGCCCGCCGCTTTGCCAAAGGGCACCCAATGAAAACGCTGGCCAAACTTCCTGTCACCATCGTCACCGGCTTCCTCGGTTCGGGCAAAACCACTTTGCTACGGCACATGCTCGACAACGCTGACGGTCGGCGAATTGCAGTGATCGTCAATGAGTTCGGCGAACTGGGGATCGACGGCGACCTGCTCAAACAATGCAGCATTGGCTGCACCGAAGAAGAAGCCAACGGCCGGGTTTATGAGCTGGCCAACGGCTGCTTGTGCTGCACCGTTCAGGAAGAGTTTTTCCCGGTCATGCGCGAGCTGGTCGCCCGCCGTGGCGATCTGGACCACATCCTGATCGAAACCTCGGGCCTGGCGTTACCCAAACCTTTGGTCCAAGCCTTTCAGTGGCCGGAAATTCGCAACGCCTGTACGGTTGACGCGGTGATCACCGTCGTCGATAGCCCTGCGGTGCTGGCCGGCACCTTCGCGGCGTTCCCGGATCAAGTCGATGCCCAGCGTAAGATGGATCCGAACCTGGACCACGAATCACCGCTGCACGAGTTGTTCGCCGATCAGCTGTCCAGCGCTGATCTGGTAATCCTCAACAAGGCTGACAAGATGGACGCTGCCGGCCTCGCCGCAGTCCGTGCTGAAGTCTCGGAGGAGCTGCCGCCAGCGGTCAAAGTGATTGAGGCCAGCAATGGTCGCTTGCCGATCAGCGTGTTGTTAGGCCTGGGCGCCGAGTCCGAACTGCATATCGACGGTCGCCATAGCCATCACGATTCCCATGAAGGCGCAGACCCTGCTGATCATGACCATGATGCGTTTGACTCAATTTCAATCACCTTGCCGCAGGCTGACGAAAGCTTGTTATTCGATGCCTTGAACCAATTGGTGGTGCAGCACGGTATTTTGCGGGTCAAAGGCTTTGCCGCGATTCCGGGCAAACCGATGCGTTTGCTGATTCAGGGTGTCGGTACCCGTTTCGACAAACATTTCGACCGCGCGTGGCGTGCCGACGAAGAGCGAGTAACCCATTTGGTGTTGATCGGTCAGAAGCTCGACGCCGGGGTGCTTGAAGCCCAGTTGCACGCAGCGGTTGCTGGCTGACCCATGCATTTACTGAGAACCCAGCCCGGCGGATTCGTCCCCGACGACAGCATCGCCGATTTGGGGCAAACCCCGGCCGAGCTGGTGATTCTCTGTAGCGGCGATTCCCACTTGGCGCTGCTCGCGGAAGCGGCGCAACAGTTGCCCGACGATTACCCCAGCGTGCGCCTGGCCAATCCGATGCAGGTGCAGAATCATGCATCGGTGGACCTCTACGTCGATCAAGTGCTGCAACACGCCAAGGTCATTCTTATTTCCCTGCACGGCGGTATCGGTTATTGGCGCTATGGTGTTGAGCGCCTGGTGCAGCTGGCTGAGCGTGGTGTGAAGCTGATTCTGGTGCCCGGCGATGACCGGCCTGACCCGGAGCTTAGCGGCTTAAGCAACGTGACGGCGGAAGAGGGCGAGCGGCTTTGGCATTTTTTGCGTCAGGGTGGCATGCACAATGCGCTGGAGTTGTACCGGTGCTTGGCCAGTCGTTTTCTAGCGCGGGATTATCCGTGGGCTGAACCCGAAACCCTGCCACGCACCGCGATTTATCACCCGCACAAAGCCAACGCTAGCCTGAGCGATTGGCAAGCCCAATGGCAGCCGTCGCAACCGGTGGTAGGGCTGCTGTTTTATCGCTCCCATCTGCAAGCGGCCAACACCGGATTTATCGACGTGTTTTGCGCCCGTTTGCAGGCTCAGGGCCTGAATCCACTGCCCATTGCAGTCGCCAGCTTGAAAGAAGCGGGTTGTCTGGCGGTGGTGGAGGACCTGTTCGATCAGGTCCGGGCTGAGCTGATCCTCAATACCACCGGCTTTGCCCAATCCAGCCCCGAAGCCCCTCATCTGCGACCGTTTCGGCGCAACGTGCCGGTCATTCAAGCTATTTGTGCGCAGGACAACGAGCCCGCTTGGCAGGCCAGTGAACAAGGCTTGGGCGCGCGGGACTTGGCAATGCACATCGCGTTGCCGGAGCTGGACGGGCGGATTATCAGTCGGCCGATCAGTTTCAAGGACTTGGCGTGGCACAGCGAGCGCAGCCAGTCGGACGTGGTGTGTTATCGCGCCCAGCCCGAGCGCATGGATTTTGTCGCGCAGTTGGCGCGGCGCTGGATTGATCTGGCACGGCTACCGAACGAGCAAAAGCACATCGCGTTGATATTGGCCAATTACCCGACCCGAGATGGTCGGATCGGCAACGGGGTGGGGTTGGACACGCCAGCGGCGGCGCTGAATATTTTGCGCGCTATGCAGGCGCAAGGTTATCCGATGGCGCCGTTGCCTGAGAGCGGCACGGCCCTGATTCATGCACTGCTCGGCGGCGTGACCAATGATCTGGACACGATCGACCAGCGTCCCTGTCAGCAAAGCATGGCGCTTGATGACTACCTTGCCGCGTTCAGCCAATTGCCACTGGCCAATCAGCATGCGGTGACTGCACGCTGGGGCGCGCCGCAGGCCGATCCCATGTTTCGCGCTGAGCGAATGATGGTCGCCGGGCTGCGTTTTGGAATGACCTTCGTTGGTATTCAGCCGGCACGGGGTTATCAAGTAGATGCCAGTGCGGTCTATCACGACCCGGATTTGGTGCCGCCCCACGGATACCTCGCGTTCTATTTCTGGTTGCGCAAGGCCTATGGCGCCCATGCGGTGATCCATGTTGGCAAACACGGCAATCTTGAATGGTTGCCGGGCAAAGGCGTGGGGTTGTCGCAGACCTGCTGGCCGGACGCGGTATTGGGCGCGATGCCGAACATCTATCCGTTCATCGTCAACGATCCGGGCGAGGGGGCTCAAGCAAAACGCCGTACCCAAGCCGTGATCATCGACCACTTGATGCCGCCGTTGACCCGAGCCGAAACCTACGGCCCGTTGCGTGACCTGGAAGTGCTGGCCGACGAGTTCTACGAAGCGCAATTGCTCGACCCGCGCCGGGCACGGGAACTGCAACGCGACATTCTTAAGCTGGTCCGGGAAACCCACATCGACCGCGAGCTGCAACTGGGCGAGCAGCTCGACAGCGACGCCGATGCGGGGGTCTGGCTGCCGCGTCTGGACACCTATTTGTGCGACCTCAAGGAATCGCAGATTCGCGACGGTTTGCACATCTTCGGCGAATCGCCCAGCGGTCGGTTGCGCATCGACACCTTGCTGGCCCTATTACGCATCCCCCGAGGCGACGGCCGTGGCGCTCAATCGAGCTTGCTACGGGCCCTGAGCAAAGCTTTCGAGTTGGGTTTTGACCCGTTGAACTGTGAGTTATCCGAGCCTTGGAACGGCCCTCGGCCCGATGTGTTGCTCAGCGTCAGCCAAGACCCTTGGCGAACGGCTGGCGACGTTCGAGAGCGGTTGGAATTGTATGCGGCGCAGCTGATTGAGCAAGTGCTGCACGGGTTACCAATCGACGAATTATCTGAAAACAATGACTTAAAACTTATTCTTCATTCATTGCGCGAAGTGGTTGCGCCGCGCCTTGATGCCTGTGGCCTGGCTGAAATGCAAGGGTTGCTCGATGCACTGAGCGGTCGGTTTGTGCCGGCAGGCCCCAGCGGCGCACCGAGCCGTGGTCGCCTCGACGTACTGCCCACCGGGCGCAATTTTTTCTCAGTAGACGTGCGAAATCTGCCGACCACTACCGCTTGGCGAATTGGATTCCAATCGGCCAACCTGCTGCTTGAGCGTCATTTGCAGGACCATGGTGATCACTTGCGTCAGTTGGGTTTGTCGGTGTGGGGCACCGCAACCATGCGCACCGGTGGCGACGACATCGCTCAGGCTATGGCGCTGATGGGCGTGCGTCCGGTCTGGGCTACTGGCAGTCAGCGGGTCGATGATTTTGAAATATTGCCATTGAGCTTGCTGGATCGTCCTCGGGTCGACGTGACACTGCGGGTTTCCGGGTTTTTTCGCGATGCGTTCTCCAACCTGATCCGGCTTTTCGATGCGGCAGTGCAGGCGGTCGCCGCGCTGGATGAACCGGATGAGCTAAACCCGCTGGCGGCCAAGGTCCGTGAAGAGCGGCTTAGGTTTGAAAGCGAGGGATTGCCTGTCGAGGACGCAGCGCGCCAAGCGGGCTGGCGTATTTTTGGTGCTAAACCCGGCGCTTACGGCGCAGGCGTGCAAGGCGCTATCGATGGGCGCCTCTGGCAAACCCGCCAGGATCTTGCGGAGGTTTACCTCAATTGGGGCGGTTATGCGTACGGCGTGGCTGATGAAGGCACGCCCGCACGAGAGCGTTTCGCGCAACGCTTGGGCCAAGTGCAAGCGGTTCTGCAAAATCAGGACAACCGCGAACACGATTTGCTCGATTCCAATGACTATTACCAGTTCCAAGGCGGCATGCTGGCTGCGGTGGAAAGTCTCAGTGGCCAAGCTGCCGCCAGCTATCACGGCGACCACAGTCAGCCGGATTTACCGAAAATTCGAACCCTTAAAGAAGAGCTGAATCGGGTGGTGCGATCGCGGGCGGCCAATCCAAAATGGATCGAAGGGGTCAAACGCCACGGCTACAAAGGCGCGTTTGAAATGGCAGCAACCGTAGACTTCTTATTCGCCTTCGACGCCACGACTCAGTTGATCGACGATCATCAATACGCACTGTTGGCTGATGCTTATCTACTTGATCCTTCGACCCGGGAGTTTATTCAGCAGCACAATCCCGATGCGTTGCGCGACATGACCGAACGCCTGCTCGAAGCTCAGCAACGTGGGTTGTGGCAAGAGCCCGGCGAATACCGCGAGGCGTTGGAAAACCTGCTGCTGGACATTGAAGAAAATTGATCACTTTTGAGAGTTGCACATGAGCGATATCCCGCATTTTCCCTTGGCCGCAGTGGTTGGCGCCGACGAACTCAAGTTAGCCCTGTGCCTCACGGCCATTGACCCGAAGATCGGCGGTGTGCTGATCGAAGGCCCTCGCGGCATGGCCAAGTCAACCCTCGCCCGCGGGTTGGCCGATTTGCTGGCCAGCGGACAGTTCGTCACGTTACCGCTGGGTGCGACGGAGGAACGATTGGTCGGCACATTGGACCTGGACGCGGCACTGAGTGAAGGTCGGGCGCAGTTTTCACCAGGGGTACTGGCCAAGGCGGACGGCGGGGTGTTGTACGTCGACGAAGTCAATCTGCTGCCTGACCCGCTGGTTGACCTGCTGCTGGACGTCGCGGCCAGTGGCGTTAACGTCGTGGAGCGGGACGGGATCTCCCACCGTCATTCGGCGCGGTTCGTGTTGATCGGCACTATGAACCCGGAAGAAGGCGAATTACGCCCACAATTACTGGATCGCTTTGGCTTGAACGTGGCACTCAGTGGGCACACTGCACCGGCTGAGCGCGGGCAGATTATTCGTCGTCGACTGGATTTCGATAACGATCCTCTGGCCTTTTGTGCTGCGTGGTCGATCCAGCAAGAAGCGCTGAAACAGCAGTGCGAGCAGGCGCGGGCGCTGCTGCCGACTATTGCGCTGGATGACCTTTCCTTGGCAAAAATTACTGAGCGGTGTTTCGAGGCGGGTGTCGATGGTTTGCGGGCCGACCTGGTCTGGTTGAGGTCAGCACGAGCCCACGCGGCGTGGCGTGGCGCATGGAAAATTGCCGACGAAGATATCGATGCGGTAGCGGAATTTGCTCTGCGTCACCGCCGTCGTAACCCACCACTATCGCCACCGCCGAGCGAGGCCGCTGTGCCGCCCATTGCGGGCCAGTCTCCCAATGAGCAGCCTGACGATGCGGCTGATGGGCAGGGCAATTGGGGCGCGTTACCTGCGCAAGCCGTTCCAATTGGCCAGCGCCGCGACATACCGAGCTGGCCAAAAAAGTCCTAGGCATCCGCCCTCGATTACACGCGGGGGCGGATGCCACCCCCCGGCCCGGCAGGCTTCATGGCGGCAACCGAGGCGCTGCGCGGAAGGGCGCCGACGGCGCAGTTCGATGGGTGTCTACACTGTTACGGGGTCGCCCGCGCACCCGAAAAGACCTGATTCGCATGCCGCGTAGCAGTGAGCCTCAGGAGTTATGGCTGGTGATCGTCGACGCCTCGGCTTCGACTCGCCGTCATCATTCGCTGAGTCGTGCCAAAGGCTTACTAAGCCAACTGTTTGATGACGCTTACAGACGTCGCGTGCGCTTGGCGTTGTTGACCGCTAGTGGTCACTCTCCCAGCTGGAAGCATCAAGGTCTTAAAGCCTGCGCCAGTTTGAACCCTTGGCTTGACCAGTTGGGGGCCGGTGGCGGAACGCCGCTCTTTGCTACGCTGCAATTGGCTATTCACTGGCTGGCCATACGGGAACAACAACGCCCCAACGAGCAACAGCGGGTTCTAATGCTGACCGATGGCCGTGTAAAAGATATGCCAATAATGGCCAAACTCCAATGCCCTAGTGTGTTGATTGATATTGAGTCCGGGCCAATACGCTTGGGAAGGGCGATGCAATTAGCATCCGTTTTAGGCGCGGATTACTGCCATATTGATGCATTATCGATAAACAGCGAACTCGCGCTGTAATCGTCAATGGCCTCTCCCTCTCGCCAACTTGTTGGCGAGGCGTGGACCTGAAGCGCATCAAATAGGCATCGTCCACGGTTTCAAGCTGTATCCACCTTGACTGATTTCTGCTCGCACCTGTTCCAGCAGGTGTTCCAGTTGTGCAGGGTCGCAATAAGCGCTGCTGGGAATTCGCTTTCGGCCAATGCTGTTATTCGTGCGATCAATGACCGTCAAATTAAGTTCGCCGTTGCCATCTTGCGGGGCCCAAGCAACGCATTGAAAAGGCTCGAATGCATGACCCGCGATCAAAAGTGCTTCATTAAAGCGCAGTGGGGTGTTCATGGGGTATTCCTCTGTGTGCCGCATAAGTTCTAGCGCTGTTGGTAGGCTTACCGTTCAGCTGGTTCCTTTACTGATGACCACAGGGTCGTGTTAAGTCACAACGGCCTGTTAAAAACCTAATAACTCTGTGTTTCACCGGTAAGCGCCTGAAGCAGTAGATCTGCGGGCGGTGCGCGATATAAAACAGACCGCCTATTGGCACTGCAGTCCTTAACCGTTAGTTGTTTTTCGTAGTCATATATAGCCAATCGGTATATGTAAGCGTCAATGTTTTGCTAATGTTACAACCGGCCTAGCCAACTTACTGTTTATAAAAGAGTTATAAAATTTGGCGTCAAGGAATCTCTATGCATGAATCGGCTCCACTGCGTCGCCTGTTGGTTGTTGATCCCTGCGACGATTGTCATCGATTGATCCCAGCACTACGGGATGCTGGTTGGGGTGTAGACAGCAGCACTTTGGAATTGGCGGTCGACCGTACCTGTGATCTGGGTTTGCTTCGGCTTCTGCCTTATCACGTTGAACACCCCGAGGCGGTTAAGGATTTAATCACCCGCAGTCATACCGAGTGGATCGCCGTGGTCAGTCCTGAAGACCTACGTCGACAACAGTTTGGTGATTTTGTCTGTGAGTGGTTTTTTGATTTTCATACCCTGCCGTTTGACGTTTCTAGAGTCTTGGTAACCCTTGGGCGTGCTTACGGCATGGCACGTTTGCGTGGCCAAGGAGCGGTTCAAGTTCGGGAGCTGGAACATGAGCTTTTGGGGGAAAGCCGGCCCATTCGTGAATTGCGTAAGTTACTGGGCAAACTGGCGCCCACTGAATCGCCAGTATTGATCCGTGGAGAAAGTGGCACCGGCAAGGAGTTGGTGGCGCGTACTTTGCACCAAAAGTCCCACCGAAAAGGTAAGCCTTTTGTGGCTATCAATTGCGGGGCAATTCCTGAACACCTTATTCAGTCCGAGTTGTTCGGTCACGAAAAAGGTGCATTCACCGGGGCCCACCAACGCAAGATAGGACGTATAGAAGCAGCCAATGGAGGTACGTTGTTTCTCGATGAGATTGGTGACTTGCCGTTGGAGTTACAAGCCAACCTGTTGCGATTCCTTCAGGAAAAACATATTGAACGGGTGGGCGGCCGCGAACCTATTCCAGTTGACGTCCGCGTGTTGGCAGCGACCCATGTCGACCTTGAAGCGGCCATTGCTCTAGGCCGATTTCGCGAGGATTTGTACTACCGGTTGAACGTCCTGCAAGTAAGCACTGCACCGTTGCGTGAACGCCACGGCGATCTAGCGATGCTAGCCAATCATTTTGCACATTTCTATAGTCAGGAAACGGGACGTCGCCCTCGTAATTTCAGTCAAGACGCACTGGTGTCCATGGGTAAACATGCCTGGCCGGGTAACGTTCGGGAATTGGCAAATCGAGTCCGACGTGGTCTGGTATTAGCGGAAGGGCGGCAAATCGAAGCAGTGGATTTGGGGTTGGTGGGGCAGCATGAAGTAATTAGCACCATGGGCACGCTAGACGATTATAAGTCGCGGGCCGAGCGCCAAGCACTGTGTGACGTGCTGACTCGGCATAGCGATAACCTCAGCGTGGCCGCTAAAGTATTGGGGGTGTCGAGGCCGACGTTTTATCGGTTGCTGCATAAACATCAAATTCGCTGAAGGCGCTAGGTTAGTCATTAAACCCGCGATGTTCGCGGGCTTTTAATGTAAGCCTTCTCAGAAGTAATACGGGAGTTTAACGCTAAAGGTAAAATCCGGTGCATCGGCCGTCAGTCCGATCGAGAGATTAGGAACAATGGTCAGTTTATCCGATACCGCCAAGGTCATGCCAACGTTGAAATACCCAGCATTGGCGTCGCTGTTACTAATGGTTTGCCAGCCTGCACCCTCTTGATTGACCTTACTTTTCATAGCGATCAAGTCAGATACCGAGAACGACATGCTCATTTTTTCGTTCAAGGCGAACGCGATACCGGCGCCGATCTGGAAGGTATCGCCAAGTTTCACTCTGCCCGGCACTTTGATGCCTTCGGTAGGGCTGATATCGCTGAACGAATCCTGCATGTTGTAAGTGTAAGCGATGCTGCCAAACAGTACCGCCGGGTCGATGGTTTTAACCAGCGAGAGGCCCGGCGTCACCGACCATACGCCATTACCGGTCGGCAGACTTTCAGGTGTAGAAAGATTATCGTTTTGGCTGGAGCGTTGTAGTTTGATGCCATAAGGGTTTTTGCCTGTCGGTGCTTTGATGCGGAAGGTAAAGATCGCATCGGGCCGGTTGGCAGTTTCATCAAGAAATTTATAAGCGACCCCAAAGTTGATATCTCCTACCGTCGGGTCGCGCTTGACGTCGACCTCGGAAATCCCGGTGCTGGAGTTGCCTGCCCCCGCCGAAGAGTAGGCGGTGTCTCGATAAATAACGGGTACGTTCAGGTCGAATTGCCAACGTTGGTCAAAGTTATAGCGCCCGGTCAAATCCAGTGTCCAGTTATCGGCCTTGACGTGGTCGACACCGATACTGCCGAGAAATATTGAATCAAGCGCCAGAAAGCCATTGAGGATTAGCTGGTGAGTGTCGTAGTGAGTATAGGTAAGGCCGGTCTCCAAACTGAAAGTGCCGCCTCCAAAAAATCCGCTGGCCTCGTTATACAAGTTGGTCACGCTCTGCGCTGGCTCGGAATCATCTTTTAGCGATTGGCCGTAAGAGCTGCTGGAGGTTGATGAACCCGAAGCATGGCCGCCGATGCTGGCGGAGGACGCGGTGCTGCCGTTGACAGAACTGGCGGGTGAACGTACCAGCCTTTTGGGTTGAGGGATCGCCGGTTGGTCCTCAACCTGGCGCACGCGTTGTTCAAGCACCATTAACGATTTTTGCTGAACATCGTAACGTTGTTTCAGTTCTAGAAGTTCCTGTTTCAGTGTCTCGACATCTGCGTCGCTTGCCGCCTGAACAAAGGCCGTTGGCAACAACGCACTTAAACAAATAACCGCGTGAAACGAGAACGATCGGTGCATAATTTTCTTGCCTTCCGTTATTGTATTTTTTATAGGCACAGCGTAGTTCAATAACCGAGGGACCGAAGCCCCTTTAACTGCTCCAGGCTATTATTTAACGAACCCGCGGAAGGGAGTTCGTTTCCTAGCACAATATTGAGTTGTGTCAAGTTTTGAACTTGGTTGCCAGAGCCAATCAGGTTGACCGCCTGTGACACTCCGCCGGCCGCAATGCGCTGTAAGGCGTCTCCTTGATTATTACTGCCTTGAATGGCTAATTGCACGCCGCCATTGACTGCTGATACCGACAACGCCCCTGCGCCATTGGCGGTGCTGATGGTTGCGCCGCTGTTCAAAAGTTGGCCCTGATTGGTTACAGTCGGGGGAACTTGTCCGTTTTGCTGAATGCTAATATCGACATTATTGCTGGAATTGTTGCTGTCACCGGCCGTGCGAGTGCTTTGTGCTACGCCCTGAATCGTGTTCAAGCCAGCACCACCGGTGATAGAACCAGTGCCATTAATCGGCGTCGCCCCGTTACCCTTTTGATTAACAAGCGATACATAAAATTGTGGTTTAATAATGTTTTGTTGAACGTCCAATGTCGTTTTTGCTCCCAAGACTTCACCGGCAGCATTTTGCCACGTGCTGGTCATAGTCAATCCGAAATAAACGATACGGTCGGGCATGACATAACGACCGCGAAGTTGAGCCAATTCCTGATCTTTGAGTTCAATTGGTTGAAATGATGTAGAAGCGTGCGTGGAAAAACTAACGGCCAGGCCAGCAGCAGCTAACCACTGATAACTGTTCATGTGCGGCTCCGTGTGCCCTTGTTATTATTAGGTAATTACTAAATAACCCTTAGAAAAAATCGCTTTTCATAAAGCCGAATTCCAACAACTCAGCATCTCGGACAGGTTTGAAGGCATCCACTCCACCCTTGGCAGTAACGGGCAGCGGCGGGTCCAATAGGGCATTGCTCTTGTCATACCCTGGGCCAATAACAGCAAAAATGATGCCGTTCCAACCTTTTGCGAAGTCTTCACGCGTATAACGTTTATGACCCAATACCGGATCACCGATGTACACCCAGTCCTTCTGTGCTTTTTGCATCACTACAAAATGCTTGTAACCGCGAATATCCATCAGCACTACCACTGGAATAGTGAGGCGGTCCAGGTTGTCTGCTGGGATGCGATAGCCTCTGGCGCGCATTCCGATGCTTTCTACGTAGCGTTTCATGTCGAGCATGGAAAAACCCTGAGTGCGAACCATGCTCGGATCTGCGGTGACGAGCATCCCCTCGATCAATTGATTTTCCGTGACATCCAGCCAGTAGGCTTGGCGCAATACAGTGGCCAGTGCGGCAGCGCCACAGCTGAAGTCAGTTTTCTGTTCTACTAAATCGCTGAACCGGCGCTCGCGAATACTTTGAATATGCTTATATACCAAGTTCGAACCTGGTAACCCTGGCACCGCCATTTGGCCAGCCTGAGTCAGCCCTGCGAGTAACAACAAGCAGAAAAGAGCTGTACTGCGCATGGTTAAACCCTCTGCGATTACGGCGACATCAGATCACTAATCTTCAAGTTTGACTTGAAGAAAGGGGCTCTCTAAGAGAACCCCATTTACCATTTGCTTTACATGCAGGCTTTGCAGCCAGCCGCAATGGACAGCGAGTTGCTTTGTTGGTTGCCAATGCCCGCAGATACGTTAGCGCCGACGTTGCCGGAGACGTTGTTCAACGAATTGCTCAATGATGCGCTGTTGGTTACAGGGTTTGCCCAACCGCTTGGAGTCAATACCTGATAAGTCGCAACGCCGCTCAGCTCAACGGTCCCACTTTCGGTGAAGGACAGCTTGTCTTTATTGCTGCGTTCGCTACCCCAGCCACGGTTTTCGTTATTCGCCACGGTGCCTTCGCCTGTGCCCTTATAAGAACCTTTAACATCGACAGTATCTTTAAGAGTTACTTTGTCGTAGGTCTGAGTAGCGTAGTTGCCGACGGAGGAGCCGCTGGACGTCTGGTTGGCGGAGGCTGATGCGGAGGCGACACGACCGCCAGACACGGCAATAGCCAAGTTGTTTTTCTGTTGGTTGAAGTCGCCAGAAGCCACGTTTACCCCTACGTTGCCTGAGCTGCCATTGGCCGAGTTGCTGAGCGAGGCGTTGTTGCGTGAAGAGTAGTTACCCACTGTGTTATTGGTATTGGTTTGGGTCGCACTGGTGGCCGATATAGCGCTGCCGAAAATGAAGCTTTCGTCAGCGGTGGCGATGGCTGCAGCATTGTCCTGTTGGTTCGCGTCGCCGCCCGCGACGTTGATTCCCAAGTTGCCATTGGCATTAGAGCCAGAACCTTCGACAGTCGCGTTGTTTTGCGTGCCTTGGTTGAGAATCTTGTTGTTATGGCTGCTTTGTGAATCCATGACAGTGGCTGCGGAACCGGCATTGATTAAAAGGCTCAGCAGAGGGCTGGAATCATCATTGTTCCCGCGATGGTCGTTGCTGCCATGTTCAGCCGCTTGAGCGGCTACAGCCATGATTGCGGCGAGTGCCAAGACCAAAGGCTTGATTGCAATTGTAGGTTTCATGGTGTTTCTCCATTCTTATTAGGTAGGTAAGTGTTGGAACATTTGTTGCTGTCTACCGCCGGGTCAGTTCGATACCCGGACGCTTAGGGTGTTCACCGATTGGTTTCCCACCCCAGCGCTCTGATTCAACTGAACAACTCCACGACTACCGGTGAAGGCCTGATCGCTAGTAGCGACCTGGCGGTTGCCGGGAGAATGTTCGGGTGAACCGGACCCTTGCAACAGCGCCACGTTTTGCTGTGACAGAGCGCTGTCGTCGATGCTTTGCGGCTGAACACTGACGCTCAGGCGCACAGCGTTAATTTGTTGGTTGTTGGCGCCTGATGACTGGTTTACGCCAAGAATTCCGTCGCCGTTGCTGAAGGCATTGCCTTCGATGGTCGATCGCGCGTCCCGTGCGGGGTCGGCACGAGTGCTGAGTTGCTGACGATATTGGCCGCTTGTCCGCGCTTGGGTGCCAATAGCGATAACGCGTCCATTGACTTGTTGCGTTTGATCGCCTGCGGCTTGGTTAACTGAGAAGTTACCCTGATAACTCTGCCCACTACTGTTGAGCAGGGCTTGATCTAATACCGAACTGGTTGAGTCGGCGTGCGCTACGCAGGAACAGAGCATTGCCACCAGCAATACCGAGCGGCTCACTTCATATCTCCTGTCATCATTCGCAGCGGTGCCAGGCCTTGTTGAACGGCGCTGGTTACTTGTCCGGCGACTCCATTGGTGCTTGCGCCCGAATGGCCCGAGCTTAACCCTGGCAACCCGCGGTCAATCGCGTTGATGCCGCGCAAACTGCCGCCCTGCATCAATACATGGCTGATCGTTGCACCACTGCTGACGCTAGCAAAATCACGGTCAGACAATTCGGAGCTGCGAACGGCCCCAAGAATTTGACCCGACGGGTTGGAATTGACAGTGGTGGGATGTGGATCGGGGCGCATTAATGGGCTAGTCGCCACGTGCGGTTGAACCGTACGTTCAAGAACAATTACACCATCACCCGCAAACGCTGGTAAGTGTATGAACATACTGCCGGCGCAACTGAACGTTAGCAGGCTAAACAATCCTTTTTTGAAACGCCCCATGACACTCCTCCTTTTTAGATGCGCTGGCCCTAATCAGCGATGCAGGAAAGAGAGCAGGAGATGTGCCACTTCAAAAATCTTATATAAAATCAATATATTGCGAACGAACGCAGGTATATTTAATTGAGGTCGTAACTTATTTGATACACATCCAATTGGATAGACCCGAGTTTGTGCCGCGTTGTACCCCCAATGAGTGCAGCAATTGGAGTGTGTCATTTATGTAACACATGAAGGCGTTTTGATGGCGATGTGTCTAATGCAGCGGCTGGAACGCTTCAGCTGTATCAAAAACGGACAGTAGTCTGATTTTTTAGCAATCAGAGCGTGTTTGTACCTTCGTTAAAAGTTGGTTGACGGTAATGGATGCTTGTTTCTCTCTGGAGTTCCAATCGCCGCCGATTACTTGGTACGGTCGTGAATGGGTCTTCAGCCACTGCTGACCAGCATTGAAAAATGCTTGGCGATCGCTTAAGTAAAGCTGGCAGCGTTGGCCGTCACCGACCCATCCGACACCTTCTGGAGCCAGCAATAGGTGCAGGTCGTAGTGCCGATTCAATAATTGCAGCTCGAGCCAAGCTGGACATTTGCCAAATAGTGTTTGGCTCCACAGTATGTTGCTCAACAGGTGGGTATCGAGAATCAACAATTCCGGCATTTCAGCTCGTGCGGCATCTTCCCAGGCCAGTTGACCTTGGGCGATAGCGTTAATGTCTTCATAACAGGTGTCGCGCGAATGTTTTTCAATGAAATGGCGCACGTATTCGCCGACCAACAGGCCACCGAAACGCGCTTGAATACGGGAAGCCAACTCACTTTTACCGCTGGACTCAGGACCGGCCAACACCAGTACTTTCATCGTAAAAGCACCAGATCGTTGCGCCATTCGCGCCAGCCCTCAACAGCAATCAAGGTAAACAGCGCGTACAGACCGGCAGTGAGGTAAAGGTCTTTGTAGATGAACAGTCCGACAAAAATGACATCCAGCAGAATCCATAACGGCCAGCACTGCACACGCTTTTGCGCCATCCACACTTGAGCGACCAGGCTGAATCCCGTCAACGTTGCATCCAGCCAAGGTTGAGCGGCATCGGTGAAGTGCGCCATGACGGTGCCCAAGGCTAGGCTGACTAACGCGCCCATAGCCAAACTCATCAGCAGTGAGCTCATATCCAGATAACTGACCTGCCGCGCCGGGTGTGCCGGGTTGCGACGTGTCCATTGCCACCAACCGTACACTTGCAACAGGGCGTACACACTTGCAGCAGCATGTCGGAATACAGCTTCACGTCGAAAAATACCCACGTATACATCAGCACCATGACCAGGCCTATGGGCCAACACCAGCGGTTCTGTTTCACCGTCAGCCACACAGCAGTGACGCCCAGTGCGGCAGCGAATAGTTCAAGCCCGGACATGACAACTCCTTGCACTGCGGGGAAAAATCCGCGTGGGATTGTAAGCGGGTTAAGAATGGCGGGGAAGTTGGGGTGTATGAGAAAGGGGCGTTTTAGATATCGGACTTGTTGGCGAGGTTTTCTCCGCGGGTGCGCCAGGTGAGTGGCTCGCCAACAAGTGGTTTTCTACAGCGGATCGGGTTTTGCCTTTGGATTAGCTGCAAGCCTATACCCGAAACTGCCCCAACAACGTGTTCAACCGATCACTCAGCGTACGCAGTTGCACGCTGGCGGTGCTGGAGTGTTCTGCGGCGTAGGCAGCATCTTGTGACAGGCTTGCCGCGTGGGTGACGTTTTGATTGATGTCTTCGACCACATGCGCCTGCTCCAAGGTGGCGCTGGCAATCGAGGCATTCAAACCGTTGAGGTTGCGCAAGGCTTGGGTGATTAAGGTCAGGCTTGCACCGGCTTGATTGGCTTGGTCTATAGTCAATTGCGACGCGTGGCTGCTGTCGCCGATTACTTTGACTGCCGCATTGGAATGGCCCTGAAGACGTTCAATCATTGTCTGGATTTCAGCCGTTGATTTTTGTGTGCGTTGTGCCAACAGGCGGACTTCATCCGCCACCACTGCAAAGCCGCGACCTTGCTCTCCAGCCCGGGCTGCTTCAATAGCCGCGTTTAACGCCAGCAAGTTGGTTTGATCAGCGATGGAGCGAATGACCTCCAGCACGCTGCCAATCTGCGTGCTTTCAGCCGCCAGGGTCTGGATGACGGCTACTGCCTGGGTAATGGTATTGGACAACAGATCGATCTGTCGCAAGCTGCTGTCGATGTTGACCTGACCTTGTTTGGCCTGATTTTCCGCATCGCGCATTTCACTGGCCGCCTGCTCGGCGTTCTTGGCGACGTCTTGAACGCCGTAAGTCACTTCATTGATGGCGGTCGCCACAAGTTCCATTTGCTGCGATTGTTGTTGGCTATGGACCTGCGCTTGGGTGGCGCTACTTCCCAGCTCGGTTGACGCCAACCCGAGCGCCGCCGCCGCGTCCAGCAGTTGCTCCACGACCAGCTTCAACTTGGTGGTGAACGCGTTGAAATGAGTCGCAAGTTGCGTCACCTCGTCTCGTCCATGGGTATCCAGGCTTAAAGTCAAGTCACTTTCGCCGCTAGAGATATTAGCCATAGCATCAACGGCGTCCTGTAATGGCCGCACGATACTTCTGGAAATCATTACCACCAGCAACGCCATAAGCAACGCAATGCTGAATCCTGCAAAAGATGCTTTCCAGACCTGCGCATAAAATTCTTCCTGCAGGTCGTTGATGTAAACCCCCGAACCGACTACCCAGCCCCACGGTTCGAATAATTGAACGAAGGAAGTCTTTTCTACCGCAGTGCTAGCGCCCGGTTTGGGCCAGCGGTAATTCAGCGCGCCCGAGCCTTTAGTTTTTGCGATAGCGACCATTTCATTGAAGATAAATATGCCATCGGCGTCTTTGATCGCTGACAGGTCTTGGCCTTCGAGTTTTTGGTTGGCCGGATGCATGATCATCACAGGGCGCAAATCGTTTATCCAGAAGTACTCGTTCTGGTTGTAGCGAAGCCCGCGTACAATTGCCTGCGCTTGTTGTTGCGCTTGATCGCGACTGAGTTTGCCCGCGACTTCCTGATCATGAAAGTAAGTCAGGATGCCGCTGACGGTTTCTACAAGATGGTGGGTTTTTTCGGCTTTTCCGGCGTACAGGTCAGCGTGAATTTGCTTGAGCATCAATACGCCAAGCATAAACAGCATAACTGCCGAGACCACTAGAATCAGCCAAAGACGGCGGCTGATCGACATACTGCGCAAACTGTTCATGAGGTTCCACTCCATAACGTTTTATTCTTTTTTTACTGTCATGCAACCGCATAGAGCAGGCACCACACTGTTCACTGTACAACGTTAATAACGTGTGTCTGTCAGCATTTCGGCGCGTTATGCATAAACATGAGGGTCTCACACCTTTTTCACGTATCAATGGCCACACTGTCACCCCGATAGATATCGGACGTCGCGAACGCACTTCAATTAGACATACTAATAAGGCATGCCGAGAGCAGCGCCTCATGGGGGGAATGATGGATCTTTGGACCGCCGCACAAGCGACGATACTTGGGGTTGTTGAAGGGTTGACGGAGTTTTTGCCGATTTCCAGCACGGGACATCAGATCATCGTCGCTGATTTGATTGGCTTCGGCGGCGAACGGGCAATGGCGTTTAATATCATCATCCAGCTCGGGGCAATTCTGGCGGTGGTTTGGGAGTTTCGGCGCAAGATTTTCGACGTTATCGTCGGGCTGCCCAAACAGCGCGAAGCTCAGCGTTTTACGTTGAACCTGATCATTGCTGTTTTACCAGCGGTGGTTTTGGGGATCATGTTTGCCGACTTGATTCACCAATACCTGTTCAACCCAATCACAGTCGCCACCGCGTTAGTAATCGGTGGGGTAGTCATGTTGTGGGCTGAGCGTCGCCAGCATGTGGTACATGCCGAAACGGTGGAAGAGATGACCTGGGGCGACGCCTTGAAGGTCGGTTGCGCGCAGTGCCTTGCGATGATACCCGGCACCTCGCGTTCGGGTGCAACGATTATCAGCGGTTTGTTGTTCGGTCTGTCACGCAAGACCGCAACCGAATTTTCGTTCTTCTTAGCCATGCCGACAATGGTCGGTGCCGCCATTTATTCGGGCTTTAAATATCGCCATCTGTTCCAGCCGGACGACTTTCCAGTCATTGCGATTGGTTTTGTAGTGTCGTTCATTTTTGCCATGATCGCGGTACGCGCGCTGTTGAAGTTCATCTCCAGCCACAGCTATGCAGCATTTGCCTGGTATCGCATTGTCTTTGGCTTGCTGATTCTTGCCACCTGGAAGTTCGGGTGGATCGACTGGTCGTCGGTAACGGCGTAAGAGACCTGACCAATGGACCAGAGCGCTCACTCTCGTGTGAGGAAACAGACTGTGCAGCATCTTCGGCTCAAGCTGTTTCTTCTGTTGGGGCTGTGGGCGTTGCCGGTTTTCGGCGCATTGTCGATGCTGATCGGCCATGTCTCAGCGGTTCCGGCATTGTTATATAGCGTAATGAGCGTGCTCACCTTCTTTCTTTACTGGCGAGATAAGTTCCAGGCGCAAAATGCGCAGTGGCGCATGCCGGAGAAAGTCCTGCACGGTGCCGAACTGTTGGGTGGTTGGCCGGGAGGTTTAATCGCGCAGCAAATTTTTCGACATAAAACGCGGAAACTGTCTTACCAAATCATCTTTTGGCTCATCGTTTTATTGCATCAGCTGTTTTGGTTTGATCGTTTGCTGCTAGGCGGGCGTTTTCTAGCGCGGCATCTTTACTGATCGAGCCTTAACCCAATCTGACGAATCTTTGGCAACTTACTTACTACCTGCTGATGCGAGCGGGTGAGTAATTCACATAGCTCATTGTCGCTGAGCGGGTAAGGCGGGGCGATGCTGACCCAAAAAGCTCGAGCCAAATAAGGCGCCGGACGGATGCCAGCGCGGTCGACATAGCCAAGAAATAGCTCAGGCCCAATCTTGAACGACAAACCCATTCCTGCCAAATCAAGCACGGCAAACATTTTGTTTTGCACCACTGAAAATACTCGGGTACCCCCCCATTTGTAATCTTCTCTGGCGCCCGGAAGCGTCAGGCAAAACTGTGCAACCTGTTCTGGGGTCATCATGGGATCCTTGCTAATTGCCGTTGAAAGCAGCCGTGATCCCCTGTGTCGTGGGTAAAGGCTGCACTGATGTGATCAATCCAAGCACGCACCGCCGGCAGTGTACCGCGTCGTTGGGTATAGGCCGCTTGCAGATGGCCACCGGGCAATGACCAGTCGGGTAGCAGTTGTACCAGGCGCCCATCGGCCAGTTCTTCACGACAGTTCATCAGGGGCAGCATGCTAAAACCCAAGCCTCTTAACGCGGCGGTTTTTCGGATGGGGAAGTCGTCAATGGCCAGCCGTGCGTCCATGGACATCTCGCAACGCGTACCGTTGCGGTGAACCAATTGATAATGAACCTTGCGATCCGCCTCGATGGCACCCAATACCGGGAGGCTGGCCAGGTCTTGGGGCGTGCTAATGATCCGGTCGAGCAGCAACACGGGCGCCGCAACCAGTACGGCCATTGTTGGAGCCAAGTTCCGCACAATCAGGCTTGGGTCTTCGTCCCCGATATCTCGCACCCGTAACGCGACGTCGATGCCTTCGTTAACCAAGTCCACTCGGCGGTTGACCAGCAGCATTTCCAGCTGAACCTGGGGAAAGTTGGCGACAAAATCACTGACCACATTAGACAGTTCCCAATGGATCAACCCGACCGGACAGGACACTCTAAGCCGACCCCGAGGTTCGGCCGACAGCGAAGCCACGGCTTCATCTGCCATGTCCGCCTCAAGCAGCATGGCCTGGCAATGTTGAAGGTAACGCTCGCCCACGGCGGTCAGCGCCAATTTACGCGTGGTGCGTTGCAGTAAGCTGGCATTGAGCCGGGTTTCCAACTCAGCAATTCGCCGTGACAGGCGAGACTTGGGAATCCCCAATACACGTCCGGCCGCAGCGAAACCGCCTGCTTCTACCACTTTTGCGAAGTAATACAGATCGTTAAGATCCTGCATGGGAAAACCTGACTGTTCTATGTGTGGGACGAACTATCGCATTTATGCTGACTAATCAGCTATTAGTTTGCACTGTAGGATGATCCGTACTTGATTGCCCTTGCGGCAATTCCTACTTGGAGAGCTTCATGAAACTTCTGCATCTCGATTCCAGCATTCTTGGCGATCACTCTGCCTCCCGTCAGCTCAGCAGCAGCGTTGTTCAGGCATGGAAAGCGGTCGAGACCGGCGGCCAAGTGACTTACCGTGACTTGGCTCAAAGCCCGCTGGACCATTTCTCAGCTGCCACGCTCGCCGCAGGTGGCACGCCTAGTGAGGCACGCAGCCCGGCGCAACAGGCCGAAGTCGATACCAATGAAGCGATTCTGCAAGAGTTTCTATTGGCAGACTTGGTGGTGATTGGCGCGCCGATGTACAACTTCACCTTGCCGACTCAACTGAAAGCCTGGATCGACCGTATCTCCGTAACCGGTCGAACCTTTGCCTACGATGAGAATGGTCCAAAAGGCCTATGCGCCGGCAAAAAAATCATTATCGTCTCCACCTCTGGCGGGCTGCATGTTGGCCAACCGTCTAGCGTTGGTCACGAAGACTATCTTAGGCTCCTGTTTGGCTTTCTCGGCATCACCGATATCCAATTCGTCTTCGCTCACGGTTTAGCCTACGGTGATGAACCTCGCGCCAACGCGATGATTGCCGCACAAAAGCAGATCAGTGAAACGTTGTTTGCCGCTGCTTAAGCGTTTCATTACCTGACAACACTGTTGTTATCAAACTCCGTAGCCCCGCATTGTCATGCCAGGGCTATGGAGTTTTTTCGTTTAGCGTCATTTATCGCTCTTTTTACGACCGATCATCAATCTTGACGGAGAACTGACAGGTAACCCAATGTCGTTAGCAGTAATATTGATGCATCAACGCTGACGCTAAAAATGCTTGGTGACTTTAAACAGATATTTGATGGCTTGGCCCGGCTTATGCACTGTTCGTCGGGTAGCTACTCTTATTTCATCAGCGCTGTCAGCGTTAGATGGTGCAGAGCGCGGAAACTCGCAGTGAGCTGCACACCTAAATTATATGGATCTACAAAGGTGGGGCCTGACGATGGTACGTCTTTGTGCGGTGTTAGTGATTTGCTTGTTCACAAGCCTGATTTCGGTGCAAGTCGAAGCAGCGGGACGCTGGAGTGCGGGCTATCATCGCCTGACCTTCCTTGATCCCCTAGATCTTCAGCCTATGCACGCGATTGCCTTTTATCCGTCCATCGGCGAAAAAAAGACCAGCCGGGTCGATGGGTACTTGATAGAGGCCAGTGAAGACGCTGACATTGCAATGGGTCGATTCCCATTACTAATGCTGTCTCACGGGAATACGGGGACGCCACTGGCCCTGCATGATCTTGCTACCTCCCTTGCCCGAAAAGGTTTTGTTGTAGTTGCAGTGATCCATCCCGGGGATAACTACCTTGATCACAGCCGGTTGGGCAGTCTTAGCAATCTCTATGGGCGACCGTTGCAGATTTCAGAAGCAATCAGCGCTGCGCTTGCCGATCCAATGTTGTCGCCTTACGTCGATGCTCAGCAAGTGGGCGTGATTGGTTATTCAGCCGGTGGCGAGACTGCATTAATTTTGGCCGGGGCTCAGCCTGATCTCCAGCGCCTGCGCAAATATTGCGTGGAGCGCCCTGAAGACAAAGATGCGTGCAAGACTCAAGGCGAATTACTTGCCGACCGGGACGACCTTCGGCCAGAAGCCGATCCAAGGGTGGGTGCTTTAATGTTGATGGCACCCCTGACTTTGATGTTCGGCCGCCACGCGCTGGCGGATGTGCATGTGCCGGTTTTGATGTACAGCGGCGACGGCGACCAGTTGCTAGCACTGGACAAAAACGCCCAAGCACTGGCGCGCAAGCTACCCCAGGCACCGGAGTTCAAATTGTTGCCAGGCGCTGGGCACTTTGTGTTTCTTGCACCCTGCTCTGACGAACAGCAAGCGACCCAGGCGATTTTGTGTACCGATGCCGAGGGCGTAAACAGGGTAGACATTCATCGCAATTTGACTGCCGACGCTGCGCGATTTTTTAGTGAAACCATAGGTCAGTCGAGCCGGTCAGGAATGCAGACGGCGCATCAAGAATAGACGGCAAACGTTCGTTTAACGTGGTTGATGCCGGGAGGACAGATTTCCCGGGCAGCCAACTATTAGACGCTATTGAGTTTGTAACGAGTCGGCTACCGACCAAGGCGGGGAGGCGGACACAGCGTAATTGTGGACTTGGCGAATGAGTTTTATCTCGAAGAGAATCTAGTTTTCACTTCGGTTCAAGCATTTACCAGCGATCTCAGATAATCCCCAAACCCACCCGCGGCGCGACAATCAAGTCGGGTGCTGGTCGTTACTCTGGGGCCGCAACTCCACGCGATTCGCGCGCCGCATAACTCTAGTTGTTGAACAAGTGTTACGTCTTCATGGCAGGCCAAGGGCGGAAATCCTCCGGCACGGACGTAAGCAGTCGCGCTAACGCCAAGGTTGGCTCCATGGATATGACGATGCCCGTCGCCATTTTGATATGCCTGCAAGTAGCGAGTTTGTACTTCAAGCGGAATCTCTGCGTGCCATTGACCGGGTATTACTGTGCCGCATACCGCATCGGCTTCTAGCGCTAACTGCTGCACCAACCAATCTTCGGCGACAGTGCTGTCGGCATCGGTGCAGGCGATCCAGCGCACTCCTTGCTCTAGCAACACTCTGGCGCCGGCAGCGCGGGCCAAACCAACGTTACGCACGGTCAACTCCAAGGTTAATACTCCGAGGCCCTGCGCGATATTCGCCGAACTGTCGGTACAACTGTCTAGCACTACCAGCACCAACACTGCTTCGCTATTCAGCGCTGGGTGCTGAGCGGCTATTAGGACGGTCTGAAGGCACAAGCTCAATAGCTGCTCTTCGTTATGAACGGGAATCAGTATTCCGATCATCGCAACCCCTCCCTTTGAGCCACAGACATCGGATCTCTGCTCCAGAGGTCCAGCAAAAAATCCTCCTCCTGATGGGCAAATAATCGGCGCATTGAGAGTCGCTCTCGCAGGCGCTTATGGACTTGGTCTGCGGTTTGCGGACAGCCCTCAATGGTCGAGCGCCAATGGCAGGCGAGTATCTCGCCGTTTGATGCCAACGAGGCGAGAGCTCGGTCGATCCATTGGTCCAGATCAAGCGGGTCTAGGTAGTAACCCAATTCACTGAAAACGATCAGATCAAAGGTTTCGTCGGGCCAATCATTCGGTAAACGGGCGTGAAGCACCCTAACGTGATCAAACCCTCGTAGTCGCTGCTTGGCGAGATCGACTGCAATTTTAGACGTGTCGCAGCACAGCAACCGATCACCACGAAGCGCTAACTCCGCGCTTAGCTCTCCGTTGGCGCAGCCCGGTTCGAAAATTGCGGTGTAATGGTCACGTGTCAGAGCCGCTAAAGTCAGGGCTCTTTTACGTCGTTCATACCATCGCTGTTTAAACGCCCAAGGGTCGTCGCAGTGTTCAAAAAGCTGCTGGAAGTAATGGTCGCCGACGCTCATAGGAACACCACTTCAAACGGTTGCAGCAGTCGCTCTAGTACATGGGCGGTCAGCACCGGTGGCAGGCCTATTTCGGGATCACCTTGCAGCTGGCTGGCAAAGGCGTGGGCCGCATAACGTTTCCGTGCGATGGTCATGGGATCAAGCAGAATTTTTCGCGCGCGTGGCCAAGGAATCACTGGATCTTCGGGCTGCGCCCAATGCCATGCCCATATAGGCACCTGATGACACTGCGCACCCACGTTTTCGGCGGCACGCAGGGTCGCTCTTCCGGCGGCATCGTGGTCGCTATGACCGTCATGATCCCAAGTAACGAAAACGACGTCGGTGGCGCGCAGGTAGCGTTCTATGAATCCGCACAGACCATGTTCATCTTGGGCGACGGCACTGTCTCGGAAACCGCCACGAATCCATTGCAAACGATGCAAAGGCAAGTCAAGACGGCGCAACGCTTCTGCGGATTCCTGGGGCCGAATAACTGCCAGCCTTTCGATCGGCCATGTGCTCGAGCCCGGATGGCTGGCGCTGCCGTCAGTCACCGAAATTAGCTGCATGGCCCGACCCAGCTGTGCCAGCTGTTGCATTAGGCCGCCGAAGCCCAGCACCTCATCATCGGGGTGAGGTGCCACAATCACCGCCCGAGAACCAACGGGTACGAGTAGTTCAGCGCTCATGACGGGAAGTTGCGCCAAGCTTTTGGAGTGATTCCAGGTTTGTAGCGACGTGCCCTCGCCAACTATCAAATTTACGCTCATAGCCCCCACATCCTTGTCGGCTGACGGCCAACGTCTGGCTCACTGTCGAGTGAGTGGTTGGTAAATGAATTACTGGTGAGTTGCCCAAGCGCGGCGAGGTCTCGTTCGGCATGGCTTTGGCGCAGAAAAACAGGCAAATCAGCGCTCAGACGTGCGAAGTGCGAATCCTTGCAATAGGGTCCGGCGCCCAATGCTCGGCCGACGTGCTGGATCACGAGTTCGACAGAGGCTTCAACCACCGCTCGACTGCGCCGCGCTATGTGCTCGGCATTGATAGTCGGTTGATCATCAATGTATTGAGCGCTGCTGCGCAATACGCTTGCTGCGCTGTGCAACGCGGTATCGACCGCCCCTAAATGCGCCAGCGCATGGGGTTCTCCGTGTTTGTTAGCCTGCACTAACAAGCGGCTTGCGAGGGAATTAGCCGCCCCATACCAGCAGGCGGCAATACCGATTCCGCCATGCCAAAACCCGAACCGCGACAGGTATTGTTCTGGGAAGCCGACTTGATAGCCCTGCGCCCGTTCAAAGTGCACTTCCACGCTCCCAGTGGCGGCCATGCCCACCGCACGCCATCCCTGCGTGGTGACCCTAACGCCAGGTTGATTTAGGGAAACCGCCACCAATTGCTGCTGATTTTCATCGTCCCACGCGGTTACTAATGCGTGACTGAGGACGGCCGCGCCGGAGCACCAAGCCTTGCGGCCATCTAAACGAACAGCTTGTGCATCGCCGTTTTTAGTCACGCCACCATCTATGCTGATAGAAACTCTGGCATGGGGCGGTTCAGCTGCCCACATACCCCAGGTGCTGCCGACTGGGGGAGGCGGGGCGACCAATTCGGCCATGATCGCTAGTGCGTCGGTGTGCCCTTCATACAACTTGCACAGTCCCAAATCATGACCGGCTATACAAGCTAAGCCCCGCCAGCGGGCGAGGGTCTGACCATTGGCGGGTAGGGGAAGCTGATCAAGCCCCTCATATACAAGTGCTTGCAAGCATTCGCCCAGCGCTTTCGTATCGGCATAACCGTGCTTGCGCCAACCCAGAAATTCGCCGAGCGCCTGACTCATGCCTGTTCTTCGTGATGCAGTTCGAACAGCAGCAGGGATCGCGGTGTGACGGCGTATTGCGTTTCAAAAGGCAGCTGATCATTACCTCGGATATCCGGCTCGTTGGTATCGACCAAACGGGTCCAATAAACGCCTTCCGGAACTTCGGGCAACGTGAAGCTGACCACCTCGTGGTGTGAATTAACTACTAACATCAACGTTGCGTCTGCACCGGGGCGTCGGATCCCCGTTACTTGCGCACGGCCATCCATCAACATGCCCAAGCAGCGGCCATTAGTGTCTTCCCACTGCTCAATGGTCATTTCACTGCCGGTTGGCGCGAGCCACGTCACGTCCTTGACACCGATTTCTTCGTTGTAGTCGCCCACCAGAAAACGCCCACGTCGCAGGATCGGATAGCTTTGGCGCAGCTTGATCAAACGGCGGACAAATTTAAGTAACGATTTGCCGTCTTCGTCCAGGTTCCAATTGACCCAGCCAATCTCGCTGTCTTGGCAGTAGGCGTTGTTATTGCCGTGTTGAGTGCGGGCAAATTCATCACCTGCTACCACCATGGGTGTGCCTTGCGCGAACAGCAGCGTGGCGAAAAAATTGCGCATCTGCCGTAAACGCAGGGCATTTATTTCAGGGTCATCCGAGGGGCCCTCTACACCATGGTTCCAAGAGAGGTTGTTGTTGCTGCCGTCTTGGTTGTTTTCATCATTATCTTCGTTGTGCTTGTCGTTGTAGGACACCAGGTCGTGCAACGTAAATCCGTCATGGGCGGTTATGAAGTTGACCGAGGCAAAAGTACTGCGCCCTCGTTGATTGAACATCTGCCCAGATGCGGTCATGCGCGCAGCAAAGTCCGACAATTGAGCTTCGTCGCCTTTCCAAAAGGCGCGCACTGTGTCCCGAAACTTGTCGTTCCATTCCATCCAGCCCGGTGGAAATCCGCCGACCTGATAGCCGCCAGGGCCGCAATCCCAGGGTTCGGCAATCATTTTCATTTGGCGCAGCACCGGGTCTTGACGGCAGGCCACCAAGAAGCTGTGGCGTTCGTCAAACCCGTCGTGATAACGGCCAAGAATGGTAGCGAGGTCGAAACGAAAACCGTCGACGTGCATTTCTGTGGCCCAATAGCGCAGCGAGTCTGTGACCATCTGCAATACGCATGGATGGCTGAGGTCCAGCGTGTTTCCAGTGCCGGAGTCGTTAATATAGAAACGCTTGTCGTCCGGCATTAGGCGGTAATACGAGGCGTTATCAATCCCGCGCATGGACAACGTCGGCCCTAGCTCATTGCCCTCGGCGGTGTGGTTGTAAACCACGTCAAGTATCACTTCCAGACCCGCATCGTGAAGGTGCGCAATCATCTCCTTGAACTCGGCGATCTTACCGTGAGCAAGGTAGCGGGGGTCCGGGGCAAAAAAGGCGATGCTGTTATAGCCCCAGTAGTTGGTCATGCCTTTTTGCAACAAATGCTGGTCATTGACAAACGCATGGATCGGTAGCAATTCGACCGAGGTGACTCCCAGCTTACGGATGTGCTCGATGACCTCGTCGTTCCTTAATCCGGAGAAGGTGCCACGCAGGTCTTCAGGGACAGCCGGATGCCGCATGGTGAAACCGCGCACATGAGTTTCATAAATGATGGTTTTATCCCACGGCACATTGACTCGTTGATCGCGGCCCCATGTATAGGCGGGGTCAATGACTTTGCTTTTAGGGACAAAAGGCGCGCTATCGCGCTCATCGAAACTTAAGTCACCGTCTTCATGGCCAATGGTATAGCCGAACAAGGCCTCAGACCATTTGAGCTGGCCGACCAGTTGTTTCGCATAGGGATCGATCAGCAATTTGTTGTGATTGAAACGATGGCCTTTTTGCGGATCGTAAGGACCGTACACCCGATAGCCGTAGATCAAGCCCGGGTGGGCATCGGGCAAGTAGCCATGAAAAATCTCATCGGTGTATTCAGGCAACTCAATACGTTCCAACTCCACTTCACCACTGGAGTCGAACAGGCAAAGCTCAACTTTGGTGGCGTGGGCGGAGAACAGCGCGAAGTTGACGCCCAGGCCGTCCCAATTGGCACCCAGCGGAAAGGGAAGCCCCTCACGGATTCGTGAAGTTACTTGCTCACTACTGTCTTTTGATGAAGGTGTTTGTTCCTCACCCAGATCCTTTGATGCTTTAGTGTGTGACGTACTCATAAACATTCCCTGCGGTTTGATGCTTTCTGGTACGCGGCCGAAGTCTTCACCGCGGGCGTCAGAAGCCCTAATGTGGGTGGTTAGTTCAATCGGAACTGCCGCAGGTATCGGAGGTTAAACCCATCCCTACGGCCTTACACTTCGCGAGATTATTAGGTCAGGTCGCGGAGGGTTTACGGGGTGTGCCTGGCTTCTTTGCAGACGCTGCTACCGGAGCCGCTGCCGCTCTGGAAGTCGGTTTGGAGGCCGCTTTTGCGACGGGCTTGGACGCTACCGGCTGAGTGTCAGCTACGCCGTCAACCTTGGGCAACTTGGGCTTGGCCGTCTTGCGCACATCCTTTTTATCGGGTGCCAACGCTTCAGCTTCGGCCAGTTTGCGGGCCATTTCCCAATGGCGCTCACCCTGGCCTTCAGGTTGCCCTTCTGACTCCCAGATTTGGTACGCAAATTCCCGAATACGTTTCTCGTCGGCACTCATCTTGGCACTCCCAGGTATTACACAGTTTGGATAATCAGGTTTACAGAAAACATTCCGAGTGCCGCACTAAGCAGCAGCTCCTTGCCCATTGAAACTGCCGCCTCGGAAAAGAGCCCCTTCCAACGATGGCTGGTCTCAGCAAATGGCAACACCACTCGTGTGTCGCCCCAACTATCTGCATTGACTAATGGAGTTTGCGCGGTGCCCAATAGTTCAGTGATTAATCGCGGCACGATTACGACCGCATGGTGTCCGTCGCTCTCTCGCGCAAACGCCAGAACGTGATCGGCATATGTACCCAGCACGCGCAAGGGAATGTAACGACCTCGGCTGAACAACCGAGAATGTTGAGCACGCAGGTTAAGTGCACGATAGATCAACGCCTGCTTGATCCTGCCATCCTGCCAGTGCTCAATCAGCGCCTCAGGGCTCAGCGCTTGCGTGAGTGCCTCGACTCTAGCGGGATAGTCCACTGGACGACGGTTGTCTGGATCTACAAGACTAAAATCCCAAAATTCGGTGCCCTGATACAGATCAGGAACCCCTGGGGCGGTGATTCGCAACAATGCTTGAGTAAGGCTGTTTAGAGCACCAGCGACGGCAATACGATTCGCCGTAGCACCCAATGATTGGCGTAAGGCCAGGCCCTCAGGCGCCAACAGCAGCCCATTGAGGAAGTCTCGGCAAGCGTGTTCATACGGCTCATTCGGCGTGCTCCAGCTGCTTAATAACTTGGCCTCCCGAAGGGCTTTTTCTTGCCACTTAACTACCCGGTCTGCGAACGACTCGAACGCAGCCTCACCATCCATATTCAGCGGCCAACTACCGAGTAACGCCTGATAAAGCATGAGTTCGTCACCGGCGCTGATGCTGACCTCGCCTACTTTTAACGGGCCTGCCAATTGTCGCCAGTGCTCGACTTGCTCGGCATACCAACCCGCGTATTCACTTAATACTGCCAGCCGTGTGCGGGAGTCTTCGCCGCGCTTGTGATCATGGGTTGCGGTGGCCAATAGGTTGTCCGGAAAAAACTCGGCGCGACGTTGGCAGGCTGCATGAAAATGTTCGGGTGTTGCGCTGAAATGCTGAGGGTGAAAGCCAACGTCATTGCGCGAGAGCAGCACTGCTGAGCGGTAAAACGAGGTGTCCTCAACGGATTTGGCGGCGACCGGTGACGTTAGTTGCTGGAAGCGCACGCAAGCATTGCGGTGGAGCTTACGCAAGCGACCCAGTGGCAATTCACGCCAAGGTTGTCCGCCGAGCCAGCGCTGCAAATACTCCAGCACTGGCCAGTCAGCTTCGCTGAGGCTAAGTCGAGCGCCTTCGAGGGCCTGTTGAAAAAAACGGTCATCTTCGGCCGAGCGCCCACCTGCACTGATGTAGGTTCGGTAGATTGGAAAGTTAACCACAAGCGCCAGAAGCGCCCGGCGAATTGCGCCAAAGGTCAAATCACGGCTCATGAGATCGCTGCGGGCTACTTGCAATAACGCCTGAGCGACGCTTTCAAAGTCACCGGCCAACGTGCCGTGCAACACCAAATTCCGAGCTTCCAGCACCTCCTGGTTGAAATCGGCGGTACGCCCGCTAAGCCGGCTCCATAGTTCGCCAAGGGGTGCTTCGCCGTTAGGGTCGTGCTGCAGCAACGACACCTGATTCATGAATTCATAACCGGTGGTGCCATCGACACCCCAGTTCAACGGCAATTGTTCGTCAGGCCCGAGGATTTTTTCGACAAAAATGGGTATGTGACTGATTTGACTCGCAACGGGGCGTTGCCAGAGCAGCCCCTGAACTCGTCGGCGCAGCTTTCGGCAGTAAGCACGTGGGTCCGCGAGGCCATCGATGTGATCAACGCGTAAGCCGTCCACTAGGCCCTCGCTGATCATTTCGAAAATTTTACCGTGGGTCGCTTCGAACACTATCGGTCGTTCGACCCGCAAACCGCCAAGTTCATTGATATCGAAAAATCGTCGCCAATTGATGTCATCGCCCGCGGTACGCCAACTGGCCAAACGATAATGCTGCCGTTCCAGAAGTTGATGAAGTCGCTCAAAGCCTTGGGTTTCACTGGCGTCAAATTGCTTCAGACCACGCTCAATAGCCTTGAAGACATCCGGCTGCTGCGAGAGCTCAACCAATTCAGCACGGGCCTGTCGGGCGCGCTCATAGGCTTGCGGATAGTGTTCAAGTGCGGCAAAACGTTGGCTCAACCCAATGAGCTTCGGGTGTTGTGCCGCATCGAGCAGCGGGGCGTAGGTGCCGGGGTTGATGGGGAAGCGGTGCTGATAATGCTCAATGTAAAACCCACCAACAGTTGCATCGAATCGCAACGGAATTTCTCCCGCTTGCAGTACGGTGCCGTAGTCACTGCTCAGGAACGGCAGCAGTAATTGACCTTCAAGCAATGGATCAGGCGAGTGCCATTGAATGTCGAAAAAGTCGGCGTATGGGCTGCGACGGCCCCACTCCAGCAGGTCCAACCACCATGGATTGTCCGAACCACCAACCGCCATGTGATTTGAAACGATGTCGAGGATCAGGCCCATGCCGTGTTTGCGCAACGCACTGACCAGCCGACGCAACGCAGGTTCGCCACCCAGTTCAGGATTGATCACCCGCGGATCGACCACGTCATAGCCATGCATTGACCCGGCCCGGGCCTTGAGCAACGGCGAGGCGTACACGTGGCTGATTCCCAAGCGGGCGAAGTAGGGTACCAGCGGCACGGCGTCGTCTAGGGTAAACCCCTTATGAAATTGCAGCCGCTGAGTGGCGCGTAAAGGTTGTAACGATGGGTTAGGAGGGATATTCATTGATCACGCTCCGCAGCTTGTAGCCGTGCTTGCGATAGCAATTCAAGACGGCGGGCAGCAGTTTCATCATCAAGCAACGTTGCACTGTCCCCAGGAAGTCGTCGGCGCCAGTTGGGATGGCTATCGATGGTGCCTGGCAAATTTGATTGCTCTTCAACGCCAAGTGCGTCCTCCATTGGCAGCAGCACCAGCGGCGCACGGGTATGACCTAGATAGCGGACACTGGCATCCACAATCTGCGCGGTTTCATTGAGAGAGTCGCGAAAGTTTGCCCAGTCTTGGCTCAATGCTTGACGCAGTCCTTCGCGCTCGCGCTGTCGGTTATCTCGCGCTTGGCACTCAGTGTCTTCATCGATCAGGCCCAGGCCCCGACTCCAATCGATATCCAGTTCATTCCACCAACCGGTAAGCGTTGGCAAATCGTGGGTGCTGGTGGTGGCCAACGCTTCGCCGGACCATTTCAGAATCGGTTTGAAATGGGCGTTGTCTTGTTCAAACAATAGGACGCGCATGCCGAGAATTGCTCTGGCTGACAGCTTGTCGTGCATGCCTTCGGGAACGGTGCCGAGGTCTTCGCCGAGCACCACTGCTTCGTGACGCAAGGATTCCAGGGCGAGCAAACGTAGCATGTCGTCCAACGGGTAGTTGAGATAGGCGCCCTCGCTGGGCGACGAGCCAACCGGCACCACCCACAGGCGTTGCAAGCCCATGACATGGTCAATACGCAAGCCGCCGGCGTGAGCAAAATTAGCTCGGAGCATCTCGATAAACGCCCGGAAACCGTTTCGTTTCAAGCCATTGGGTGAAAACGCTGAAATTCCCCAACTCTGCCCTGAGCGATTGAGGATGTCTGGCGGGGCGCCCACGGTCAGTGCTGACAGCAACTCATCCTGCCGGCTCCAGGCCTGGCTGCCCGCGCCGTCTGCGCCGACGGCCAGGTCGGCAATCAGGCCCACGCGCATGCCGCTGCTGCGTGCTGCGACTTGCGCACGCTGCAGCCCTTGTGCAATCAACCATTGGGCGAAGGCATGGAAACGAATTTCGTCGCGGTATTCGTCCGCGAAGTCAGCTACAGCTGTGCTTTGCGGGTTTTTAAATTCTTCTGGCCATTCACGCCAATCCTGGCTCATGCCACGGGAAAGGCATTGCGCCTGCAGCGCTTCAAAGCGGCAGTGATTTTCTAGCGCTTCGCCGCCCTTACTACAAAAGCTGACAAAATCTTCATTCAGCGGATGCGTGCCATTGCTGAAGCTCGCATACAGAGCGTGTAGCAGCTTCCATTTGGCCGCCGCTGCTGCTGGCCAATCGATCAGCGGCAGCCCTTCAAGACGCTCGAATTCATCGTCTAGCTCGGTATTTTCAAGCGCCACGCGCAAGTCGCGCTCACCGAGGATGGTGCCTGGGGAGGCATACAAGCTATTAAGGAATAAACGGCTAGAGGGTGAGTAGGGGCTGTAACGATGGGGGTCGCTGGCAAACATTGCGTGCATCGGGCTGATCGCAACTGCGTCGGCGCCGCGTTCTCCGGCAGCGCGAACGAAAGACTCTAAGGCCTGGATGTCACCAAATCCACCGTCACCTTGGCGCCGCAAGGAATACAGCTGCACGGTCAAACCCCATACCCGTGGGGTGGGTGTCTCGATTGCCATGGCCATGCTGAAGCAGGTTTTCGGTGCTACCGCTATCGTCAGGGACTGGCCGTCGATCAGCAACCGGTGGTAGCCGACAACCCCCGGCGTCGGCAGCTGCACGGTTTCAGTCAGTTCGCCGTTGAGGGTGACGCCTTCTTCAAGCTCCAGCACAAAAGGAGTATGGGGTGCGAACCAGCTCGAAAGATCCAGCGTATGACCGTCATCCACCGTCAGCAGGGGCGGCGCGCTGTGTTGTATATCCGACTCGCTCAAACGTTGCAGGCTGATTTCAATATCGTGAGTGCTATAGGCGGGGTATCCGAGGCCTTCCAGCACTCTGCACAATACGTCTGGGGCGACGGTTTGTGGCCGTCCGTTAGCGTCGACCCAGTGGACCGACAGCCCCGCGCGAATTGCCAATCCATGGAGTTGCTCATTGCTCATCCTGTTCCTCCAAAACATCGATCGCTGTCAGGCTGACAATTGCCGTGTAGGGGTTGAGGGTGCCGTGCCGAGAAAGTTCTGCTGCATGCGGCGGAGTTTCAAAAAGTACGGTGCCGCGTTCACAGGGGAATACATCAACGGCACGTTCGCCCAAGTTCAAGTCCATGCGTAAAACGCTACCATCGCCCATGCGCCAGCGTGCAATCAGGGCTCCGCGGCCCAGCACATTGGCCTCCAGAGGTTCGGCTCCAACAAGGCGCGGCATGATGTATTGGTGACGCAAAGAAAGCAGTTGCTTGTACAGTGCGAGCCACTGCTGGTGATCGGTCCCTTGATCGGTTTCTAAAAACACTACGTCAAAGGCCGGACGCGACTTCTCGAAGGTGCTTCGGGCATTTGGGTCAGGAATACTCTCGCGTGTTTTCTCGTCGGAGAACGCCGGAAAATCAGCAAATTCGCTACGACGACCTTCACGTACTGCTTTGGCCAACTCGCCGTGGTGACTGGTGAAAAACAGAAACGGTTCGCTAGCAGCCCAGTCATCACCCATGAACATCAATGGGATCATCGGCGACAGCAGCAACAACACGGTGGCGGTGCGCAGAGCGGCACCTGGGGTTAACAGCGGAAGACGTTCGCCGTACGCCCGATTACCTATCTGGTCGTGATTTTGCAAAAACAACACGAATGAACTAGGCGGCAAATGCCCACTCGGTTCGCCCCGTTGGTGGCCATGACGATTGTCTTCGCCCTGGAAAACGAAGCCTTCGCTTAGGCAACGGGCCAGTTTTTGTGTGGGGTCGTTGGCAAAGTCAGCGTAGTAAGCGTCGCTTTCGTCGGTTAGCAATACGTGCAGCGCGTTGTGCCCGTCGTCGTTCCACTGAGCATCAAAGCCTTCTTCCAGCAAACTGGCCGCGTTGTGCTCATTTTCCAAATTCAGCCAAACCACTCTGGGCGCATCAATGCGCTGACGTACTTGCGCTGCAAATTCTTTAAGAAACGTAGGGTCTTTGATCTGGTGCACTGCATCCAGTCGCAAACCATCGAAGCGATAGTCCAATAACCACATCAGTGCATTGTCGATAAAAAAATCGCGGACTTCGCGGCGACGAAAATCGATAGCAGCGCCCCAAGGCGTTTTAATATCTTCGCGGAAAAACCCCTTGGCGTAATTGCCCAAGTAGTTGCCGTCTGGCCCAAAATGGTTGTAGACCACGTCCAAAATAACCATCAAGCCGTGCCCGTGAGCGGCGTCGATCAAGGCTTTTAGCTGGTCGGGGGTACCGTAGGAAGATTGTGGCGCATAGGGCAGGACTCCGTCATAGCCCCAGTTGCGATCACCGGGAAATTGCGCCAAAGGCATTAGCTCGATGGCGGTGATGCCTAGTCCTGCAAGGCGCGGCAGCAGTTTTTCGACCTCGGCAAAACCGCCAAGCACACCAACATGCAGCTCATAGATAACCGCTTCATGCCACGGACGTCCTGCCCATTCAGGGTGTTTCCACGGATAAGTAGAGTGATTGATTACTCGGCTTGAAGAATGCACATCGCCAGATTGAGCCCGTGAGGCTGGATCGGGCACTTCCAGATCATCGTCGATCTTATAGCGATACAAAGTTCCGGCAGGGCAATAGGTCTCCAGCACGAACCAGCCATTGGTCTGCGACAACATCATTGCTGACGGCTGGTCGTCAAACTCGACACTTACGGATTGGGCGTCCGGCGCCCATAGGGCAAACCGGGTATGTTCTACATCCAACATGACAGCGCCGTGGCGCCAGTTTTTATCCGTGCGCATAGGCATTCGTTCAACCCCTTTTAATTGTGGACAGTTGCACCCACATTCTTTTTCAGAAGCTCCTGGTACAGCTCTGCGTAAGGTTCAACCGCTTGATGCCAGTTGAAGGGCGCGGCCATTGCGCGGCAACGCATTGCATTGAGAAGCTCGGGATTTGCGAACACTTTGATCGCCCTGGTTAGTGCCTCCGCGTAGCTTTCTATGGTGGCGTCTTCAAACAAGAAACCGGTGACACCATCCTCAATGGTGTCAGCCAGGCCACCGGTATTACGCGCTACCGGCAATGAACCGAAACGCTGAGCGTACATTTGGCTCAAGCCGCAGGGTTCGTAGCGCGAAGGCATCAATAGAAAGTCGCTGCCTGCGAACATTCGGCGGGCATCGGTTTCATTGAACCCGACGCGAACGCTGACCTGACCGGGAAAGCGCAGCGCTAAAGCACGCATCGCGTCTTCTTCCTCTGGTTCGCCGCGGCCGATAATCGCGATTTGACCGCCCGAATTGACTATGTGCTCAGCTACACCAATGGTCAGGTCCAGCCCTTTTTGGAACACCAACCGTGAAACAACTGCAAAGAGCGGCCCCTTCGACGGTTTAAGCTCAAACAGTTCACGCACATAGTCGGCGTTGATTTCCTTGCGCTGCCATTCATTGGGCTCAAACCGGCAAATCAAGTGTTCATCCGTAGCGGCATCCCAACTGGCATCGATGCCGTTTGGAATGCCGCTCAGTAGGCCTTGCTCGGCTTTGCTTTGTAAAAACCCCTCAAGCCCGCAACCGAACGCCGGGGTGGTGATTTCCTTGGCGTAGGTCGCGCTGACGGTGGTGATGTGACTGGCGTACGCCATGCCAGCCTTGATAAACGAAAGCTTGCCGTAGAACTCCATGCCTTCGGCACCAAGGGCCTGATCGGGAATACCCAACTCACGATTACAACCGGTACTGACCGTCCCTTGATACGCAAGATTATGAATCGTAAAAATGCTCGGGGTACTCTGCCCACGCCACTTCATGTAGGCAGGTGCCAGGCCGGCAGGCCAGTCGTGGGCATGAACCAACTCGGGGCACCATTGGGTTTTTACCGCACCTGCAGCAAAATCAGCGGCGGCAAGGCCCAATCGAGCAAAGCGAATATGGTTGTCCGACCAGTCACGGCCGTTGTTGTCACCATAAGGCGTACCTTCGCGCTCGTATAACTCGGGGCAGATCAGGACATAAATGACCAGACCGTCTTTCATATCCATCCGGCCAATTTTGCACGGCGGTAGAGCGGCATAACCGCTTAACTCACTAATAACGTGAATCGGATTTCCGCTATTTAATACTTGTGGATAGCCAGGAATCAGCACTCGGACATCGTGCAGGTGACGCATGGCTCGCGGCAGTGCAGCAGATACATCGCCAAGCCCTCCGGTTTTCACCAGATCAGCTAACTCCGACGTCACGAATAGGATCTTTCTTCTATTCGTCAGGGTCGTAACCGTCGGCTGTGAGGTCGGCAGCATCAGTGGAGCGCTCGTCGATGCGAAGACCGGCAGATGGGTCGGCTCGCTGGCCGGCTGATGAAAACTCTCTCCCTTCTGGGTTTTGACAGCGGCGCTAATCATCTTTTTCTCCCGTTATAAATACAGTGTTGGTGCAGCTCTCGACTTGTTATTAGCCATTCCATACGGCTGAGCACACAAGCGCTACGCAAGAACGGTACCCATTTACCGGATGCGTGATAGCAGAAAAGGGGGCAGAGCCCTAACTCGGGTTACGCCAATAGCTTAGGCTCTCTTTCATGATGACCCACCGATGTATCAGAAAGTTTCGATTATTTTTTCAAAGTGGCGTGGCGTGGGGGTCTGGGTCCAATAGGCCGGGTTCCAATGAAATATTACAAGCCATTTATTAGCTGAAACGCACTTTTTTGAGGTATGTCAAGTAGAGCGCTGAGACCAAGACCATTGGTCGGATTGTTCGACAATGACCTGTAACGTCGGCCTTCTGAAATAAATCCGCTTAATAACTCGCCTGCAATCACTAGTGAACCTTAAGCAGCGCCATTTTCCAGTGCGTACTTTTCGTATTTAAGGAAAAATTTGGCTAATTTGTGTGCACAAAAAAAACGCCTCGTACTGACTCGGTTGGATTGGGGTAAAAAGAGGGCAACATTGATAGCCGGAGCGGCAAGATGCAGCGCATCAGGGACCAGACCCACAGCGGAACGTTAACAGGCGTATCTGGTCCGAACACTCGTGACCCACGCCTGCGCACCTTCTGAAAAATATTGAAACAGGCAGGCTCACCCAGGCCCCCTGCCTTCGACATATTCTGGTACGAATGCTGCGCACTACTGGTTACGTACCGCTGGGCTATAAGGTGAGGCACCCCTTTCTTCGTATTAAGGAGCACGCCACATGCAACTTGGGATTATTGGACTGGGCCGCATGGGCGGCAATATCGCAAGACGGTTGATGCTTAATGGCCATACAACGGTTGTGTTTGATCGCGATGAAAGCGCTCGCGTCGTGCTAGCTAAAGAGGGCGCTACCGCTGCGGTTGACCTCAATGAACTGGTTGCCCGGTTAGAAAAACCGCGTGCGGTGTGGGTCATGCTTCCGGCGGGCGCTCCTACCGAAGACACGATTAATACCCTAAGTGAAATGTTGGAACCCGGCGATGTAATCATCGACGGGGGCAACAGCTTCTACAAAGACGATATGCGTCGTGCCCAGATGCTGACTAAGAAGCAACTGCATTATGTTGATGTCGGTACGTCAGGAGGAGTGTGGGGTCTGGAACGCGGCTACTGCATGATGATCGGTGGGGACTCCGCCGTAGTTGAGCATCTGGATCCGCTATTCGATAGCCTTGCTCCCGGTTACGGTTCTATTGAGCGAACCAAGGATCGTAACGCCACCGATGACCGTGCCGAGCGCGGTTATATTCATGCTGGCCCGGCTGGTTCCGGACATTTCGTAAAAATGATTCACAACGGCATCGAGTACGGAATGATGCAGGCGTTCGCCGAAGGGTTCGACATTCTCAAGATGAAGAACTCGGAAAACTTGCCGTCTGAGCAACGCTTCGATCTCAATGTTGCCGATATCGCTGAAGTTTGGCGTCGGGGCAGCGTGGTTTCTTCTTGGCTGCTGGACCTAACCGCTGATGCGCTGGCCACTGATCCTCAGCTCAATGCTTACTCCGGCAATGTGGCCGACAGTGGCGAAGGTCGCTGGACCATTGATGCGGCGATGGAGCAATCAGTGCCAGTGCCAGTGCTCTCCAGCGCATTGTTTGCTCGATTCCGCTCGCGGCAGGAAAGCACCTATGGCGATAAAATGCTCTCAGCCATGCGGTTCGGTTTTGGCGGCCATAAAGAAGGACCAAAATAATGGGACTGTCGCGTACAAAGTCCAATCAAGCGCCTAACGTTGCCCCGCCAGCCACACTGTTTCTGTTCGGTGCTCACGGTGATTTGGTCAAGCGGTTGCTGATGCCGGCGCTGTACAACCTCAGTCGTGATGGTCTGCTGGGCCACGGCGTCCACATTGTTGGCGTTGACCATAATGCGATCAGCGATGCCGACTTCGCGAAGAAGCTCGAAGATTTTATTCGCCAAGAGGCGGCAAACAAAGTCGCCGAAGGCGCAGCCGAGCCGCTGGACCCCGAATTGTGGAGCGATCTGGCTAGCCGTATCAGCTATGTGCAGGGTGACTTTCTAGACGATTCGACCTACAACGACATCGGCGAGAAAATTAAAGCCACCGGCACCGGCAACGCTATTTTTTATCTGGCCACCGCACCGCGTTTTTTCAGCGAAGTCGCCAAGCGATTGGGTTCGTCGGGATTGCTGGTCGAGACCGATGACTGCTTCCGACGCGTAGTGATCGAGAAGCCGTTTGGTTCCGATTTACCCAGCGCGGTGGCCCTTAACGCCTGTCTGCTAAAGGTGATGGCTGAGAAACAGATCTACCGGATCGACCATTACCTAGGCAAAGAAACCGTCCAGAATATTATGGTCAGCCGTTTCTCCAACGGATTGTTCGAATCGTTCTGGAATAACCATTACATCGACCACATTCAAATCACCGCCGCCGAAACCGTAGGTGTTGAGACTCGAGGCAGCTTTTACGAGCATACCGGTGCGTTGCGCGACATGGTGCCCAACCACTTGTTCCAGCTGCTGGCGATGGTTGCCATGGAGCCACCAGCCGCTTTCGGTGCCGATGCGGTACGCGGCGAAAAAGCCAAGGTCATTGGCGCTATTCGCCCTTGGAATGAGGAAGAGGCGCTGGCCAACTCGGTACGCGGACAGTACGCAGAAAGCACGGTGGACGACAACAGCATTGCCGGTTATCGGGAAGAGCCCAATGTAGCTTCGGACAGCACCACTGAGACATACGTAGCACTGAAGGTGATGATCGACAACTGGCGCTGGGTGGGTGTGCCGTTTTACCTGCGCACCGGCAAGCGCTTGAGTGCCCGCGACACTGAAATTGCGATCTGCTTCAAACCCGCGCCGTATGCTCAATTTCGCGATACCGACGTTGAGCAGCCAAAGCCCAACTACCTGAAGATTCAGATTCAGCCTAACGAGGGCATGTCGTTCGACCTACAGGCAAAGCGCCCAGGGCCAACGCTGGACATCGTAGACATCGAATTAGGGTTCGCTTACAAGGACTTCTTCGAGATGTTGCCGTCAACCGGCTATGAAACCTTGATTTACGACTGCTTGGCTGGCGATCAAACCTTGTTCCAACGCGCGGATAACATTGAAAACGGTTGGCGCGCCGTGCAGCCATTCCTGGATGCCTGGGCCAAGCATCCTCAAGTCGAGCAGTACAAAGCGGGTGAAGAGGGGCCTGCTGCTGCCGATGAGCTGTTGAAACGTGACGGCTTCGAATGGCGCTGCATCGGATGAGTGCCCCCGCGCAACCCCTCATCCAGTTTTTGCTTTCCGACATCGACGGCACGTTGTTAGGTCCTGACCACAGTCTGAGCCAGACCAATGTCGACGCGATCAATCAACTGCGTGCTGCCGGGATCCACTTTACGTTGGCTAGCAGTCGACCCCCCAGGGCCATGCTCCAGCAGATCGAAGCGTTGGGCATCGATCTGCCTACTGTGGCATTCAATGGTGGCCTGATCACCCACCCCGATGGCCGAGTGTTGTCCGCCCACCGTATTCCAAGTGCGGCGGCCAGAGCAAGCCTGGCGATGTTTACCGGCCAGGATTGCTCGGTGTGGGTCTTCGCCGATGATCAATGGCTATTGCGCGATCTCAACGGCGCGTTAGTTGATCATGAACGCAAGACATTGGGTTACGACCCAGTGCTGGTCTCCAGTTTTGAGCCGTATCTGGATCGAATCGACAAAATCGTTGCCGCCAGCGCCGATCATCAACTTTTGAAAAATCTGGAAGCACGGCTCAATCCGCAGATCGACGGCCTGGCGTTTGCATCAAGGTCGCAGCTGTATTACTTGGACGTGAATGCTGTTGAGGCTAACAAAGGCAACGCCTTGGTGACCCTTGCCGAATTTTTGGGAGTGCCGCTGACCCAGACTGCCGCCATTGGTGACGGCAGCAATGACGTGGCGATGTTCCATGTGGCCGGGCTGTCAATTGCCATGGGCCAAGGCGAGGAGAGTGTTCGCAGTCAGGCAGATCACGTCACTGGCAGTAATCTGGAGGACGGTGTGGCGACAGCCATACGGCGTTACATTTTGCCCGGCTAAACGACTTGATTGCTCAAAACAAGGCTTCATCCTGCAGGCCCCATGCGAGCGGGGGCCTGTCGAAAAATCACTCACTGACCTTTTCGGATATCTATCTATGGCCGCATTGATTGAAGACTATGCATTGCTAGGCAATTGCAAAACTGCCGCGCTAGTCGCCAAGGATGGTTCACTGGATTGGTTATGCTTCCCCCGATTTGATTCCCCTGCGTGTTTCGCAGCGTTGCTGGGCGATAGCAACAATGGTCGCTGGAAAATCGCTCCCTCAGATCCCATCACGTGCACTGAAAGGCATTACCGCGAAGGTACGTTGATTCTCGAAACTCTGTTTGAGACTGACAGCGGGCGCGCCATGCTGGTTGATTTCATGCCCACCGAAACGGGCAGTAGCGTGGTTCGAATCGTGGTCGGTCTGGAGGGCCACGTCGAGTTCGACATGGACCTGGCCATACGTTTCGATTACGGAAGCAGCGTACCGTGGGTTGAAATGAAAGATCCGCGCACACTCACAGCCATTGCCGGTCCGGAAATGCTAATTCTGCATACACCGGTTGAACTCTATGCTCTCGACCATCACACCGGCAGTCACTTTGCTGTCGAGACCGGCCAGCGTCAGGTGTTCGTGCTTAGCCATCAGGTGTCGAATCATCCCGTGCATTCCGGAATCGACGGCGAAGTGGCGCTGAAGAAAACCGAGCACTTTTGGCTGAAATTTTCCAGCCGCTGTCCAGAAGTGGGGCAGTGGTCAGCACAGGTCAAACGTTCGCTGATTACCCTCAAAGCGCTGACCTATGAGCCCACTGGCGGGATCGTTGCGGCGGTCACCACATCGCTGCCGGAACAGCTGGGCGGTGAGCGCAACTGGGATTACCGATTCTGTTGGCTGCGTGACGCTACCATGACCTTATTGGCGCTCATGAACCTTGGTTACTACGAAGAGGCCGATGCCTGGCGCAGCTGGCTGTTACGCGCAGTGGCGGGCAACCCAGAGCAGATCCAGATCATGTACGGCCTGGGTGGTGAACGACGACTGCCAGAGTACGAGCTGCCATGGCTGGCGGGCTACGAAAACTCGGCTCCAGTACGTATCGGCAATGCGGCGGCCACACAAGTGCAGCTGGATGTCTTTGGCGAAGTGGCCGACGCCATGGTCCAGGCCTCGAAAGGTGGTCTGCCCAGGCCGCCGCGCAGCGCTGCGATCATCAAGGTGATCATGCCGTTTCTGGAGACTGTCTGGCACCGTCCGGATAAAGGGATTTGGGAGATGCGTGCTGAGCCTCGGCATTTTACCCACTCCAAAGTCATGGCCTGGGTCGCCTTCGACCGAAATTCACACCTTGCTGAACAGTCTGCTGAAAACGATGAAGACCGTGCCCTGGCAGTCCATTACCGGGCCATCGCTGACGAGATTCATGCTGATGTGTGCCTTAACGGTTTCGATACCCAGCTAGGCAGCTTCGTGCAAACCTATGGTTCAACGTCATTGGACGCGAGCCTGTTGCAGATTGCCTTGACGGGTTTTTTGCCCGCCAACGATCCCAGAGTCTTGGGTACAGTGGCCGCCATCGAGAAGGCCCTGTTGCAGGAGGGTTTATTGCTGCGCTATGACGCTGATCGCACCGTGGATGGAGTGTCGGGCCACGAAGGGACATTCCTCGTGTGTTCGTTCTGGCTGGCCGACGTTTATGTACTTCTGGGCCGCTACGAAGACGCTGTTGCGTTGTTCGAGCGGCTATGCGGACTATGCAACGATGTGGGCCTGCTCGCCGAGCAATATGATCCGCGAGGAAAACGGATGCTGGGCAATTTTCCCCAAGCGTTCAGCCATATTGGCATCATCAATACCGCGCTGAATTTGCATCGCTCAGCGTGTCCGGCGGTGTCGAGGGCCAATGGTCGTAGCGAAACTGCAGCCTGATAGCCAGTAGCGATTAATTACTCGGCTTTACGAAAGGTAAAGTTGATGCGTTGATCGCCTAGCAAGGGGTGGTGGGCTAATTTAAGCGGTAGCACACCGTGATAGCGCAGCCGGTCTTCGCCCCCCCACACAACAACGTCGCCATGGAATAGAGAAATTCGCTGGGCTTTGGCGCTCCGCTCCGGTCCACCGAATAGAAAGGTCGCTGCAATACCCAATGAAACCGAAACGACTGGCCACTGGTAGCTGCGTTCGTTTTTATCTTGATGCAAAGACATTTTCGCGCCGGGCACATAGCGATTGACTAAACAAGCATCGGGGGTGAATCCGGCAAAGCCACATTCCGTCGCTGCAGCCTGAGCCAATTGCATGAATACTTCAGGTAGTGCTGGCCAAGGATTGCCAGTTTCTGGATCGGTTCGGGTATACCGATAACCGTTGCGATCGGTGACCCAGCCAACGTCGCCGCAGTTGCTCAACGCGACCGACATGGTAAAACCACCGGGGGTCGTCATGTGCCTAAAAGGGCATTGCTCGACAACGTGCTGCAACGCCGTTAGCAGTTGGTCTATCAACGGAAGCGCAAAGCCTCTCAGCACAAATGACCGTGGACCAATAGGCTCCGTGCGGGGAGATTGAGCGACATCTTCGGCAAACAGACTTAATGTATGGGGTTCTGAATCGATGCGCTTGAGCATTTCTATCCCCCTGCGAAGCATCCAATACACAGCCCCTGATGGCCGCATCTGTCGACAGTGATCAATAAACGCCCAAGCCTGTGATCGAACCCAGCGCCTAAAGCGCTTTGCTGACTTTTACATCGGTAACCTTATCGTCGCTACCGCTGTGCATCTTTTCAAGGGTGGCGGTGGCTTCTTGCGCAGAAGCTGATTGCAATTGGGCAAACTCAAAACGGCGTTCACCGTTGAGTTTGTAGCTGATGGCATATTTAGTGGTAGGCGTAGGTTTGCTCACTAGCAGTTCCTTTCAGACGGCATTTAACCTGTCAACTCAACCGCGTAGCCGAGCGACGAACGATTTTGATGGTGTGAGTAAACTCGGGCTTGCGTCCGCCACCGGAGTCGGCTTTGCGGCCAGCAGTGTCAATTGTGATATTCCAAAAGCCGGTGCTCGGTGCTGCTATTTTTGCTGGAAATCGGTCAAAAGCGCCGCCGTGATAGGTGTGACGACCGCCGTTTTTAAAACTGCGAAAATTGGCATCGTTCATTAAGCGGATGTTACAGAGCTGGGAGCACTCGATAACGACAATGTCGTCTTCGTTCAAGTGCTCGCGCTGATGTACAAATTTCATGGTGTCTCCGAAAAGGCTTTTTCTACAAAATCAAAAAGATAGCATGGGAGCGGCGGCATTTATCGGTCGTGAGTGGTTTTATTACGGTTATACCCGATAAAAGTGCCTAAATAGGGATCTATTCGGTCATAAGCGTGTCGTAGATCTTTTAGTGGAGTGATTTTATGAAAATAGCGGTGGCGATTTTGGCACTTGCAATGACAGGCTGCGCAACGGTTGCAGACCTTGAGCATTCTCTCCCGACCTTGAGTGTTATTTCCGGCAAAAGCCCCCAGGCTTATGCCGACTGCGTAGCTCACAAGCTAATCGACAGCCGTAAACCGCCTTTGGTTGAACCTCATCATGACGGTTTGCGTATGATTATCGCGCAGAAGTTCAGCTCTGACCCTGCTGCGGTGTTATTGATTGAGAGCCGCAGCAACAATGGCAGCTCCATCAAGCTCTATGAGCACTTTTCTAACGTGCCAATACGGCCAAAAGATGTCCAAAACGCCGCTACTGCCTGCATTTCCGGTTGATGGTCAGCAAACACCCAAATTGATGGAGCGGTAATGAAGCGCGAAGAAGTAAAGCAGCACCATACCGAAGGCCATATTTCGGCTACACACATCATTCAAAACCCAGCAGTAGTCGGCGAGTGGATCGTTTTTTTCAAGAAGAGCGAAGGCAGAAGTTTTTTTTTGGTGGATGACAGTGATGAGGTCGAATCTTTCAGCCAGTTGGACGACCTGGTATTAATCGTTCGTGGATTGGGAATCAAGTTTGCAGAGATCCACCTCTAGCAGTGTGTGCCACTGCACAACGCGGCTTGTGAACTTCATAAGCTCGCCCTATTCAGCGCGCCGCCAGTATTAGTTATTTACACAGCACCACCAAGCTACGGCTTTTATAGTTGCCGACGTCTACCCCAAGGGTCTTATCGCTTTCTTTGGGTTGTGGGGTGCCGTCAGTTGCAACAATGTTATAGCCTTTGTCAGGGCAAGAAATGTCGGCTTTTTGGTAGCAACTGTCCCATGACATCGCTTCACCCGAGCAGTCAATACTGACGCCTTGTTGGCCGTTATTTAGGTAGGTATTTGAGGCTGTAGCGCAACCGGCGATTCCCAATACTGCGACAACCCACAAAATTTTATTCATGATTTCTGTGCTTCACAGTTAAGACGCCGGTGAGTGAGAGGAAACTCAGTAGGGATGGTTCGATCATCCAATGATGTGATCGTTGTTCCTCGCCACAGCGGGTTTTGTCTTTAGGATTTCGGACCTGAGCGACGACGAGTGTGAGCCTTGGGCTGGTCTTGCAATACAGCCGCCACTTCGATTGCAGCGCTTTCAGAATCGAACGGCCCGGCGATTGCTTCGCCGGTGGCGTCCGATACCCACCACTGACCATCTTGAAGTTTATTGATCAGGTACCCGTTTACATTCTTGACTTCAGACATCGTTAAATCCCGCTCATTGGTTCAAACGGCACATAATAGGGCGCATGCCGATACGCTGCACATAAATCCCACGGAGTCGTTGGTGCTCAGCTAGGCTTGGCCGAGCTAATACCATCCATCCGGGCTGCTGTCGGTCAAGGGCTGTCTACCGCGCAATGGAACTATCGTGCCCTAAATCTCTCTATCTACGCAGAGGACGGCCAGTAAGGCATTGTAAGGTGCTCTGTGCCTGATTAGACTGCGCCGCAATCAGCTACAGCCTTTTTTATTAGGGAATTATATGAGCCAGAATGTGATCAAGAAATGCTTGTTCCCAGCAGCCGGATACGGCACGCGCTTTTTGCCAGCGACAAAAGCCATGCCCAAGGAAATGCTGCCAGTGGTTAACAAGCCGCTGATCCAGTACGGCGTTGAAGAGGCACTTGATGCTGGCTTGAAAGAGATATCCATCGTTACCGGTCGTGGCAAGCGTGCTTTAGAAGACCACTTCGATATTAGCTATGAGCTTGAGCATCAGATCAAAGGTACCGACAAAGAAAAATATTTAGTCGGTATTCGTCGAATTTTAGATGAGTGCAGTTTTTCCTACACTCGCCAAACCGAAATGAAAGGTCTTGGCCACGCGATCCTCAGCGGTCGCCCTTTGATTGGTGACGAACCGTTCGCCGTAGTATTGGCAGATGACCTTTGTGTAAACCTTAACGGTGATGGTGTTTTGACCCAAATGGTCAAGCTCTACAACAAATACCGTTGCTGCATCGTTGCCATCCAAGAAGTACCGGCTGATGAAACTCAGAAGTACGGAGTTATCGCGGGGGAAGAAATTCACCCGGGCCTTTACCGTGTCAGCCACATGGTTGAAAAACCAAAGCCTGAAGACGCTCCTTCAAATCTGGCCATTATCGGGCGTTACATCCTGACTCCTGACATCTTCAAAATGATCGAAGACACCCCGCCTGGTAAAGGCGGCGAAATCCAGATCACTGACGCGCTGATGAAGATGGCGGAAGAGGGCAACGTACTGGCTTACAAATTCAAAGGTCAGCGTTTTGACTGTGGCGGCGCCGAAGGCTATATCGACGCGACTAATTTCTGTTTTGAAAATTTCTACAAAACCGGCAAAGCCTACTGAGTTTTTGCCTTATTTTTTGTAGGACAAAGCCACCGCTAGGTGGCTTTGTCGTTTATGGCTGTTGGCGCTGACCCAACTCGCCGAAGCGGTTATGCTGTGTGCCTGATAAGGAGACAGCAATGGCCTACGACTTCGACCTTTTTGTAATTGGTGCCGGTTCCGGCGGTGTAAGGGCTGCACGTTTTGCTGCGGGTTATGGTGCACGAGTGGCGATTGCTGAGAGCCGCTACTTGGGAGGCACGTGTGTCAACGTCGGTTGCGTGCCGAAAAAATTTCTAGTTTACGGGGCGCATTTCTCCGAGGACTTCGAACACGCCAAAAGTTACGGCTGGTCTGCCGGTGAGGCTGAATTCGATTGGTCAACCCTGATCAGCAACAAAGATCGTGAGATTCACCGTCTCAATGAAATTTATCGAAGTCTGTTGACCAACAGCGGCGTTACCTTGTACGAAGGACACGCCAAACTAGTCGATCCACACCGGGTCGAGATCAACGGTCAAACGTACAGTGCTGAACATATTTTGATTGCGACCGGCGGCTGGCCGCAGGTGCCGGAATTTCCTGGTAGCGATTTGGCAATTACATCCCAGGATGCGTTTTTTCTCAACAAACTCCCTAAACGTATTGTGGTCGTCGGTGGCGGCTACATTGCTGTGGAGTTTGCGTCGATCTTCCATGGCTTGGGGGCTGACGTGACCCAGTTGTATCGCGGCGAACTGTTCTTGCGCGGTTTTGATGGCGCTGTTCGCGTTCATCTGAAAGAGGAGCTGGTGAAGCGCGGTATTGATCTGCAATTCAATTCTGATATTGAGCGTATCGACCAAAATGAAGATGGCGCTTTGCGCGTCACGCTTAAAGACGGACGCCTGCTGACTACCGACTGCGTGTTCTACGCGACAGGTCGTCGTCCGATGCTGGATAACCTTGGCCTCGAAAACGTCAAGGTAAAACTGAACAAAGCTGGGTACATCGAGGTTGATGAGCTTTATCAGACCAGCGAACCCTCTATCTTGGCGCTTGGTGACATCATCGGCGGTGTGCAACTGACTCCCGTGGCACTGGCTGAAGGCACCGCGTTGGCGCGTCGACTGTTTAAGCCTGAGCAGTATCGCCCGGTAGACTACCGTCATATCCCAACGGCAGTTTTCAGCCTGCCGAACATAGGTACTGTGGGGTTGACCGAAGAAGACGCTAAGAAAGCTGGTCACACGGTGGTGGTATTCGAAAGCCGCTTCCGCCCCATGAAGTTGTCGCTTACCCAGGATCAAGAGCGCACGCTGATGAAGTTGGTGGTCGATGCTGATACAGATCGGGTGCTCGGTTGTCACATGGTCGGGCCCGAGGCGGGGGAAATCATCCAAGGATTGGCCATTGCGTTGAAAGCGGGTGCAACCAAGCAGATTTTCGACGACACCATTGGCGTGCACCCAACTGCAGCCGAGGAATTTGTCACGCTACGTACACCTGTAGGCGGCTGACCTTCAGTGACCAGCAGGGCGTCACTTGATCGCCAGGGAAGGGGTCGAGGTATATCCAGAAATTTTCAGGACGCGGACACATTTCTTGAACAATCACAACGTTTCGACGTCAACGCCCTGGTGCGAGCAGGATCGGCTTGCCGCCCTTGCTCGACTGGACATACTTGACACTCCCCCAGAGCTGACGTTTGAAGAGCTTGCCAGCCTCGCCGCGTATCTATGTGACGCACCTATGGCGCAAATCAACCTGATCGACATTGATCGGCAATGGTCCCTTGCGCAGTTTGGTTTGGCCGAGGGTGATCAACCCCTTGAATATTCGTTGTGTGCCCATGCCATACGGCAGCCTGATGGGATGATCATTGATGATTTGGCGGCCGACCCACGGTTCGCCACTCATCCGCAGGTTGTTGGAGGTGCTCGGTTACGATTTTATGCCAGCGCGTTGTTGATGTCGCTCGACGGTCCTTTGGGCGCGTTGTGCGTGCTTGATGTGCATCCTCGGCACCTGTCCAAGCGCCAGGTAGCCGCATTGGCAACTTTAGCGAACCAGGTCGTCAGTCAGCTAGAGTTGCGTCGTGCATTGGTGGCTCAGCGCGAAAGCGAGGCTCGGCACCGCCAGCAACAGGCGCGTCAGGCGTTTTTACTGCAACTTAGCGACCGACTGCACGACGCAGTTCGCGCTGAGGACGTCGTATTTAATCTTGGGGATAGTCTGGGGTCTACTCTTGAAATTCAGCGCATAGGCCATGGCCGTTTCGACGCACATGGCGTGTTGACCATCCAAAGCGAGTGGTTGGGAAGCCCTGCACGCAGCAGTCGTGGCGTTCATCAAATCGACGAATATGGCAAAGATTTGTTGGGGCGCTTGACTCAAGGTGAGTTGATCGCTGTCGAGGACGTGACTACTGATCCCCATACATCCGGCTCCTCTCAGCGATACGCCGACTATAACGTACGCAGTATTTTGATTGCGCCCCTGAGCGACGATCAGGGTTTCAATGCACTGCTGTATATAAGCTCCGAGGCACCTAGACGGTGGTCAAGCGAAGACATCGCGCTGGTTCGCGAGGTGGTGGAGCGCACTCAGGCGGCGGATGAAAGCGCTAAAGCGCGTAACGCACTTCTAGAGGCCGAACAGCGCGTCAAGTTAGCCAACTCCATCGCTGCCGTAGGTGTCTGGGAGTACACCATTAGCCGTAATCAATTGCATTTTGATAGCCAGACACGATTGATTGCCGAGATGTCGCCCGAGCAACTTAATCCAACCGTCGAGGATTTTCTTGTCGCCGTCCAGGCCGAAGATAGAAGCGTATTGGTTCAGGCGGTAGCGCAAGCGTTGAGCGATCGCTCAACCGGTGAGATCAGCCTGGACTTTCGGGTCCGTCCACGTGTCAGCGGCCTACCAAGCTGGCTAACCATACGGGGGCGCCGGATGCAGGAGCGCGATGGTACGGTCCGTTTGATTGGCACTGCACGGGACATAACGCTTGAACGCAACGGTGAAGAGAATCTGCGTCGAATCAACGCGGTGCTGGAAAGCCAGATCGTTGAGCGCGCACGTGCCGAGCGCTTCCAGGCAGCTTTATTGATCTTGGGTGATCAGCTGCGAGAAAAAACCGGCTGTACAGAGATTAGACAAGCAGCCGCCAGAGTTCTAGGTATGACTTTGGGAATTGAACGAGTTGCATTTGCCACTGTGAGCCTTGAGCAAGAAAGCATCGTAATCAAGCGCGATTGGGTACTGGATGAAATTCCAAGCCTCGTTGGCGTATACAGCCTCAACAATTTTGGTCCGCTATTTCAGACGCTGCGCCGGGGTGAAGGCCTGGTCATCAACGATACTTTACTTGATGCGCGCACGGCCCTGGGCGGTAGCGAGTTGCAGGCCAGAGGCATGCGAACGCTGATCAATATTCCGCTACTCGAACAGGGCGTAATCACCACTCTGTTGATGCTGCAGGGTCTAAAACCAAGGATATGGAGCGACGAAGAAGTCAGCTTTGTTCGCGATGTCGCTGAGCGAAGTTGGATCGCCATGGAACGATCACGTGCCGAGCGGGCGCTGCGCGAAAGCGAGCTACAATTTCGTACCTTGGCCGACAATATGAGCCAGCTGGCCTGGACAGCTGAGCCTTGCGGAAAAATATATTGGTACAACAAACGTTGGTATGACTACACCGGCATGTCGCTGGAAGCCATGCTGGCTTTGGGATGGCGTTCGGTTCTTGATCCTGCACACTTCGACCGAATTACTGCACGGGCCAAGCATTGTTTCGCGACCGGTTCGGTTTGGGACGATACGTTTTCATTGCGTGGTAAAGACGGAAACTACAGCTGGTTTCTATCCCGTGCCTTACCCATCCGCGATGGTTTGGGTAACGTCACCCATTGGCTGGGCACTCACACTGACATCACCGCACAGGTCAATGCTGAAGAGGCTCTGCGTGAGCTGAACGACAGCCTTGAGCGACGGGTAGCAGAGCGAACCCGCGAAATGGTTACGATCAACGAGCTGCTGCAAGTGGAAATGTCCGAGCGTGAAAGCGCGGAGGAGGCGTTGCGTCATGCGCAAAAAATGGACGCCATCGGCCAGCTCACGGGCGGAATTGCGCATGACTTCAATAACATGCTCACCGGTGTGCTCGGCGCGCTGGATTTGATTCAGCGGCGCGTCGCAGCAGGGCGCGTCGCAGAGGTGGACCGATATATCAATGCCGCGATGACCTCAGCTAATCGCGCCGCCTCATTGACACACCGCTTGCTCGCCTTTGCCAGGCGCCAGTCGCTTAACCCTCAAGCGGTGGACGTGAACGAGATGGTGATGTCCATGGAGGAGTTGTTGCGCCGCACGTTAGGCGAGAGCATCGAGTTGTGCATTGATCTTCAGCCGCGCTTGTGGCAAGCCAATACTGATGAGCATCAGTTGGAAAGCGCGTTGTTGAACCTGGTGATCAATGCCCGTGACGCTATGCCCGAGGGAGGCCGTCTGATGGTCAGCTCTGCGGTCGTTCACGTTGACACTCAACGAGAAGCCATGGCTCCAGGTGAGTATGTACTGCTCAGCGTCGAAGACAGCGGTTTTGGCATGTCGGCAGAGGTGATCCGGCGTGCGTTTGATCCTTTCTTCACCACCAAGCCGATTGGGCAAGGCACGGGCCTGGGGCTTTCAATGGTCTACGGATTCGTTAAGCAGACCGGCGGCCATGTCCAGATCGATAGCGTGGTTCAGCAGGGTACTCGGATTCAGCTGTATCTTCCGCGCCACCATGAGCAGGCAGCGGATCCTATCGCTGAGCCCGAGAGCCTCGGTGCTCCTAGGGCAGTGAAGGGGGAGCAGGTGCTGGTAGTGGAAGACGAGGTTGCGGTGCGCCTGCTGGTGATCGACGTGCTGCGCGAGCTCGGCTATTCGACATTAGAAGCTGGTGACAGCAAGACTGCGCTGCCAGTGCTACAAAGCTCAGAGCGTATCGATCTGCTCATTAGCGATGTAGGCTTACCCGGGTTAAACGGTCGTCAATTGGCAGAGATCGCCCGGCAATTCCGTCCAGATCTGCCAGTGCTGTTCATGACTGGTTACGCGCGAAACGCTGAAGTGAGAGCTGAGTTTCTCGACCCCGGAATGGATATGCTGACCAAACCTTTTAACGTTGATGAACTGGCGCTGAAGGTGCGCTTGATGATCGGAGATGGACAACCGGAGTGACCTTGTGGGCGCCGGCTCAGGCCGATTTCAGTCTTTTCTATGTTTTTATGGTTGACGAGGCCTCAAAGGCCAGCTGGGTTTTGATCAACTCCAGGCGCAGTATTTGCTGACTCTGTGCATGTTCCTCCAGCGTTTGCTTAAGGGCAGCGCTTTCGCTCTGCGCCGAACTCAAGCGCTCTTGCAGCAACGCGCACTGGGTGTGGGCGAGTTGATATCTTTCGTCGAGTCCAATCGCGTCGTGAGTCATTTTTTTTAGCTGTTGCTGGTGCGTTTTCAGCTCACGCAAGCTGCTGCGGCTTTCGCTCAATAAGCGCTCATTGTCTCGATTGAGCTGAGTAAGTTCTTCCTGCCGTACGATCGCGACCTGCTGTGCTTGGCGTAACTCCATCTGCACTTGCTGCAGCTGTCCTTCGTGGCGCCGCTGCTCCTGTTCGCGCTGTTCCTTTATTGAATTGCGGTAGTGCTCAAGTGCATCGCGGGCATGGATATGCTTGTCTTCTAACGAGCGAATTTGTCCGTCTTTGTCTTGCAAACGTACATTTAGATCTTGCTGCGCCTGCTCCAAGCGAGCGTTTGATGTTTGCTGGGCCTGCAAAGCACCGCGAGTGGCGTCTACCACAAGTTTTTTTGCCGCCAGATCAGTATTCAGCACGTCGAGTTGTTGCTGCTGTGCGCTTGCATGCAACTGAGTCCTTGCCAATTCCTCTGACAAGGTTTGCAATTTTTCGTCAAAGGCCGTCTGCGCGAGATCGATACGATCCTGAGCGTGTTCCTGAAGTCGCTGAGCGAGGCGGCTCACCAGTTCCGTCAATTCAGTGCCAATCTCGGCAGCGGGTACAGCATTTCTGAATTCGTGCTCCTCCAATTCCTTTAAGCACCGGTGAATCGTGGTTTTCGAGCCGGTGTTGCCCATCTCGATACGCACGGCGTCGATGCTCGGATTTTCCCCGCGAGCCAGTAACGCTAGGCGCGCCGTTTGAACTAGCGCTTTATTGACCCCACCCCTTGCCATGCCGTACTCCTACTATTTCATACCGTGGTACGTACACTGTAATTACATACTAAAATATTAACAATGGTTTCCATTAATAAGAGGAAATACACATGGGATATTGGGGTATTATCCCGTGTCATTAATTAAAATAGTGTTTCAGCTTGGGTTCAGTACACAAAAGGGTGAGTTCGGCATGAATGAACTGGATCGCTACTTAGCCGCTGCCACACGCGACAACACACGGCGTAGCTACCGAGCGGCTGTTGAGCATTTTGAAGTGACCTGGGGAGGGTTTCTGCCTGCGACCAGCGACAGCGTTGCTCGTTACTTGGTCGCCTTCGCGGGAGTGCTTTCGATCAATACGTTGAAACTGCGCTTGTCAGCGCTCGCGCAATGGCACAGCAGTCAAGGATTTCCGGACCCGACCAAAGCGCCAATGGTGCGCAAAGTATTGAAAGGCATCCGGGCCCTGCATCCCGCACAGGAAAAACAAGCTGAGCCTTTGCAGTTGCAGCATTTAGAGCAAGTGATCGCCAGACTTGATCTGGAGGGTGTGCAGGCGGAGTCAAAGGGCGATCAGCCTACGTCATTGCGCTGCCGTCGTGATGCGGCATTAATTCTGTTGGGTTTTTGGCGGGGCTTTCGCAGTGATGAGCTGTGCCGCCTAGACATCGACAACGTTCAAGCTATCGCAGGGTCGGGCATTACCCTGTACTTGCCTCGCAGTAAAAGTGATCGCGAAAACCTCGGTAAAACCTATCAAACGCCTGCGCTCCTGCGCCTCTGTCCGGTTCAAGCGTATATCGAATGGATAAAATGCTCGGCGCTGGTGCATGGGCCTGTGTTCAGAGCTGTTGATCGCTGGGGTAATCTTGGAAGAGAAGGCTTGCACGCGAATAGCATTATCCCGCTGCTGCGTCAGGCGCTGGAGCGAGCAGGACTTCCTGCCGAACAATTTACCAGTCATTCACTGCGCAGGGGCTTCGCCACTTGGGCCCACCAAAGCGGCTGGGACTTAAAATCGTTGATGGCGTATGTCGGTTGGAAGGATATGAAATCAGCGTTGCGCTACATCGAAGCCGCCCCGTTTTCGGCAATGAATGAAACCCTACATCTGTCACAGATTTCTTCTATTAATACAGATCTCTTATAGTGAAAGGTAATCAGCAGCATGAGCTTTGCCAATGAGCTCATCTCGCTGTTTAGCGTAAGATCCGCCCATTAGTTTTTCCCAACCCTCCGGAGATTTATCGATGCCTATCATCAACAGCCACGTCAAACCATTTAAAGCCACGGCGTTCGCAAACAACGAGTTCGTTGAAGTCTCGGAAGCCAACCTCAAAGGCAAATGGTCTGTCGTTTTCTTCTACCCGGCTGACTTCACCTTCGTTTGCCCTACCGAACTGGGCGACCTGGCTGACAACTACGCTGAGTTCAAGAAATTGGGCGTTGAAATTTATGGTGTGTCTACCGACACCCACTTTGCTCACAAAGCCTGGCACGACACCTCCGACGTGATCGGTAAAGTTAAGTTTCCACTGATTGGTGACCCGACTCACGTGATTTCCCGCAACTTCGACGTGTTGATTGAAGAAGCAGGTCTAGCTGACCGTGGCACTTTCGTAATCAACCCAGAAGGTCAGATTAAAATTGTTGAATTGAATGATGGCGGCGTTGGCCGTGACGCTTCTGAGCTGTTGCGTAAAGTTAAAGCCGCTCAATACGTCGCTGCCCACCCAGGCGAAGTGTGCCCAGCTAAATGGAAAGAAGGCGAAGCCACTCTGGCCCCGTCTCTGGACCTGGTTGGCAAGATCTAAGTCGATATGCGTCGGCTGGGGGCCATGGGCTCTGCTTCCAAGCATTAAGTAATCCGCATCGCCCCCAAAAAACGCCCGGGCGACCATCGCTCGGGCGTTGTTTTTTCTACCGAATGAAGAAAAGGAAATCGCGCCATGTTGGACGCCAATCTTAATACCCAGTTGAAATCGTACCTGGAGCGGGTGACCCGTCCAATCGAGATCGTTGCGTCCCTTGATGACGGCGCGAAATCCCAAGAAATGCTGGAGCTACTTAAAGAAGTAGCCAGCCTTTCGAGCTTTATTACGCTTAAAGACGACGGCTCTGATGTGCGCACCCCATCGTTCTCGTTAGACAGCCCGGGACAAAATATCAGCCTGCGTTTCGCCGGCATCCCCATGGGTCACGAATTTACATCTTTGGTGCTGGCGCTACTGCAAGTGGGTGGCTACCCCTCTAAAGCCAGCGCGGACGCCATTGAACAGGCGAAATTGCTTAAGGGTGATTTCACCTTTGAAACTTACTTTTCTCAGTCCTGCCAGAACTGCCCAGACGTCGTTCAGGCAATAAACCTGATGGCAGTGCTCAACCCGGGCATCAAGCATGTCGCCATCGACGGCGCGCTATTTCAGGCTGAAGTGACTGACCGTCAGATCATGTCAGTGCCTAGCGTCTACCTCAACGGCGAGCTGTTCGGCCAAGGCCGCATGGGTCTGGAAGAAATTCTGGCCAAAATAGACACCAGTGCCGGTGATCGCCAGGCAGAAAAGCTCAACGCTAAAGAAGCATTTGATGTGCTGGTAGTCGGCGGCGGCCCGGCAGGTTCGGCCGCTGCGATTTACGCGGCACGTAAAGGTATTCGCACCGGCGTCGCGGCAGAGCGTTTTGGTGGTCAAGTGCTCGACACCATGGCCATCGAAAACTTCATCTCTGTTCAGCACACCGAAGGCCCTCAACTGGCCGTAGCACTTGAAGAACACGTCAAACAATACGAAGTCGATATCATGAATCTGCAGCGCGCAGACCAATTGATTCCAGGCAAGGCGGGCGAGCTACACGAAGTGAAATTCGCCAACGGAGCCTCACTCAAAGCCCGTACAGTGATCATTGCCACCGGTGCACGATGGCGCGAAATGAACGTGCCGGGCGAGCAGCAATACCGGAACAAGGGTGTTGCGTATTGCCCGCATTGCGACGGTCCGTTGTTCAAGGGCAAGCGCGTTGCTGTCATCGGTGGCGGCAACTCTGGCGTTGAAGCAGCGATCGACTTGGCCGGTATCGTCAAACACGTAACCTTGCTGGAATTCGACGTGCAACTGCGCGCCGATGCGGTATTGCAGCGTAAATTGTTGAGCCTGCCCAACGTGACGGTAATCACCAATGCGCAAACTACTGAAGCGCTGGGCGATGGCCAGAAAATTAACGGCTTGCGTTACAAGAATCGCTTGAACGGCGAAGAAGTTTCCGTCGATCTGGAAGGCATCTTTGTGCAAATCGGCTTGCTACCCAATACCGATTGGCTCAAAGGCACCATTGAGTTATCACCGCGAGGCGAAATTATTGTGGATTCCCGTGGCGAGACCTCGATCCCCGGCATCTTCGCCGCTGGTGACGCCACCACCGTTCCGTTCAAGCAGATCATTATTGCCTTGGGCGAGGGTGCAAAAGCGTCCCTTAGTGCGTTTGATCACCTGATCCGTACGTCAGCGCCAGCGTAAGCCAGGGTTACAACTGAGAGACATAAAAGCCGGGATCTGATTCAGATTCCGGCTTTTTTTGGTCTCTTGTAACTATCCGAGCATCGATTTGCTAAACCTGAGGTCGAAATTTGGTTGCACCCGAAACCTTGTGCGTTTAACGGGGCAGCTTTCACGAGGAAATCACATGTTGAAATCAATTGTATTGGCGTTGTCTCTTGGGCTGGCCGGTTGTGGTGGCGTTCAAGTGTCTCAATATAGCCAGCAGACGCCGAAGCTCGACTTGCGCGATTATTTTTCGGGGCAGGTGCTAGCGTCAGGTATTTTTCAAAAACGCTCCGGTGAGGTGATCAAGCGCTTTCATGTGGTAATAGATAGCCACAGCGAAGGTGACGCGCTCATCATGCATGAGACTTTCAATTACAGCGACGGCACAAAACAGACCCGTGTCTGGACCTTGCGCCCGGATGGTCCAGGACACTGGCGTGGCACCGCAAGTGATGTGGTCGGCGAAGCATTCGGTGAGGTTTCGGGCAATACGTTCCATTGGAACTACGTGCTAAACCTGCCAGTGGATGGCAAAACCTATGAAGTTCGTTTCGATGATTGGATGTACATGCTCGATAATAAAACCTTGGCCAACCGTTCCTACATGAGCAAGCTGGGTGTCGAGCTGGGGCAGGTGACGCTGTTCTTTACCAAGCAATAACGACTCGAACAGCGCTTCTACAATTTAAATACCTATGAGTCGGTAGGCGCTGTGCTGCTGGACGCGGGGAGGCCTATCACAGCGGCGTGGGTTGAATGATTTCAACCCAGTAGCCGTCTGGGTCTTTGATGAATGCGAGGCTGTTCATACGTCCGTCGGCCAGACGTTTTTGAAAAGGCACACCAAGGTTTTCAAAACGTTCGCAGGCTACGTGGACATCGGGGACCGAGATGCAGATGTGCCCAAAGCCGCGTGGATCGGCGTTACCGTTGTGATAGACGACGGCCGGATCGCTCTCGGTCCCGTGGTTATGGGTCAGTTCCAGAATCCCGGGGATAGATTTCATCCACTGGTTACGCACGGTGCTGTCGGCGGGAATCAATGCTTTATCGACCAATGCCAGAAAGTACAAGCTGAATTCGGCTTCTAGAAAATCTCGCTTTTCCACCAGGCTAAAACCTAGCACTCGAGTATAGAAGTCCAATGAGGCGGTGATGTCCTTGACCCTCAGCATGGTGTGGTTGAACACAAAACCTTGTGTCACGGCTTCCGGTACGGCGGTAACGCCGGCAAAGGTGTTCAATTCGTGCAAGCTCATGGGAATCTCCGATTTAAATGGTCGTGCAACTACTAAAGAATAATGGTCAGAACAATCAGCGCCAACCCTAAAGGCGAGAAGCGTTGATTAAATCGGAACCAAAGCCTTGTTCCGAAAGGAGGACAGGCTCAAACTTTCCGGTTCAATCGTTCTGGTGATACCAATCATGATCTACCCGCAATGCAAGTCATCGTTGATAAGCCTGAGCCTGCTGCTAGCCGTCAGCAGCGCTCACGCGGCAGATGCGATGGTGACTTGGCCTGCTGACTGGAAAGTTGAGCCACTGCCCGCGACAACCGCAGCCGAAGGACAGCCATCGGTTCAAATGAGACAGCGAGCGGTGAAGAATGATCAAAATGGAAATCCGATCATGGTTATGGAGCTCACCCAAACTCGACTTCAGCCTGGACATGAAGTGAATATTCAGAGCGTATTGATGGAAATGCGTAAAGCGATACAGATTAACTTCGCTCGTGATGGCTTCCAAAGCGTGTGCAGCAAAGTCCATGAAGGCACCCTTAGCGCACTGCCTACGCTAGAGACTACCTGCAGCATTACCCAGAACGGCGGTCATGTCATGACTCAGACATTGGTCGCGACGGCAACCAGGGACACCGCGTGGTCGTTATCATATGCGGGGTCTGCCGACGGCTATGCGTCTACCAAAGAGGAGGTGCAGCACATTCGTGACAGCCTTCGATTAGTAGTTAAGCAATAAGCTTGTAGTGATGAGGGCGGGGTAAGTGTTTAAGGGCTACGCCAAACAATAGGCAAAAATACGCCCGCCGAAGCGGGCATTGGGGCGCTAATCCTTTAGCAGCCTTTATCCTGAAAGAATCGATGTGAAAAATATGTGAAGAAATAGTGTTCCCGACTAATGGAAACGCTGCGAGTAGAGACTGCATTCATATGAGTTGAAAAATCCCGTATCTGCCTTCCGGCAAATTATACTGAATGCAACCTGCTAACATTGAAACGCCACTAGTTTGGCTCAGATTGAGTATCTAAGCAGCCCATTCATCTGAAGCCACTGTTTTACCTTCTTGATCGTGGAAACATGATGAGATGTTAACTATTATAATTACGGAATAGTCTCGATTGCCTGTAAGAAATTTCACCCTTGCAAGATCATGACTGTTTTTTTAATCTAGCGATTCTTTTCTGTCAGAACGCTGAACGGATTAGTTAATAGTGCGCGAGTAACATTGACAGGCATTAAAAAGCCCTGCTAGGCAGGGCTTTTTAAGTACCGCTGATTGATCAGGCTCGAAGCCATGAATCTACAGCGTCAACGCCGTATTGCTCTTTCCAGGACTTCAAGCCGCGGTGATTACCACCTTTAGTTTCGATCAGTTCACCGGTGTGCGGGTTCTGATAAACCTTTACGACTCGAGCCCTGCGGCGTTTGATTCCCGCTGGAGCGGCCTGTGGAAGCGAGCTCTTCGGGTCGAGAATGGCGACGATGTCGCGCAGGCTCTTGCTGTAGGTGCTCATCAAACCCTGAAGCTTTTGTTCGAATTCAATCTCCTTCTTTAGTCCGGCGTCATTCTTCAAAGTCTCCAGCTGAGCAAGCTGTTCTTGAAGGGCTTTTTCTGCTGCGCGAAACTCGGCAAGTCTGGACAAATATGTTTACTCCGGCAGTGTAGTTGGCTGATTTTAGCCTGACAAAGCGATAAGAAAAAACGTCTAGCCGATTCGATCCTTCAGTTCTCTACCCAACCCCCCAAAGCGTTTTTGTCGGGGGACGAAACTAACGATTTGCTGTCAATTACGTTTGGTGAAAGGGGAAGTTGGTACCAGCGACGGACAAATGATGCACTTTTTTTTCGAGTTAGAAAATAGTCTTATGCAATTGATTAGAGTAAAGGGAAATTTACATTAAACCGGCGGTCGCGATTTCTGTGATATTTGGAGAAGCAGGTTGTAAGTAATTTCCGCGATTAGACTTTCAGTAGAAACCATAAGTGCCCCCTGCAGGCACCTATTTAGAGCTTTAGAGGCCTTGCTGCAAGACGGGGTCGTCGGGATTCTGTTGCTCAAGTTCTGCGAGCAACACCTGGACCTTTTGCAGTTGACCGCTTTCTTGCCAGTAATGAATCAGGAGCACTCGGCTGCGCCGGTTGGCAGGCTGACGTTGCAAAATGTCCTCAAGTTGCTTCTGCGCAGGCTCCAATTGTTCCAAGCCGTGCAGTGCAACTGCCAAGTCATATCGAAAATCATTGTTTTCTGGGTCAAGCTCAATCGCCTTTGTCAGGCTCAGCAGTGCATATTCGCTTTGCCCATGATCGAGCAACCACATGCCCAACGCGTGTTGCAGCATCGACGACGCGGGATTGTGTTCTAGCAGTTGTCCCAGTAGATGCCTGGCCTTTTCCGCTTGCCCATGCTTGTCAAAAAAACCGATCTGAGCCAGCGCGGCGTCGAGGTTATTGGAATCTAGCGCCAGGGACTGCTCCAATGCCTTGCCTGCCAGCGCTTGATCATCGGTGTGAAGGTACAGCTTGGCCAGCTGCAACTGGTCTTGACTGGTCGTCGGCGTTTCGGCGTTAAGCGCCGTTTTATATTCTTCGACTACCTGTTCCAGCGGGGTGAAGTACAATCCTACTTCGTCCGGTGTGAGACCAAGTAACGCTTTCGCCGCTCTGAATCTGGCCTCCGGTGTTTTTTCATCGAGCAAAGGGCCCAGCAATACGCTGCGCTGGCTTCCAGATACGAGCTTGACGATTGCGTCTATTGCCGCTTGCTGAACGATGGTTTCCTCGCTGTACAACGATGCGTCCACCCACTTCAGTGCCTGTGGGCCAGGAAAATTTGACAGTTCAACTAGCAATCTGGCGCGCCGAACTCCTGATAAATCGGTTCGGGCGAATTGTTGATAGAGCACGCGGGCGGCACCGGGTTTACCGTTGTGAGCCTGCGCCAACGCGCGACCGTAGCTAATAGTGTGGACAGCCGGGGGCGGTACCGAGGGACTACTTTGGAACCAAAGTAAACCTATACCTAAAGCGATAGCCATTGCTGCAATGAAATAGCCAAGAGGCCATCGATGACGCGGTTTCGGCTCGGCGGACGAGCCGCTCAAAGGTGGTTTTGGCATACCAGTTTCCATTTCATAACGGCCTGCAGCTTCTGCGAGTGATTGGCAGCTGTCAAACGGCGATCGCGCAGCTTGGTCTTTAACGTGCCCATATTGTGTTCAAAAAAACGCCTCCTATTAAGGAGGCGGTTTAATGGCGTGATCGAGGCCTTAAGACTGGGGTTGCCAGCCGCCGCCCAATGCCTTGTAAATGGCAACAATCCCACGATAGGTATCGATCTCGCCCAAGGCCTGAGAATCTTCGGCCGCCAGGCGCTCACGTTCGGCATCCAGTAGCACGAGGAAGTCAGCAGTGCCTTCGCGGTACTGAATTGAGGCCAACTCCGCTGCTTTGCGGCTCGATTCACTTTGACGAATTAACGAGATCAGGCGCTCTTGACGCTTGTTGTAGTCGCTGAAAGCATTCTCCGATTCTTCCAACGCCAGCAGCACGTGCTGCTCGTAGTTGGCCAGCGCACCTTCAGCATCGGCGTTAGCGCCTCGAATTCTTGCCTGTACGGTGCGCAAGTCCAGCGCTGGCCAAGTGATACTTGGACCCAGCGACCATGCGCTGGCAGCGGATGAGCCAATCTGCGAACCTCGAGCGGCGGTATAACCGAGAAAGCCGGTTAGGCTGACCCGTGGAAACAGGTCCGCGGTGTTCACGCCGATCTGCGCCGTGGCCGAGGCCAATTGACGCTCAGCTGCACGTACGTCGGGGCGATTGCGCAGTAGTTCGGTGGGGTCACCAATCGGTAAAGCCTTGGCAATCGCTGGCAACTTCGCCGGACTCAAATCGACAGTCATTGACTCCGGGCGCTCCCCGAGCAAGGTGGCAATGCGGTTTTTCTCTCGCACTTGCTCGGCTTGTAGCTGCGGCACCGTTGCTTCAACCGCCGCCAGACGTGCATCGGCGCGCACGACGTCGAGCTCGTTGCCGACCCCGGCGTCACGCAGGCTGACAGTCACAGCACGTGACTCTTGCTGGTTTTTAAGGTTGTCCCGGGCAATCCGCTCACGCAGTTGCGCGCCGCGCAATTGGCCGTAGGCATCCACCAGTTCAGCAGTGATGCTGACCTGAAGCTGAAACAGGTCGGCTTCGCTGGCTTGCTGATCGGCATTAGCCGACTCTATCTGACGCTGAATATGACCAAACAGGTCAATCTCCCAGGCCATATCCAGGCCAGCATCATAGCGCTCTGTGTTGACCCGCTGGGTAGTGGTGCCAGGCCGTTGGCCTTTACCTAATTGGCTACTGACGCCGCTAGTGATAATTGGCATCTGGGCATACGCGACTTGATCACGGATCGCACGGGAAGCTTGCAAGCGAGCAAACGACACGCGCAAATCCCGGTTACCGGTCATTGACTGACTGACCAGTTGATTAAGGATTGGGTCTTCGAACTGCGCCCACCAGACCGACTCAGTGTGAGCCCGGTCATAGTTGCCTTGCGCTACCGAAAGAACTTTGGCAGCAGGCGTCACCGGTGCCTTGTAGTCAGGGCCGACGGCGCACGCCGCCAGCGCGATAACTAAAAGGCTTGGGATAAAAAACTTCACTGTCTTGACGCTCATTGTTGCGTCTCCAACTTCAGGGCTTTGTCAGCTTCGCGAGCCTGTTTACGGGCTGCTTTACGACCTACATAGTTACGAATCAGCACGTAGAACACCGGCGTCAGTAACAAACCAAAGAAGGTCACCCCAAGCATCCCGGAGAACACCGCCACGCCCATGGCATGACGCATTTCAGCACCGGCACCGCTGGAAAGAACCAATGGCACAACACCCATAATGAAAGCGAAAGACGTCATCAGGATCGGGCGCAGACGCAAGCGGCAGGCCTCCAGAACAGCCTCCAACGGCGTTTTGCCTTTCTCTTGCTCGTCTTTGGCGAACTCGACGATAAGGATCGCGTTCTTACACGCCAAGCCCACCAGCACGATCAAACCGATCTGGGTGAAGATGTTGTTGTCGCTACCGGCAATAATTACCCCGGCAATGGCTGAGAGCAGGGTCATCGGTACGATCAGGATTACCGCTAGTGGCAGGCTCCAGCTTTCGTACAAGGCAGCCAACACCAGGAACGCCAGCAGTACGCAGAGTGGGAAGACCAACAGCGCCGTGTTACCCGATAAAATCTGCTGATAGGTCAGGTCGGTCCACTCATAGGTCATGCCGTTAGGCAGTTCTTCTTTCAACAGTTTCTCAATGGCTTCCTGGGCTTGGCCTGAGCTATAGCCCGGTGCAGCGGCGCCGTTGATTTCTGCGGTGATGAAACCGTTGTAGTGTTGAACGCGGTCGGGGCCCGAGGTGTTGCTGACCTTGATAAAGGTCGACAGCGGGATCATTTCACCAAGGTTGTTACGCACTTTCAATTGACCGATCTGCTCACCTTCCTGACGGAACTGTTGCTCGGCCTGGACGTTGACCTGATAAGTACGGCCGAAGCGGTTGAAGTCGTTGGCGTATAGCGAACCCAGGTAGATCTGTAAGGTGTCAAAAATGTCATTGATGGCAACGCCATGGGTCTTGGCTTTTTCACGGTCGATGGCAGCATCGACCTGTGGCACGTTTACCGTGTAGCTGGTAAACAGGGCAGCCAATCCTGGCGTCGTGCGGCTCTTGGTGATGATGTTCTGAGTTTCTTTGTAGAGCGCGTCATAACCCAGATTGCCACGGTCTTCGATCTGCACCCGGAAGCCGCCGATGGTGCCCAAGCCTTGTACCGGTGGTGGTGGGAAGATCGCCATGTAGGCTTCTTGGATCGAACCAAACTTGGCGTTCAGCGCACCGGCAATCGCGCCGGCCGATTCGCTGGCGTCCTTACGTTCGTCAAACGGCTTGAGTGTTACGAACACGATGCCAGCGTTCGGGCTGTTGGTGAAACCGTTGATCGACAGGCCGGGGAACGCCACTGCACTGTCCACGCCTGGCTGCTTGAGCGCAATGTCCGACATGCGTTTAATCACGTCTTCAGTACGGTCAAGACTGGAAGCATCCGGCAATTGCGCGAAGGCCACCAGGTACTGCTTATCCTGGGTAGGTACGAAACCGGTCGGGGTGTTGGCGAAACCGAACCAAGTCAGCACGATCAGGCCGGCATACAGAAACAACGCGATGCCGCTGCTGCGGATGACTCGGCCAACGGTGCCCACATAACCATGGCTGGCTTTGTCGAAGAAGCGGTTGAATGGACGGAACAACCAACTGCCCAACAGCTTGTCGAGCAAGCGAGAGAAGCCATCTTTCGGTGCGTCATGCGCTCTGAGCAATACCGCCGACAGGGCAGGGGATAACGTCAGGGAGTTGAACGCCGAAATCACGGTGGAGATAGCGATGGTCAGGGCGAACTGCTTATAAAACTGACCTGTCAGGCCTGAGATAAAGGCTGCCGGGATAAACACCGCACACAATACCAGCGCGGTGGCGATGATCGGGCCAGTGACTTCACTCATGGCTTTTTTGGTGGCTTCGATCGGACTGAGTCCTAACTCGATATTTCGCTCGACGTTCTCCACCACCACAATCGCGTCATCCACCACGATCCCGATGGCTAGCACCAATCCAAACAGTGACAGTGCGTTGAGCGAGAAGCCAAACAGGTGCATCACGGCAAACGTACCGATCAATGACACCGGTACCGCCACCAATGGAATGATCGACGCACGCCAGGTTTGCAAGAATAGGATAACGACCAGTACCACCAGAATCAGGGCTTCAAACAGGGTATGAACCACTGCTTCGATGGAACCACGGACGAAAATGGTTGGGTCGTAGACGATGGAGAAGTCCATGCCTTCGGGAAAGCTCTTCTTCAGTTCAGCCATTTTTGCCCGAACTTCGTTAGAGATTTCGATGGCGTTGGAGCCAGGGCGCTGAAAGATTGGAATCGCTACTGCGGGTTGATTATTCAGCAGCGAGCGCAGTGCGTATTGGCTGGAGCCGAGTTCTATTCGCGCGATGTCCTTGAGTCGCGTGATTTCACCATTAGGGCCCGCACGGACGATGATGTTCTCGAACTCTTCCTCGGTGACCAAACGGCCTTGGGTGTTAACCGACATCTGGAAGCTGGTGGCATCCGGCGAAGGCGGTGAGCCCAGAGAACCGGCTGCAACTTGACGGTTCTGTTCGCGAATCGCGTTTACTACATCGATGGCAGTCAGATTGCGTGAAGCCGTCTTGTTTGGATCAAGCCATACCCGCAGCGAGTAATCACCCATGCCGAACAGTTGTACGTCACCGACGCCACCCAGTCGCGCCAGTTCATCCTTGATATTGAGGATGGCGTAGTTGGACAGGTAGAGCATGTCGTAACGTTTGTCCGGGGAGGTCAAGTGGACCACCATCGTCAAATCGGGTGAGGCCTTGTCTACGGTGATACCTATGCGCGTCACTTCTACTGGAAGCTTGGGCTCGGTGCGGGTCACACGGTTTTGAACTTGTACCTGTGCGTTATCCAGGTTAGTGCCCAGCGCAAAGGTGATCGTCAACGTGATCTTGCCATCAGCGGTGGACTGCGAGGACATGTACAGCATGTTCTCGACCCCGGTAATAGCTTGTTCCAGAGGAGCAGCAACGGTTTCGCCGATCACTTTGGGGTTAGCGCCAGGGAAGTTGGCACGTACAACCACGGTTGGCGGTACAACTTCCGGATATTCACTGATCGGTAGCTGAAACAGTGAAATGGCCCCTGCGATCAGGATCATCAGCGACAGCACCGCAGCGAAGATCGGTCGCGATATGAAGAATTGAGAGAAATTCATGAGTTATCCCTTAACCGCGTGGGGAAGCGTTGCTTGCCAGTTTGGCTGCTGCTTGCTGGACATTGCTGGCTTCAAGCGCCTCGCGCTGTTTAGCAAGAGCAGCAAGGGTCTCGGCGCTGGCCATCTGAGTGACTTCAGGGTCTACCAGGGTGCCCGGGCGAACGCGCTGCAAGCCCTTGACTACGATGGTGTCGTCTTTGGTCAATCCGCTACGAACGATACGTAAACCTTCGAGTTTTGGACCCAGTTCGACGCTGCGATAAGCCGGCTTGTTATCAGCACCCACCACCAGTACGAATTTTTTACCCAAATCAGTACCAACAGCTTCATCGCTGATCAGCACAGCCGAGTAAGTACCGCTTCCCACTAGTTTGAGGCGGGCGTAGAGCCCCGGCGTAAACTGGCCATCGGCGTTATCAAACACTGCGCGGCCACGGATGGTGCCGGTTTTCGGATTAACCTGGTTGTCGACGAAATTCATCGTGCCTTGGTGGGTGTTGCCTTCCTCATTGGACAGACCAAGGAATACTGGGGTGGCCTGACCGCGCTTACCTTTGCGTGCCAGCTCTTTGTATTTCAGAAAAACACGCTCGTCCGCGTCGAAGTAGGCGTATACCTTGTCGGTGGAAACCACACTGGTCAGCGCTGTTACGTCGGCGGTCACAATGTTGCCGGCGGTTATCTCCGCACGGCTGACGCGGCCACTGATCGGCGACGTCACGCGGGTGAAGCTCAGGTTGAGGCGAGCCAGATCCAGTTGAGCCTGGATGGCATCGACACCGGCTTTAGCTTCTTGAGCGGAGGTATTACGAGTGTCGGCCAGTTCTGCAGAGATAGCGTTACTGCTCAACAGGCGCTGGCCACGTTGCGCTTCATTTCCGGTACGGATCAACGTAGCGCGTGCTTGCGCCAATTGGGCTTCTAGACGATGAACTTCGGAGAGGAATGGGCGAGGATCGATCTGATACAACGTCTCGCCTTTCTTAACCAAAGCACCGTCAGTGAACGAGACCTGATCAATCTGGCCAGAAACCCGTGGGCGGATTTCAACGGTTTCCGGTGCCTCCAAGCGGCCGGTAAATTCGTCCCATTCGTTGACGGGTTGTTCCAGTACCTTGGCAACGGTCACTTTCGCGGCAGCGGGTGCCGCCGCTGCTGCGGGACCGTGTTGACCACACGCGCTGATCATGACCAAGGCCAGTGCAGCAATGGGGTAGCGCAAGTGATTGAATGACTGTGCCATGGGAAAAATCCGCCAATATTCGTTAAGTTGGCGGATTCTGTTCTGGCAGCTGGTATTGCACGAATCGAATGAACCGAAGGTTAATATCATTGAGAATGATGTATGAGTTCCTCCCAGGCTCTAGATCAAGCTATCAGGGTCACCGAAGAACATTTGTATGCGAGAACGTAACCAGCGTTCACCGGGGTCGTTGTCCTGGGAACCACGCCACGCCATGTGCAGCTCAAAAGTACGGGTTTCGATAGGAACATCTTCAGAGCGCACGCCTCCCGCAGCTGTTAGCACTTCAGCCGCATAGTCGGGAACCGTTGCGACGATATCGGTGCCCGCGATCAATGTCGCAAGGCCATTGAATTGCGGCACAGCTAAAACGACATGGCGCTTACGGCCCACTTTCTCCAAATATTCATCGATAAACCCACCCAAGTCGCCGGCAAACGATACCAAAGCATGGGGACGTGCACAGAAATCATCCAGACTCAAGGGTCCGGGTACGGTGTCAGCCCGTAATAACTTGGCTTTACTGCGGCGCAGTACCTTGCGTTTGGCGTTGGCGGGTAGGTCAGTGGTGTAGCTGACTCCGATGGAAATTTCACCTGATGCCAACAGCGCCGGCATCAGAATGTAGTTCACACGACGCACCACTACCACGATACCGGGCGCCTCAGAACGTAAACGTTTGAGCAGTGAGGGCAGTAATGCAAACTCCGCGTCATCGGACAATCCAATGCGAAACACCGTAGTGCTGGTCGCCGGATCAAATTCCGAGGCCCGACTGACAGCCGTCGAGATGGAATCAAGTGCCGGGGAAAGCAGCGCAAATATCTCAACCGCGCGTGCAGTAGGTTCCATGCTGCGGCCGGTGCGCACAAAAAGCGGATCATCGAATAACCCACGCAACCGAGACAGCGCGGCGCTGATTGCCGGTTGTCCGAGGAAAAGCTTTTCTGCGGCACGAGTGACACTTCGCTCATGCATGAGGGTTTCAAACACAATTAGCAAGTTGAGGTCGACGCGACGCAGGTCGTTGCGATTCATAAACAGATGATCTCGGGCCGTTTGTCGATGCGATGGTCTATGCCAACACGGGGCTTGCGATCTTTCTGCTCAGGCCCGCGGCCTGGGTGAGAAATCGCCGAACTGAATAATACGAGGAATCCGTTACTGGGGCATCGAAAAGTTGAACACTGCCGGATTTATCATCATCACCAGTGATAGTTGCCTATAAAAACCCTACCGTTAGGCGTTTGCCCGGAACGCTCTGCGCTGGATATACACCAATCAGAAATGCCGCTGGCTGAGCGAATTTTGCAGGCGGGTTGCATTGTCGCGCCGACATGCTATTCAATGCCCTCAGAAATGGCAGGATTCCAGCGGTTATTTGCCGATGGTTTTGTTGACCTAAAAAAGCTCCAGAATCAATGACAGACATGTCGACTATTAACATCCACTTGTAGTCTTCCCGGATAACCCCGGATAAAGTCATGGCATTAAGGTTCATTAGACGAGGTTCGAAATGTCCCGCACGATCCGTTTTCATCAGTTTGGTCCGGCAGAGGTTCTCAAAATTGAGGAGCACCCTGTCGAGCAACCGGCATCCGGTGAGGTGCAAGTGCGCGTGGAAGCGATCGGCATAAGTTGGTATGACGTTCTATGGCGACAGAATCTAGCGCCCTCGCAGGCTTGTTTGCCCGCCGGGCTTGGTCAGGAAATGGCCGGGGTTGTTTGCGCACTAGGCGACGGCGTCACTGACTTGGCAGTGGGTGACAAAGTGGCGAGTTTTCCAGCAGCCACCGCCAACAAACACCCGGTTTATGGCGAATTGATCGTACTGCCTCGATCAGCGCTGACTCGCTACCCAGAACTGTTGACACCGGTTGAAGCCTGCGTCCATTACACACCGTTCTTGATTGCCTATTTTGCATACGTTGATCTGGCGCGCGTAAAACCGGGACAAACTGCACTTATCACTGATGCAAGCCATTGTGCTGGCCCTGCTTTCGTTCAATTGGGCAAGGCATTAGGTGTCAAAGTAATCGCAGCAGCCAAGACTTCCGCGCAACGTGAATACTTACTGGCCCTTGGGGCTGACAAAGTGATTGTTACTGAAGAACAAGATTTGCTGATCGCCATTAACAAATACACGGATAACCGTGGTGTAGATGTGGTTTTTGATGGTTTGGGCGGTCCGCAGATGTCGATTTTAGGTGATGTTTTGGCTCCACGCGGCAGTTTGATTCTGTATGGATTGCAGGGGGGTAATCAAACCCCCTTTCCGGCCTGCGCTGCATTTCAAAAAAACATCCAGTTTTTTGTCCATTGTCTGGGCAACTTCACCGGAAAACCAGAATTGGGTATTACTCAAGACGAAGCTGCTTTGCAACGTGCGTTGCGTGAAATAAATCAACTGACGGCTGATAGGGTATTACTTCCTCAGGTAACACGATCTTTTGCATTTGATGATGTTATTGCGGCCCACCGCTACATGGACCAATGCCCAACCACCGGGCGAGCGGTATTAGTGATTGGTCCAGCTTAATATTGTGATTTGTGCGGCACCGTCGTTCAGGTGCCGCCAATGACCAAGCCATTACGCTGCAATGCAGCTTTATCTAATTGAAATCTTGTCGTCATTCGACAGAATTCTTTTAGTCTCTACGGTGTAAGAAAATCTGGAAATCACCCCATCCTGTTTGCGCAAGGAGCAGGGGTTATAAAAATAAACAAAAACAGCGGCGCTCCGATTAATAAACGCTTTCCGTATAAACAATAAACACGGGGCGAATAATCGAAAGTTTAATAGTCACTGACCTGCTTTTTCTGAGTTTTCTGTACCTTGTAATCTTTGTGCAAATACCGATAATACTCCGGTAATTATTGCTCAAGGAATGAGTCATGGTCCAACAACAATACCCTTCCAGTCCGTCATCCCGCCCCCAACTTCTCTCCTCTAACATGCGCCGTGGGTGCAGGACGGGCACTCTCTATAGCTTGAAAACTGGTTATTATTGCAACGGTATTGCGCTATGAGTTCTATTCATGAACAGGCAATGAATTACGTTTATCAACAAGTATTGCAGCGGTTGACCAGTTACTTCTCCCGCGCCGAGCGAACAGCTCTGCAATTGTTTATCCAACGTTTAATCGTGTCCGCTGGCGGTGTTGAACGTATCGGCACTTATAAAGTAATGGTTGCATTCAGCGGTGGAAAGGACAGCGCCTACACCGTGGCATTTTTACGTGCCGCTCAATTGAGTATCGCCAACCGGTCGCCAACTACCTTCTCCCTTCGGGTTGCAACCCTGCGCCACGCTGGCATGACGTCGGCGGTGATTGAAAATATTCACCGCAGTTATTCGGCCCTGTTTCTTTATGACGACCCACGTGTCGAAGTGCTGATGGTGGACCAACAACTCGTCAGGCCCTTTAATGTCGAGACCTCATTTTCTGCAGCGGGCCGCGAGCGTAACCGTGCGGATATGTTACTAACCGGCCACATGACGGCTGGCGATGGCCGCGCAACCTTCTGCAATAGTTGTTACCTGGGGCTGGCGGATTTTTTTGGGCGCGCTGCCTGCTGGGGAACCGGCATCGATTCGTTGGTCAGCGGCGATTCTCGCAAGGAGCAAAAACAATACATGGCCTGGGTCATGCGCTTGGCTGAGGGGCTTGAACTTCCTGCCTCGGATTGGCGCAACCAAAGTTTCAACGGCGTGCTTAAAACCGTTAGCGCAGTAGGGCAAGCTTATTATCAAGAGCTCTACGGCGAGGGCGATGAGGCCGGTAGTCGAACTTGGGCTTACCCCAATAAGGCCATTGTTCCCGCGTTCCTCACCCTGTTTGATCTGGTGAGCTGTAATGCCGAGGATCACTGGCCGTTATTGACTGAGTTTCTGAACTTCCGGTTTGACGATCTCTCATTTAATTTCAGTGAGTCAGATTGCGCTAACCCGATGCTGATGGCGCATATGCGCGGCCTGCAGGCCCAGTATGTGAGTGATCTCACTTACCAAGAAGGCGTCAAGCAATACCTGATAATTGCGAAAGCCATGATGCGCAGCAAAAGAATGCCCGAGCAGTTAATTGACCAAGCGATGGCCGCTTATGACAACTCTGCAAAAATTGAGGCGCGGCGGGTGCTTTCAGCGTCCCATGCTTTAGATGCATTTGGCCTGAACGAAGCTCAGCTGGTATGCCTGCTATTCGCCCCCTTTGTCGATTCGGGTTTTTCCCTTGAAGCCTTTCTACGTCGTTGCCATCCCGGGATGCTTGTTGCTTTGCCCGACCTGCACAAAGCCCTCATGGGGTTGCCTGTACCGGAGCACGTTACTCAATGGCTGATCGACATCAGCGGCTTGAGCAAGGTCGGCTTGCAATCGCTGTATGGCAAATCGCGGGTGAATTTTAGTGATTCATCCTCGTTGATTGCGAGGGTTCGTGCAGGCGATCCGGACAAGCGTCGACTCATTACGGTGGATGCCGAAACGGGTGAGCTACTGGCTGAAACAGTGTCCGGGCGCTGAGTGGAATTGATTTCCATAAAGGCCACCCGCCCCCGGTCACCCGCTATCGAGGAGATCTTTTGATCGTGAAAACCGTGCCTCACTTTGCGTATCAGGCGGTGTACCAATACCTCAATCGCCTGATCGACAATGTGCAGTGCGGCACTACGGCCAAATTGCCCTCGTTGCGGCACCTTTCCGGACGCCTGAAAGTTTCAGTTTCCACGGTTCAGTATGCTTACTGCCTGCTAGAAAAGGAGGGCCGGGTGTGCTCGGTACCCAAATCCGGGTATTTCACGCTGCCGCGCGTTGATCGTCACGTCCTCCACAATGGCGGGGATCTGCTGGAGACGTTGTATGCCTATTCCCGGAGCCCTGGCATGCTTGTGCTGAGCCATGACGCCCCGACAGTGCTGTCGTCATTGGAGAATCCGCTGCTGATGGTTGAGCGTGAGTTGATTCGGCATTACCCACGCCGCACCAATCCGTTGTTTCAGCCTTTTGGTGAAATTGAGCTGCGTACTGCGCTGGCGGACCGTTACACCAACTGCGCGGCGCATTTCTGGTGCTCAGAAGATGTCTATGTTGGTGCGGATATGAGCGCGATACTAAAAATGGTCCTCAGCGTATTGGCACTTCGCGGCGGGGTGGTGTTGGTGGAATCACCATGCTCATGGACTATTTTGCGCGTGCTGCAGTCATTCAACATCCGCGTAATCGAGATGCCTCTTGACCGTAACAGCTGCGTCGATCTGGACTGGTTTAAGACCCTTCTCAGTAACAATACTATTGGTTTGGCATTGCTGCCATCACGTGTCAGCACGCTAACCGGGCTGACTGCGGTGGAGAATCGTCGACAACTGGCCGACCTATTGAATCAGTACGGCATATGGGTGCTGGAGAATGATAGTCATGGCGAACTCTGCTTCGATCCATCAGCGAGCCGATTGCGCGATTGGATCAATCCCCAAAAATTGATGGTGTTTTCAGCCTTCGAAAAGATCATCGGGCCGGAAGCACCCTATGGATATTTATTATGTAAATACCTTGGAGCTGAATTACAGCGGCACTTTCTTATTCGCTCATTTCGGCTGTCGCCTATTCGTCAAAAGGCCATCGCCCGACTGTACAGTACCGGTCGTATTGACCCGCACATTACGGGGCTGAAGCGCCTATTGGAGGATCGGATGATGATGATGGCAACGCTACTCAAAGAGCACGTTGGTGGCAACTTGCGATTTAACTTGCCCGCAGGTGGGGCAGGTATCTGGGCCGAAAGCGTTCAGCCGGTGGATATGCGCCAAGTGTTTGATCGTCTTCTCAAACAGCGGATCTCTATTGCGCCCGGCGAAATCTTCAGTCTCCAAGGGTTGCATCAACAAAACCTAAGAATAAGCTTCGCCTTCGACTGGACCGAAGACATCGCTATGGCGTTGGATACGTTAAATCATGCGCTGCGTGTTGAGCGTCTATAGAAAGCAGGTCAAACGAGTCGGGGCATGCCTACGGCCGCCATCGATCCAAATTTATTTGCCAGCATCGGGCGTTAACTGTTATCTGTACGCCTATCCAGTATTGGCAGCAATGGCCGTCTTTCTCCAGTGATCATCAATCCTACCGACGACACTCGCTATACAGTCGCTGTTCGTACCTTGTGCGAGTTCACGGCTAAGGTAGGCGACCTCGACTTGCGCTTTACACCAGCGCCGACGGCTCTGGAAGGTATGGCTGGCCACCGTACGGTCGTGGCGAGACGCGGCGATGGTTATGAATCGGAAATTGCTCTCAGTGGCGAGTACCTGCACCTCAAGGTCCGGGGTAGGGCAGACGGCTATAACCCCGCGTTGAATCAGCTTGAAGAAATCAAGACTTACCGCGGTGACTTGAGTGCCATGCGCGCTAACCATCGGCAATTGCATTGGGCCCAGGCAAAGATGTATGGCTGGCTGCTCTGCCAACAGCTTGAGCTCAATGAAGTCCGCGTCGCACTGGTTTACTTCAACGTCGTCAGCGAGGAAGAAACCACATTTCGCGAACAGCACACGGCGCTTTCACTGCAAACGTTTTTCAACGAGCAGTGCGCAGTGTTTCTGCGTTGGGCGCGTCAGGAAATGGCGCACACTCAGGCGCGCAATGAGTTACTGGGAACGATGGCGTTTCCTCATCCGACGTTTCGGACTGGGCAACGGGCATTGGCCGAATCGGTTTACAAGGCCGTCAGCACCGGGCGCTGCCTGATGGCGCAAGCGCCGACGGGCATTGGTAAGACCGTAGGCACGTTGTTCCCGATGCTCAAAGCTGCCCCCGGACAGAAGCTCGACAAAATATTCTTCCTCACCGCCAAAACCCCAGGCCGCAAGTTGGCGCTGGACGCCTTGAAAGTCATTCGCCACAGCGCACCAGAACTGACCTTGCGCGTGCTGGAAATGGTGGCGCGTGACAAAGCGTGTGAGCACCCGGACAAAGCGTGCAATGGCGATTCCTGCCCGTTGGCCAAAGGTTTTTACGATCGATTACCGGCAGCTCGAAGCGCGGCGTTGACTAACCCTTGGCTCGATCAGGCCGGATTACGTGACGTTGCGCTACAGCATCAAGTCTGCCCGTATTACCTGAGTCAGGAGATGGCACGTTGGGCCGACGTGGTCATCGCCGACTACAACTATTATTTCGACCTCAGCGCCTTGTTGTTCGGGCTCTGCCAGCTCAATCAATGGCAAGTGGCAGTGCTGGTCGACGAAGCGCACAACATGGTTGAACGCTCAAGGCAGATGTACAGCGCCAGCCTCGACCAGCAGAGCCTGAACGCCATTCGACCCAGCGCCCCCACATCGGTGGGAAAAACTCTGGAGCGACTCGACCGCGATTGGAGTGCCCTACATAAAGAGCAGGACTCAGGCTATCAAGCCTACCCGGACACGCCGGGCAGATTTCTGCAAAGCCTAAGCCTGTGCATCGCAGCCATCGGCGATTACTTCAATGAGCACCCGCATGCGGTCGACGGGGTTTTACAGAGCTTCTACTTCGAAGCGATCCAGTTTTCGCGAATCGCCGAGCTGTTTGATGACCACTTCGTCTTCGACATCAATAAACGTGAGCTGAAGGACACCCGCAGCCTGTCGCAATTGAACTTGCGTAACGTAGTGCCGGCGGCGTTTATCCGTCCTCGTCTCACCACCGCGCGCAGTACGGTGTTGTTCTCGGCAACCTTGAGTCCGCGGCATTACTACGCCGACCTGTTAGGGCTGCCACCGAGTACCGCGTGGGTCGATGTCGAGTCACCGTTCTCCCGTGAGCAGTTGGACGTGCGCATCATCAATCAAATTTCAACCCGTTTTGTCCATCGCAAGGCGTCCCTCGCGCCCATCGTCGAATTGATCGCCGAGCAGTTTCTCAAACAACCTGGAAATTACCTGGCGTTCTTCAGCAGCTTCGAATATTTGCAGCAAGTTGCCGACTTAATGCGCGAACGCCATCCACACCTGACCCTATGGCTGCAATCGCGAGGCATGGCGGAAGCTGAACGACAGGCCTTTCTCGATAAATTCACCGTGAGCAGCCAAGGCATTGGTTTCGCCGTATTGGGCGGGGCCTTTGGTGAAGGCATTGACCTGCCGGGCACTCGCTTGATTGGGGCGTTTATCGCGACCTTGGGTCTGGCCCAACTGAACCCGGTCAATGAACAACTTAAGCAGCGCATGTCGGTGCTATTCGGCGCGGGTTACGATTACACCTACCTTTATCCCGGTCTGCAAAAAGTTGTGCAGGCCGCCGGCCGAGTAATTCGAGGGATAGAGGATCGCGGCGTCGTGATGCTAATAGATGACCGATTTGCCGAGCGCAAGGTGCAGAAACTACTCCCCGCATGGTGGCAGTTGTAAATCCCCTCAAGAGCTTGCGGATAGATAGCTAAGCATTGCGGTCAAACTGCCAGTAAACTGCCGCGCCACGACCTGTTTCGTCATTTGTTTATGCGGATTGCGTTTAGCAGGCCCACTCATTTTGTAATGGTTTCATCCATGGAGGTTTCGTATGAGTCTCAGTCCATTTGCCGGCAAACCAGCGCCCGCAGAACTGTTGGTCGATCTTCCACGATTGGTGACGGCCTATTACACCGGCCAGCCTGACGCATCGGTTTCCACCCAGCGCGTTTCTTTCGGTACGTCTGGCCATCGCGGCAGCTCGTTTGAATTGAGCTTCAACGAATGGCATGTGTTGGCAATCAGTCAGGCGATCTGTCTGTACCGACAGGCAAACGGCATTGACGGTCCATTGTTCCTCGGCTTCGACACCCACGCGTTGTCGACCCCGGCCAGCGTCACGGCACTAGAGGTGTTGGCTGCCAATGGCGTGCAGGTCATGATCGCCGAAAACGACGAATACACTCCCACACCAGCGATATCCCACGCCATCATTTGCTACAACCGTGGCCGCACCCATGGGCTTGCGGACGGCATCGTGATCACTCCTTCACACAACCCGCCTGAAAGTGGCGGTTTTAAGTACAACCCGCCCAATGGCGGCCCGGCTGACACTCACATCACTAAGTGGATCGAGGCCAAGGCTAACGAGCTGTTGGCTGAGAAAGTGCTGGGCGTTACGCGGATGACCTATGAAAAAGCCCTCCTCGCTGACACCACTCACCGCCACGATTACCTGAATACCTACGTCGCTGACTTGAAAAATGTGATCGACATGGACGCTATTCGCGGTGCCAACCTGCGTTTGGGTGTTGACCCTCTGGGCGGCGCCGGCGTGCATTACTGGTCGGCCATCGGCGAGCACTACAACCTGAACCTGGAAGTGGTGAATAAAGAAGTCGATCCGACGTTCCGCTTTATGTGTGTCGATTGGGACGGTCGTATTCGGATGGACCCGTCGTCGAGTTTTGCCATGCAAGGCTTGATCGGTCTTAAAGATCGTTTCCAGGTGGCTTTCGCCTGCGACCCGGACCATGACCGCCACGGCATCGTGACTCCGACCGGGGGCTTGCTGGCGCCGAACAACTACCTGGCTGTCAGCATCGATTACCTGTTTCAGAACCGTCCGCAATGGCGCGCCGATGCAGCCATCGGCAAAACCGTGGTCAGCAGCGGCATGATTGATCGCGTGGCCAAACGTTTAGGCCGCCGCTTGTATGAAGTGCCGGTGGGCTTTAAATGGTTTGCTGACGGTTTGTTCGATGGCTCTCTCGGCTTTGGCGGAGAAGAAAGTGCCGGAGCATCGTTCTTGCGCAAAGACGGCAGTGTTTGGACGACGGATAAAGATGGCCTGATCCCAGCGCTGTTGGCCGCAGAAATAACCGCGCGCAAAGGCCGTGACCCGAGCGAAATTTACCATGCGTTGACTGAAGAGCTGGGCGACCCGTTTTCGACCCGGGTCGAAGCCAAGGCTAGTCCGGAGCAAAAAGCATTGCTGGGTAAACTGTCTCCTGGTCAGGTGAAATCTACGGAGCTGGCTGGTGAAACCATTCAGAGCATCCTCAGCCACGCACCAGGGAACGATCAAGCTATTGGCGGTTTGAAAGTTATGACCGAAAACGGCTGGTTTGCGGCACGCCCCTCGGGCACCGAAGATATTTACAAAATCTACGCGGAAAGCTTTCTCGGTGAAGACCACCTCAAACGCTTGGTGGCCGAAGCTCAAGTGCTGGTGGACGCAGCCATCGCGGTTTAAGCGACACGAGCTAGCGCGGATGAAAAGGGACGGCGGATGCCGTCCCTTTTTGCGTTTACACACGATTACGCCACATCCACCAGGATCACTTCGCTGTCCTCAATGGCCGTTACGGTCAAAATACGTTCATGTTCTACCGCCACGCCGTCCCGTGCCACCGCCCGCAGTCCATTGACTTCAACAACACCGGTCGCTGGCACCAAATACGCACGACGGCCTGCATCCAAGCTGTATTCAGCGGTCTCACCCGCCTTCAGGTTGGCCGCTACCAATCGAGCGTCAGCACGAATACGCAAGCTTTGGTCATCGCCAACCTTACCGCTGGCCAGCGTCACGAAACCTTCACGGTCGCCCTTGGGAAAAGGTTTGGCACCCCAGGACGGCGCTGAGCCGGTCTCGTCGGGCACGATCCATATCTGAAAGATCCGGGTCTCTGTGGACTCCTTGTTGTACTCGCTGTGGGCAATTCCGGTGCCTGCGCTCATCACCTGAACATCGCCGGCTTCGGTGCGGCCTTTATTACCAAGGCTGTCTTCGTGGGTGATCGCACCTTCACGCACATAAGTGATGATCTCCATGTCGCGGTGCGGGTGTTTTGGAAACCCGGTGCCTGCCGCAATCACGTCATCATTCCACACCCGCAATTGACCCCAGTTCATGCGTTTAGGGTCGTAATACTCAGCAAACGAGAAATGGTGATGGGCGTTCAGCCAGCCGTGGTCGGCGCCGCCCAAAGTGTTGAAAGGTCTTAATTCGAGCATGGTTATGGCCTCCACAGCAGAACCGGGCTATTGGCATCAGTGCTGCTGAACGTTGGTGTGGATGATGGCAAGCATCATCTATCAACTTACGGTCGTTAAACAGCGTGAATTTCGCACCAAAACAATCTATTAATTCGATTAAATGAATAGGGACTATTGACCTCATCTCTCGACTTTACCTATGGTTGATCCGCTAACGCGCTGATCACAAAGCATTTCACTAGAAGTCGCCGCTAAATGGGACCACCATAGCCGCTCATTAGCTCACAACTGACACCTGGAGCCCGCGTGCCGCATCAATTGCCTGCTGATCTTTCTCCTCCCGATAAACTTCCCTGGACCAAACGCCTGCTGGCGCGACTCATGGGCCGCAGCCTGAGTCAGCTGAGCGCGCAACACGTGCCGTCCTGGTCACAAGGGCATGCCGATGGCTACCTCAACGGCCATGCTCAAGGCATGACTGAAGGTTACGCGGAGGGCCGGCTGGATGGCGAGGAAGAAGGGCGGCAGGTTTTGCTGATCCGCGACACTCGGCCCACCGAACACCGTGGGCCGCGCATTGATGATCACCTGTTTGATGACTGGCGCCTGGCCCTGACGCCGGAGCTGAAAAAACGCATCAAAGCCGATGTGGTGCTGAAGCTTCCACATCAAGTTCAGCCCAGTGCCGCGCAATGGAAGATGATCTTCAGCGATACGCCGTCCACCTATGTAATTGCCGGTGCCGGCGCGGGGAAATCAACGTCGTTGGTATTGCGCATCCTGCTATTGAGCCACTACCTGGGCTTTGAACTCAGTTCGATGACGGTGGTGACCTTCACCCGTGAGTCGCGCAAAGACTTCATTAATAAGCTGATCGAGATTATGGGACTCTGGGGTCACACCCTCAGCGTGAAAGAAGGCCGGGACCTGGTGCGGACTTTTCACTCCCGGATTTTGCCGCTGGTGCGCAGCATGCCGGGTTTCAGTCAATTGCGGGCTTTCGAGAATCTCAGTAACCAAGCGGTGTCGGCAGGCCAGGAAGAAGGCGCAGACAGCAACCCCTTCGATTTGCGAATCAATGACGCCCAACGCCAGCAATTGAACCTGTGCTATCGAGATCTGTACGCGATTAACGAACGGTTTCGGGAGGTCATGGCACAGCTGCTTCGCCACGCCCTGCAACTCAAGGAACTCGACCGTGAGCATCCCGACGTGCAAAAACGCGTCGTTGTGACCGAACTCTCCGCGAAGCGCGACGAAGCGCTGTGCGACACCATTGAAGACCTGTGGATCCACGCCAACGCATGGCCTATAAACGGCATTGAGCCTATGCGTCAAACCGTTGAAATAAATGGCTTTTCGTTTCATTTCCATGGCTACATTGCCGAACTTGACGCCTGGGTGGTGCTCGGGTTTGACCCGTCTGAAAACCAGCAGATGAAGCGGTCGTCGGCAAAGTTGCCGATCTGGGCTGAATGGCTGATCAAGCGCACACTGTTTCAAGCTTTCTGTCGCAAGCCTGTGATATGGCTAGAGAATTACGATGCCGCCACACGCGTTTTACAGTCATTGGCGGGGGCGGCAGTGGCCGGCCCGGGTTTCGACTACAAGGTGAAAGGTGAATTGAGCGCGGCCCCCGTGCTGGATGGATTTGTCGCCGCTGCCAGCTTTATTGAGAACCTGGGCCTGGATGTACCCGCCGCCGTGGCACAGATGAGCTTTGCCGCCAATGACCCGGATCGGTATTTCTTTGAAGCCCTGAGTCTGTTTTGGAAAGCATTCGAAGGGCACCTGCTGGCGCAAACACCACCGGTCATGACCTACAACAGAATGTTTGCCTTGTTCGGCGAGACGTCACCGGAGAATCTCAAACAGATTAGCGATGAGCTGCTGCGGCCGCTGTCGCACTTAATGATCGATGAGTTCCAAGACGTTTCGCCACAAATCGTTTCCTGGATTCGTGCCAGCCTGCGGGAGATACGCAGTCGTGGTCCGGCGCTGCACGTGGGCCGGGTGGCGCAACGTTCGTCGTTACTCTGTGTAGGCGATGATTGGCAGTCGATTTACGGATGGCGCGGCAGTTCTCCAAAATACTTCATGGAGTTCGCCAAGGAGTTCGCATCGCCTGCCACGACAAAGGTGATGCTCATTGATAACTTCCGCAGTCATCAGCACATTATTGACGCCGCTGAGCACATCGTCCGTAGCGCTCCAGCAATTGCCGGCAAAAAAGCCAAGGCGGGTGGCGTGGTTCAAGAACTGTTGCCAGTCACAGTGCTGGACCGTGATGACGACGAACTTACCGAACGTTTGATCCAACATTACAACGACGGGGACTCTATTTTGTTGCTGTACCGGAAAAGTAATGAAAAAGCCAAGTTCTCCGACGCCTTACAGTCGCTGGTTAATTACGATTCTGGGTTACCGGCTGCGTCGCGACGCTTCAAACAATTGACCTATCACAGCTCCAAAGGCTTGCAGGCTGACGCTGTATTTTTACTCGGAGATTGCCAGCATTTGACGCAATCACCGTTCAAAAACCAAGCCTATCGCTTGGCGGGATTGGGTAAGGAGGGCGATGCAGATCCTTTCGATTCCGCCCAGAAGGACGAAATACTGCGACTTGCATACGTTGCCATTACCCGCGCCGTGAGACATTGCTATTGGTATATCGAAAAGAACAGCAGCGCGGGCGCCGCAGACAAAGCGATGATTCCCAAAGCGTCCGACAAAATTACGGGTAACAAGCCTTTTTTCGACGACAGGAGAGAAGGTTAATCTTCAGAAAGCGTGAAGCCGCTTCAGGACACTTTTAACGTCTGAGGGGGTACGAAGAATTCAAGTTCGTACTCAATGGCCTCGATCATGCGCTCGACCTCAGTAACGTCCATGACGGTTGCGCAGGGAATGGCAGCGATCGCAATGATCGTTTCACCTGTGGCGCGATGAAATAGGCGGGCGACCATGCTGCTGGGTGAGTCCATGCTGGCTTCAAACCCGACGGGGTGAAAGTGCCAGCGCATCAGTTGACAGGCATTAGGGAACGTTACTTTGTTCATACGGCCCACCTATTCAATCGAGCAAGTCTCTAGCCCAATGCAAAGGCTACGCATCCGCTGCGCCGATCCGTCAGGTCACTAAAAATAGCACTCCGATAAGCTGGCCGAAACGATTTTTTTGCAGGACTGAAATTACTTTTTCGATTCTATGACGCGGGTCAAATCTCTGACGTTTTCTCATGAGTATTCTTCACTGCAAGCGTCAATAAAAACATTGGCTGTCATTCATATGGGTTGAATTATATTTCTAAGGTTTGTTTTGGCATTCAAATGACTGCTTCTGGCCGCTGGATATTCGTTATGAAAGCACTCCCAATCGATTCGCTCTCCCGGTTAGACCCTTGCGCGGGGTGGCTTAGAACACCTCGGGACGCTCAGGTTTAAGGGCGGAATATAAATCGGTGGCGCGACTCGATAAAAGTCGCTACAAGTAATGTTGTTGGAAAGCTTGAAGTCCGCCGCTCACTGCTTTTTCGTTGTATTTATATCAGCGTGCGCAACACTCATCACGCGATAAACCGTTAGGTTTATGCGGATACATTCAAACGAATAGTCCGCAAGCAATAGAGAGTTAAAAACAACTAGAACGGAACGGGCTCATTAATGACCCGTGCATAAAACGTTTCTGATTTCTTACCTTATCGAGAACTGCCCGTGACAATAAGAAATATGAACATCGCACCACGCGCGTTTCTCGGATTTGCTTTTATAGCTGTATTGCTCATAGGTCTCGGAGTGTTTGCGCTGAACCGCATGACCGTGATTCGCCAGGCGGCCACCGAAATGCAATTCAACATTCTGCCCAGCGTTACGTTGCTCGGTGATGTGACGGAGAACGTACTCCGCCTGCGCGTTACTTCCTTTCGAATGCTGCTCAATCGCGAACCGGCTATGTTACAAGAAAGCACCGGTCGCATTGACGATCTGGTGCGTAAACTGCAACGGTCTAAAACCGACTACGCCGCCTTGCCGATGACTTCCGAGGAGGCTGCTTTATATAAAGCTTTTAGCGCCACGTTAGACAGCTATCTCCATGCCCAAACTCAAATGATAGAACTGTCGCGTGCTGAAAAACTTGAAGAAGCGCGCAGCGTTATCAACTCGCGGATGAAAGCCGATTCAGATTTAATTGGCGATCAACTCAAACAGTTGATCGGCATGAATAAAAACTCGTCGAAGCAAACTATGGAAACCGCAACGGCTGAGTACAATAATGCGAATATCATGGTGATTGTCGTAGCGGTCGGCGCCGCGCTGTTAACCGTTTTACTGGCGTTGTTGTTGACCCGTAGCATTGTCGTCCCGTTGACGCGGGCATTGCAGGTGGCTGAAGACATTGCGGGCGGTAACCTGACCAAGACCGTACTCATCGACGGCCACGACGAACCAGCCCGTCTACTGACTGCATTGCAAGTCATGCAGCAGAACCTGCGTAAAACCATTCAGCACATTTCCGGCTCTGCGACCCAACTAGCTTCGGCTGCCGAGGAACTAAGTGTGGTCACGGACGAGGCCTCCCGTGGCTTGCAACAGCAGAACAACGAAATCGAGCAGGCGGCCACTGCGGTTAATGAAATGACTGCCGCAGTTGAAGAGGTTGCACGCAACGCAGTCTCCACGTCTGAAGCCTCGCAGCAATCCAATCAGACCGCTTGCGTAGGCCGCGATCGTGTAGTGGAAACGGTCTCGGCGATACAAGCTATGACCCAGGACGTGCAAACCACGACGTTGTTGGTCGAAGGCTTGGCGGTGCAAGGGCGCGATATTGGCAAGGTGCTTGACGTCATTCGTTCAATTGCCGAGCAAACCAATTTACTGGCTTTGAACGCGGCCATCGAAGCGGCGCGTGCTGGTGAAGCGGGTAGGGGATTTGCGGTGGTGGCTGACGAAGTACGCGCATTGGCTCATCGGACTGCGCAGTCGACCCAGGAAATTGAGCAGATGGTCGCCGGGATTCAAAACGGTACCACTGAAGCCGTGCAATCGATGCTGGTAAATACCGATCGCACCCAGTCAACGTTAGAGCTGGCTCGTGCTGCTGGCGTGGCGCTGGAACAGATTACGGTTGCAATATCGCACATTAATGAACGCAACCTTGTTATCGCCAGCGCCTCCGAAGAACAGGCTCAAGTCTCGCGTGAAGTTGACCGCAATTTGGTGAACATCCGTGATCTCGCCACCCAATCCGCTGCCGGTGCTCACCAGACCAGCGCAGCCAGCAACGAATTGTCCCGATTGGCGCTTGACCTGAACGGGATGGTGGCGAAGTTTGTGATTTGATGCCGTCGTTAAACTCTGTGTGTATCGGGCATGTGGGGTTGCTGATTTGCGCCATGCTGCAATGGATTGGAGTAAATTTTGGCTAAGGCTTGAACAACAGGTCGCCGATTTGCCCGGTCTGAATGGTCGTCACCGATAAGAGGTGCTAGCAAGAAAATCACGAAAGGAGTACAAATGTACTCCATGAACTTATCCCCCCGACGCACCGCCATTCTGACCTTTATCCGCGAGCGTATCGTGCAGCAAGGTCAGTCCCCGAGCCTGGCTGAAATCGCCGAAGCCTTTGGCTTTGCCTCACGTAGCGTAGCGCGCAAACATATTGTGGCCCTGACTGAAGCCGGTTTGATTGAGGTTGCCCCTAATCAAGCTCGCGGTATTCGGCTGGTCTTACATCACGCGGGCACTCGCCAACGCCCCGAGATGATCGAAATTCCAGTGTTGGGCCGGGTGGCGGCGGGTGCGCCAATAGGGCCGGACATCGGCCTGCATGACACGTTGGTGCTGGAGCGCGGGACATTTCAGCGGGTGCCGGACTATCTGTTGCGGGTGCAGGGTGATTCGATGATCGAAGACGGCATTCTCGACGGTGATCTGGTGGGTGTTCTACGCAGTGCTGAGGCCAAGGATGGGCAAATCGTCGTTGCTCGGCTGGACGGAGAAGTGACCATCAAGCGCCTGGAAACCCGTGCCGGGACGTTTCGTTTGCTACCGCGCAACCCCGCATATCAACCCATTGTGGTTTCGCCGACCCAGGACTTCGCCATCGAAGGCGTTTACTGCGGTCTGGTCAGGCGCGAATGATGGGCGCAGTGGTCAGTCTCGATGCGCTGCTGGACGACCGTCGGGTCTGGAAAGGCCGGTCCATCACGCCTCCCATCAGCTCACAACCCACCGGGCACGCTGCACTGGATGCAGCGCTTCCAACTGGCGGCTGGCCAGCTTCGGCCCTGAGCGAAATTCTGGTAGTCGCCGACGGCAGCGGCGAATTGCAACTACTGTGGCCAACCCTCAAGCGGTTGGCGGACAAAGGCGAACGCATTGTGTTGATAGCGCCGCCCTATGTGCCATATCCCCATGCCTGGCAAGCGGCGGGTATTGATTTGCGTTGGCTGACGATGGTCGATACCAGTCCTCGCGATGCGTTGTGGGCGACCGAGCAATGTTTGCGTTCCGGCAGCTGTGGCGCTGTGGTGTGCTGGCCGCCGCAAAAGCAGGCGGATGATCGTGCATTGCGTCGACTGCAAGTCGCTGCTGAAACCGGCCAGACACTGGCTTTCGCATGTCGACCTGCTCACGCAGCATTAAACCCGTCCCCGGCGGCGTTACGAGTTGCCATAGATGTGCGACCTCGGCAGTTGCGCGTTCTCAAATGCCGGGGCGGACTAACGCCAACGTCACCCATCCCGTTCTCCATCGATTATTGAGGTTCATATGCTCTGGGCCTGTGTCTTGCTGCCACAGTTGGCGCTCGACGGCGTGATGCGCCGTCGCGCCGATCCTGACCAACCGTTGGCGCTGCTGACCGGTAGCCCCCAACGTCGCATGTTGCAGACCGTCAATCCGTCTGCGCGGGCGTTGGGCCTGCGTGCCGGACAATCGTTGGCGGCCGCGCAGGCATTGGTCCGCGATTTTGCGACGGTGGAATATGAGCCGGCCGATATCGACCGTTGGCAACGGTTATTGGCGGCCTGGGCCTACCGGTTCAGTTCCCAGGTCAGCTTGAAATACCCTCGGGTATTGATGATGGAAATCGAATCCAGTCTGGGCCTGTTTGGACCGTGGACGGTGTTCGAAAAGCGTCTGCGGGACGAGTTGAATGCCCTGGGTTTTCATCATCGAATCGTGGTCGCACCCAACCCAGCGGCGGCGCGGATGTTGACCAATGTGCATGATGGTCTTGCCGTGACCACCCGCGAATCGCTGTACGAAGCCTTGGCGCCGATGCCGATCGACCGCGTTGGCCTCAGTCGGGAAGTGTCCACCGCTTTTTCGCGCATGGGTTTGCGCACACTGCAGAGCGTGCTGGCCTTGCCTCGTAATACCTTGGCGCGGCGCTTCCCGGTTCAGGTGTTACAGCATCTGGACACTCTGCTGGGCGAGCGAGCCTTGACGCTGGAGTGTTACCGGCCACCCGATTTTTTTGATACCCGTATCGAGCTGAATTTCGATGTCGAATCCCATCAGGCACTGTTGTTCCCGCTAAAGCGTCTGATTTCTGATCTTGCGGTGTTCCTTGCCGGACGTGACAGCGGCGTTCAGCGCTTTGCGATTCATCTTGAGCACGTTGAGGGTCAAGACACGGTGGTGCCGGTCGGGTTGCTCAGCGCCGAGCGTGATACCGCAATGCTGTTTGAGTTGGCCCGGGAGCGGCTAGAGCGAATACAAGTCCCATCACCCGTACGTGCGGTGCGTTTACTGGCCCGTGATCTACCGGGCTTTATACCGGCACGCCGTGAGCTATTCGATGAGCGTGCTCAGCAGGCAATGCCTTGGGAGCAACTGCGCGAACGGTTGCGAGCGCGATTGGGTGATGAAGCGGTCAACGGTTTGCGTGCCCATGCCGATCACCGTCCCGAATGCGCTTGGCAACCGAGCATTGAAACCAAATCCTCTGGACCGCTGCTGATGGCTCTGCGTCCGGGTTGGTTATTGCGTGAGCCGGTGCCGCTGAGCGAGTCGGACGTGCGTATTCTCGCGGGCCCCGAGCGTATCGAGTCCGGTTGGTGGGATGGTGGCGATGTACGGCGCGATTATTTTCTGGTGGAAACCCGCTCCGGTCAGCGTGCCTGGGTCTATCAAACGGTAGGGGAAAACGGCACCTTGCAATTACAGGGATGGTTTGCATGACGACCGTGACCACTGAATATGTCGAGCTGCATTGCCTGAGTAACTTCAGTTTTCAACGTGGAGCTTCCAGCGCCAAGGAATTGTTCGAACGTGCCCAGCGCCACAGTTACCAAGCGCTGGCGATTACCGACGAATGCACGTTGGCCGGTATTGTCCGCGCCTGGCAAGCGTCGCGGAAAACCGGTTTGCCAATGATCATCGGTAGCGAAATGCGCGTCGAAAATGGCCCCGCAGTGGTGCTGCTGGTAGAAAACCTCAGCGGCTATCAGGCCCTTTGCCGGTTGATCACTGTCGGTCGGCGTCGCGCCAAGAAGGGCGAGTATCGCCTGTTGCGTGAAGATTTCTACGAGCCGTTAAAGGGCTTATTGGCGCTCTGGCTACCGGATTTACTCAGTGAAACCTGTCTAGAGCATGGTCATTGGCTGAACAGCGTGTTTCCCGAGCGGTTATGGCTCGCCGTTGAATTGCATCGCGGCCCTGATGATGCTCAGCGCCTGAACGATCTCTTGGCATTAGCCGAGTTAATGAACATTCCAGCTGTGGCCAGTGGCGATGTCCACATGCACGCTCGTGGTCGACGCGCCCTGCAAGACACCATGACGGCGATTCGTCATCACACCACCGTGGCTGAAGCCGGGCATCGCTTATTTCCCAACGGCGAACGGCATTTACGTTCACTACCGCAATTGGCAGAGCTGTACCCGGCGCAATTGTTGGCAGAAACAACGCGCATTGCCCAGCGCTGCAACTTCGATCTGGGCCAGCTGCATTATGAATACCCTCATGAACTAGTGCCCAAAGACCATACTGCGGCCACTTGGCTACGGCAGATGACAGAAGAGGGTGTGCTTCGCCGCTGGCCCGGCGGTATGCCCGAAAAAGCGCGCACGCTCATCGAGCGCGAATTGAGCCTGATCAGTGAAATGGGTTACGAAAGCTACTTCCTGACCGTGCACGATATCGTCCGCTTCGCCCGTAGCCAATCCATTCTGTGTCAGGGCCGGGGTTCAGCCGCTAATTCAGCCGTGTGTTTTGCCTTAGGCATCACCGAGTTAAACCCATCGGTGAGCCACATGCTGTTCGAGCGCTTTATGTCCAAAGAGCGCAACGAACCGCCGGATATCGATGTCGATTTTGAGCACGAGCGTCGCGAAGAAGTCTTGCAGTATGTGTTTCAACGCTATGGCCGAGGCAGAGCAGCGCTGACTGCCGTGGCCAGCACCTATCACGGTTCCGGGGCAGTTCGAGATGTAGCCAAAGTACTGGGTTTGCCACCCGACCAGATTAATGCACTGGCTGATTGTTTTGGCCGTTGGAGCGATAACCTGCCGCCGCCCGAACGCCTGCGTGAATGTGGTTTCGAGCCCGACAGCCCGATCCTGCGCCGGGTCTTGGCTCTGACCGGAGAATTGATCGGTTTTCCTCGGCATTTGTCCCAGCATCCGGGCGGTTTCGTCATTTCCGAACACCCGTTAGAAACCCTGGTGCCCGTGGAAAACGCAGCCATGGCTGACCGCACTATTATTCAGTGGGACAAGGATGATCTGGATTTGGTTGGGCTACTAAAAATCGACATTTTGGCACTGGGCATGCTCAGCGCCTTGCGACGAACGTTCGATCTAGTGCGCCGCTACCGGGGTTATGACTTGACATTGGCGACCATTGAACAAGACGACGTCGCCACCTACGACATGATCAGCCGTGCTGACACGGTGGGCGTGTTCCAGATCGAATCTCGGGCGCAAATGGCCATGCTGCCACGCTTGAAACCCAAAAAATTCTACGATTTGGTTATCGAAGTGGCCATCGTTCGACCGGGACCGATTCAGGGAAACATGGTGCATCCGTACTTGCGGCGGCGTAATAAAGAAGAACCAATCACCTATCCCTCTGAACAACTGAAAGCGGTGTTCGAACGCACCCTTGGCGTGCCGCTGTTTCAGGAGCAGGTGATGGAATTGGCGGTGGTCGCTGCCGATTACACGCCGGGGGAGGCGGACCAATTGCGCCGTTCCATGGCTGCCTGGAAACGCCACGGCGGGCTTGAACCGCATCAAAAGCGCTTGACCGAAGGCATGCTCAAGAATGGCTACACCCTGGAATTCGCCAACCATATCTTCGAGCAGATCAAAGGCTTTGGCAGCTATGGTTTTCCGGAGTCCCATGCCGCTAGTTTTGCCTTGCTGACGTACGCCAGTTGCTGGCTCAAGTGCCATGAACCAGCGGCCTTTGCCTGCGCCCTGATCAACAGTTGGCCCATGGGTTTCTACAGCCCCGATCAAATATTGCAGGACGCACGTCGTCATCAAATTGAAATACGGCCGGTGGATGTGCGTTACAGCGAATGGGATTGTTCACTTGAACCCTGCACAGGGGACTTGGCAATTCGCCTTGGCCTGCGCATGGTTCGAGGATTTCGTGAGGAAGACGCGCAGCGTATCCAACACACTCGAACACAGCGGGCGTTTGTCGATGCCAGCGACCTGTGCGGACGCGCCCGTTTAGACCTTCATGCCCGAGAATTATTGGCCGACTCCGGGGCGTTACGCGGTTTGCTCGGTCATCGGCATCGGGCGCGCTGGGAGGTGGCTGGTGTGGAAGCGCAACGACCACTGTTCGCCGAGCAAGCGGCCACCGAAGAACCTCAGGTGCTGTTGCCGTTACCCACCGTGGGCGAAGACCTTTACGCCGATTACAATACGCTCGGAACCACACTCGGCCCGCATCCATTGGCTTTGCTGCGGATTCAACTCACTACTAGACGATGCCGCAGCTCAAGAGAGCTGATCAGTATTGAGCACGGCTGCAGCATCAATGCCGCAGGACTGGTGACGGGTCGACAGCGTCCTCAAACCGCCAGCGGGGTGATTTTTGTCACTCTTGAAGATGAACACGGGATGATCAACGTGGTGGTCTGGCACGACCTTGCCGAACGCCAACGTCGTGTGTTGGTGAACTCACGCTTGTTGCAGGTCTATGGTCGCCTGGAAACCAAAGACGGTGTTCGTCACTTGATCGCCCAACGCTTGCAGGATCTGACACCGCTATTAACTGGGCTGGAGGTGCGTAGTCGGGATTTCAAATAACGCTAAATTCTAATACTGAGTACCGTGTTGCCCTGTACAAAAAGGAGTTGATGTCCACTGTGCAATCACATTTATTTGCAGGAACCAACTTAATCTAGGGGAGGCTCACTGAACCTGATTAAGCCTGCTCCCCAACACGTTGGCTCCTGCATAACAAATCAGTGGGACATTGGGTCTTTGGCTTCGTCCTTGCTCATGTTGTCTTTCTTCATGGCGTCTTTGGACATGCTGTCTTTGCTCATGTTGTCTTTTTTCATAGCGTCTTTGGACATGCTGTCCTTGCTCATGTTGTCTTTTTTCATAGCGTCTTTGGACATGCTGTCCTTGCTCATGTTGTCTTTTTTCATGGCGTCTTTGGACATACTGTCCTTGCTCATCGCATCGCCGCTGGTGGTATCGGCTGCGAAGGCGCTACCAACAGCACCTAAAGCCATGCACATGGACAATACGACTACGGATAATTTTTTCATGAGAACTTCCTTTCGAACGTTGGGTTTGAGCAGCGTACAACGTGGGTTGCACGCCGTTAGTTATTCGCTAACTGGTCTCCATTGTTGAGCGCTCGCCGTAACGAAGTCCTCACGCATTCTTAAATTAAACGTGATAACTAAGTACGCCCCAACGCCATTAGATCCGCCGCCTTGTATACCGCTTCGCCGTGGGTGAACGCATGCTCGCGCATGGCCAGATCATTCGGGTGATCGTCGTAATGGACATTGGCCACCGGCATGCCGAACTGGTCTTTGGATTGGTCATTAACGGTGACACGGTTGCTGGCATGGCATTACCTGCCACTGCAACCACCCGTGCTTTTTGCCGATGCAGTTGACCTTTGGCGTCGGCGTAGACCACCGCGCTGGCTAAGCCCTTGTCGTCTTGCTCAATGCGTAGCACTTGGGCCTGGGTACGCATTCAAGTTTGTCGGTGGCTTCAGCGGCGGGGATTTCGGTGTAAAGCGTTGACCACTTCGCGCCCATTTTGCAGCCCTGGAAGCAGAAGCCCAACTGCTGGCATGAGGCTCGACCGGCCCGAGGTGCGTTGTTGATCGCCATGTGCCCAGTGGAACATTCGGTGTAGCAGAGTTTTTTCGCACCGTTGTACAGCACTTTGAAATTGTTGTTGCCAGGCAAACCCGGAACGTCGTTGGTGCGTGTCACGCCCATCTTGTCTTCGGCGCGGCGTAATAGGGTTCAAGCTCGGCCAACGTGACAGGCCAATCTGCGCTACCTCACATTAGGCGGACCGGCTCGATAAAGGTACCTACGCTTAGTCGGACTGGAAATAAGCTTGTTTACGTATGGGATCGCGCATGTTCGATGGATTTGCTCGGAACTTGTTCCGAAATTAAGCCTCAATAGCGCATTACGTGTGACCTGGACGGGTTAAATCTATTCTCAGTTGGACGTTGGAATAACTGCGCAGGTACCATCGCGGCAAAGCCAGCAGAGACGTTGTCGGTGACGATTACCTGCGCATTTGCTATGCGCAGCGCCGTGCCTTGAATCCTTGATATGGCGAGTATGGCAGTACCATTTTGATGGCTTGGGTGGAGGGCGGATGAAGCTACAACGAAATTATGAGCTAGGGGAGGCCCTCTATAGCCATCAGCTAGAAGGAACCAGACGCTCGTCACTATCGACCCATAGCCTGTGGATACATGCGTTATGGCTCGTCCCGATTTTGGCATTGGCATCTATCGCGCGCTTTTACGGTTTAATCCAGACGGCTATCTGGTGTGACGAAGGCTCCAGCCTGCTAATGAGTCAGTACTCACCTGCGCAGACTTGGTATCACAGCGCGCACGACGTTCACCCTCCTTTGTATTACTTGATACTGCATGCCTGGATGAATATCTTCGGCAACGGTATTTTTTCGATTCGCGCCATGAGCGCTTTACCCGGTATCGCCACCGTAGGACTCGCGGTCTGGTTGATGCGCTTAATCACAACCCCCAGGGCGGCGGTGCTAGGTGGAATGTTATTGGCCTTGATGCCCATTGCCGTGCGCTACAGCCAAGAAGTGCGGATGTACTCTCTGATGGGTTTCTGGTTGATGGGCGCGACCGTGGCCTTGGTTTATTGGGTCAAAAATCCCAATCGGCACCGTTATTTGGTCATCTATGCGCTGCTGATGACTGCCAGCTTCTATACGCATTACTTTACCTGCCTATGCGTACTGGCCCACTGGTTCTATCTGTTAGCACTGCGCTGTAAGTCTGAGGACAAACTCAAGTTGATCTCGCGGCCAGCATGGTGGGTGACAAACATCGCAATTGTGGTGTTGTATGCGCCGTGGATTCCTAGTTTGCTCGGGCAGTTGACTCACCTCGATCAGTTGCGCGTAGGCGGCGATGTAGGCTGGATTCCGCCTGTCACCTTGGACTCTTTACCGTCTGCAATCTGGCAATTTCTGACGTTAAAGGACGGTACTGACGTTTGGTTTGCGCTGTATGTATTAGTGCCGCTGGCAATCGCGGCAATCGCCATCATGGTTGTCGTGCAAGACCGCAGTCACTACCGGTTTAACGGGTTACTGGTGGCGTATACCTTTCTACCGCTGCTAGTGATTTTTGCGGTGTCTTTCGTTACACCACTGCTGGTCGAGCGCTACTTAATGTTTTCTGCTATTGGCTTACCTTTGGTGCTGGCGGTTGCTATTGATCAGCTCGAACGACGCTTTCGCTTTCTGGCGATTGGCCTGTTGGTCGCGGTATTGGGCATTGAAATGGTCGGCCTAAAGAACGATTACAGCGTAGACAACGATCAGTTCGACGTTCTGGTCAGCTATGTCAATCAAAACTTCGTTGCGGGGGACCGCATTGTGGTTAGCGATCTGTTCTGGTATTTCGGCTACGTTTATTACAACAAGACCGGCGTACAGCCCTTGCTCTATACGCCTTCGCTGCCGGACGGTACTTCAGGACGTCCAAATGCCTACGGCTTCGGTACATTGGTCGACGAGCACGCGGATAAAATCTACGTTGATCGCCTGCAGGTTATGCCCAAGGGTACGGGGCGAGTATGGCTGGTCAGTGGAAGCTACCAACCCGATGAATTTCGCTCGATCCCAAGCGACTGGAGCAAAGAACAAGAATTAAAGGTAGGTGATACCGAGGTTCGCTTGTACTCGATTCAATGAGTTCTATCGACGGCGTGTGGGGTGCAATACAAAATTCACAGGCAAAAAAGCGAGCGGTTTAAGACAGCACGGCTCGCTTTTTCTTACTGCGACTGGCTCAATCTTCGGCTGTAGGATAGTCGACGTAGCCTTCAGGCCCTTGGCTATACCAGGTCTGCATGACGTCAGCATTCAGTGGCAAGCCGTTGGCGAACCGATACGGCAAGTCAGGGTTGGCAAGAAACGGACGTCCGAAAGCAATGCCATCGGCTTCGCCTGCTGCCAGCGCAGCCTGGGCGCGTTCAAAGCTGTAATCAGAGTTCAAAAACAGCGCGCGGCTAAAGGCTTTGCGAATCACCGGATGAATAGGTGGTTGATCAGCTTTGCCAAAGGTGCCATTGAATGGCGGCTCGCGCAGCTCTAGATAAGCGATACCAATTTTGTCGAGGGCAGACGCTGCGGCACCAAACAGGGCTTGCGGATTGCTGTCATTGACACCCTGGGAGTCCCCGTTGGGCGACAACCGCACTCCAGTGCGCTCGGCGCCAATTGTGTCGGCGACTCGCTGAGTAACTTCAACCAAAAGACGAATGCGGTTCTCTATCGACCCGCCGTATTCATCCTCTCGAAAATTAGTGTTATCACGTAGAAATTGGTCAATCAGGTAGCCATTAGCAGCGTGCACTTGCACACCATCAAACCCTGCCGCCATAGCATTTTTAGCAGCCTGGGCGTAGTCATCAAGTAGGCGGTTGATTTCCTCAATACTCAACGGCCGGGCCAATGCGTAGGGTTGTTTGCCGTTATAGGTATGTGCGCTGCCCGGCGCCGTTGTAGCCGACGATGAAACTGGCTGAGCACCGTCGAGAAAGCTTGGATGGACGATGCGACCCATGTGCCACAATTGCAGATCAATATGCCCGCCCGCCTGATGAACAGCGTCTGTAACTTGCTTCCAAGCATGAACCTGCTCGTCGTTCCAGATTCCTGGCGCATACGGCCAGCCTAAACCTTCCTGACTGATGCCAGTTGCTTCGGTGATGATTAAACCGGCGCTGGCTCGCTGGGAGTAATACTCAATCATCAATTCGGTGGGTACGTGCTCACGGGTCGCACGACCACGAGTTAGCGGTGCCATCAATATGCGATTTGGCGCGCAGACGGTGCCGATGTTTAACGGATCAAAAAGAGATGGCATTGGATTTCCTTATAAAAAAATTTTAGAAGGCGGTCGTCGAGACAAGAATGGGGCAACTGAATAGGACTCTGAACTGCGCCCCAAATGTTGGACAGTGATTGAATAAGCTACGCGGCCTGAGTTCTGTATGCCACTGGACTCAAGCCGTTGAGCTTCATTTTGAT